>JAPZUA010000004.1:90000-390000 GCA_027532905.1 Magnetospirillum sp.
CGGAACAGCAAAATATCGTCGAGCCGATTGAGGAATTCGGGGCGGAACGCGCGTTGGACAACGTTCATCACGCTCGCGCGCGCGAGTTCGACATCGTCGTCCTCTTTGAGTGCTGCGATCGCGTCGCTGCCAAGATTGCTGGTCAGCACGATCAACGTATTCTTGAAATCGATCGTGCGGCCCTGCCCGTCGGTCAAACGGCCGTCGTCGAGAACCTGCAACAGGATATTGAATACGTCCGGATGCGCCTTCTCGACTTCGTCGAACAGAATCACCTGGTAGGGGCGACGGCGCACGGCTTCGGTCAACGCCCCGCCCTCGTCGTAGCCGACATAGCCGGGCGGTGCGCCGATCAGCCGCGAGACGGCGTGTTTCTCCATGTATTCGGACATGTCGATGCGCAGCAAAGCGCTGTCGTCGTTGAACAGAAATGCAGCCAACGCCTTTGTCAGCTCGGTTTTGCCCACGCCCGTCGGCCCCAGAAACAGGAACGAGCCGATCGGCCGATTGGGATCCTGGAGGCCGGCCCGCGCGCGCCGCACGGCTTCCGACACAGCGGCGACCGCTTCGCTTTGGCCAACCACGCGCGATTGCAAAGTGCTTTCCATCGACAGCAGCTTTTCGCGCTCGCCGGACAGCATTTTGTCGACCGGCACGCCGGTCCAGCGCGACACGACGGCCGCGATGTCGGCCTCGGTCACTTCTTCGTTGAGCAGGCGCGGCGTTGCGTCGGCACCCGCACTGCGCCCGCTCTCAAGCTGTTTTTCGAGGGCTGGAATGGTCGCGTATTTGAGCTCGGAGGCGCGCGCAAGATCGCCCTTGCGCTGGGCCGCCTCGAACTCGGCGCGTGCGGCTTCGAGCCGTTCTTTCACGCGCTGGCCGCCTTGCAGCGACTCTTTCTCGGAACGCCAGCGGCGCGTGAGGTCCGCAGACTGCGCCTCGAGCGTTGCCAGCTCCGTGTCGAGCTTCTGCAGCCGGTCGCGCGAAGCCGCATCGGTCTCGCGCTTCAGCGCTTCGCGCTCGATCTTGAGCTGGAGGATGCGGCGGTCGATTTCGTCGATCGATTCGGGCTTGCTGTCGACCGCCATGCGCATGCGGCTGCCCGCCTCGTCGATGAGGTCGATGGCCTTGTCGGGCAGGAAACGCTCGGAAATATAGCGATTCGAAAGTGTGGCAGCCGCGACGATGGCGCTGTCGGTGATGCGCACGCCATGGTGCGTTTCGTATTTTTCCTTGAGGCCGCGCAGGATCGAAATCGTGTCCTCGACCGTGGGCTCGGCCACAAAAACAGGTTGGAAGCGCCGCGCGAGCGCCGCATCCTTCTCGATATGCTTGCGGTATTCGTCGAGCGTGGTTGCGCCCACGCAATGCAGGTCGCCGCGCGCGAGGGCCGGCTTCAGCATGTTCGACGCATCCATGGCGCCGTCGGCTTTGCCCGCCCCCACAAGCGTGTGCAATTCGTCGATAAACAGCACAACGTCGCCCTGGGCCGATGCGATTTCGGCCAGAACGCCCTTCAGGCGCTCCTCGAATTCGCCGCGGTATTTGGCCCCCGCGATCATGGCCCCAAGATCGAGCGACAGGAGGCGCTTGTCTTTGAGCGATTCGGGCACGTCGCCATTGACGATGCGCTGGGCAAGACCCTCGACGATCGCGGTTTTGCCCACGCCCGGCTCGCCGATCAGCACCGGGTTGTTCTTGGTACGGCGCGCCAGAACCTGGATCGTGCGCCGGATCTCTTCGTCGCGGCCGATCACAGGGTCGAGTTTGCCGTCGCGCGCGGCCTGGGTGAGATCGCGCGCGTATTTCTTGAGCGCCTCGTACTGGTCTTCAGCACCCGCCGTATCGGCTTTGCGGCCCTTGCGAAGATCCTCGATCGCGCGATTGATGGCTTCCGGTGTCGCCTTGGCTTTGGCAAGCGCATCGGCGGCTGGCGTGCCCTTCTGCAGGGCGACCGCCAGCAGCAAGCGCTCGACCGTCACGAACTGGTCGCCGGATTTTTTGGCAATTACTTCGGCCTGCTCGAACACTTTGGCCAATTCGGGGGCCAAATAGATCTGGCCTGCCCCGCTGCCTTCAATCGTCGGCAATTTGGCCAGCGCAGCATCGTTTTCGGCCGACGCAACGGCGACGTTGCCGCCGGCGGCGGCAACGAGCCCGGCTGCAAGCCCTTCGGGATCGTCGAGCAAGGCTTTCAGGAGGTGTTCGGGCGTTACGCGCTGGTGCGTGCTGCGCTGGGCCAGGGTTTGCGTGTTCTGCAGGAAACCCTTGGCGCGGTCGGTGTATTTGTTCAAATCCATGGTCGCGGCGTCCTTCTGAAAGGTCCCCCATCGCGGGCGGACAGGCGTGCCGGGGACCTCAAGCGAGCATCCCCAAAAACCATATGGCGAGTAAAAACCGTGCCGCAAGTGCGGCTTCCCACCGCAGGCCGCCGAATCGGTTGACGTCGGAAAACCCCCATGTAGGCTAGCGCCATGGGTTTTTCCGTCGATCAAATCTACCGCTATCCGGTCAAGGGGCTGAGCCCCGAAAAGCTTGCGCGAACCGCCGTCGTTGCGGGCCAAGGCATTGCAGGCGATAGGCGATTTGCGATTGCGCACGGCTCGACCGCGTTCGATGCTGAGGCGCCCGCCTGGATGCCCAAGCACAATTTTCTGATGCTCGCCAAGAACGAGCGTCTGGCGCTGTTGCGAACCGTTTTCGACGACGCGACCGGAACGCTCACCATCGAGCGCAACGGCCGCCAGGTCGTGCGCGCCGATATTTCGACGCAAACCGGCCGCACGCTGGTCGAACAGTTTTTTGCGGCCTTCATGGGATCGGAGTCGCGCGGCAGCCCGAAACTGGTCGAGGCCCCCGGCCATATGTTCTCGGACACGGCGCGCAAGGTCGTGTCGCTGATAGGCCTTGCGAGCATTGCCGACATCGAGCGCGTGGCGCGCGCGCCCGTCGATCCGCTGCGCTTTCGCGCCAATCTCTATATCGCGGGAACGCGCGCCTGGGAGGAGTTCGACTGGCTCGGGCGCGAGATCGTCGTCGGCCAAGCGCGGCTGCGCGTGCTCGACCGCATCGACCGCTGCCCTGCCACGAGTGTGAATCCTGCAACCGCGCAGCGGGACATGAACGTGCCCCGCCTGCTGCAGGACGGATTCCGCCACATCGATTGCGGCGTGTTTGCCGAAATCGTCGCCGGCGGCGAAATCGCCCCCGGCGACGAAGTTACGCTTGTCTGATTAGCCGCGGCCTTCGTCGGGCGGATTGCCCATGAAGGACGGGACGGGACCTGCCGCCTGCATGTCGCCTTGCGGCGGCTGCGGCTGGTTCGTGTGCACCACCACCGGTCCCGGCATTGTGGGCTGCGGCCCAACGCCCGGCAACTCGCCCGTAGGCGCCGTGGGCGTGCCGTTGCCCGCGTTCGGATCGCCCGTATAGGCCGCCTGCTGCTGCAGCCCGCCCTGCGGACGCTGCGGCGGATAGGGCTCCTGGTTGGCATTGATCAGACGGAAATAATGTTCGGCGTGCTGATAGAAATTTTCAGCCGCAATGCGGTCGCCGCTGGCCGAGGCATCGCGCGCCAGGGCGAGATACTTTTCGAGCACCTGATAGGCATTGCCGCGGATGCGCACATCCGGCCCGTTCGAGTCGAACGTCTGGGCGCGGAACGGCACGTTCGAGCGATTGCCCCCACCACCGCCGCCGCCCCCACCACCACCACCACCACCACCGCCCCCACCGCCGCCGCCCCCTCCGCCGCGATAATTGTTGCTGTGCCCGCCGCGATTGCGCTGCCGTTTCATCGTCGTTCCTCGTGTTGTGGCGAAAACTTCGGCATGTCGGGCAGCATTGCCCGCATGCGCGATTTCATTCTGGGATGGGACGACGAGGAGGGGCGCTGAAGGCCGCGATCCCGGTCGCGCGGCGCCCTTAAATCTCAAGGGCCGCCGCTGGTTCGAAAACGAACCTGCAGCCCGGAAACTAGACCCCTGCCCCCTTCAATCCAAGCGGTTTTTTTCGGCCACCACGCAGCGCTCGATGCCAGCCAAATCGCGATAAAGCCGGATCGGCGCCAGGCCTGCCTTGGCGCACAGAGCGGCCACATCGGCTGCCTGCCCTTGTCCGACCTCGAAAAAAACGCGTGCGCCCGGCGCCATCACACGCGGCAGATCGGCGAGGATCGCGCGGTAGCACATCAAGCCGTCCGGGCCGCCGTCGAGCGCTTCGATCGGTTCGAAATCGCGCACTTCGAGGCCCAACCCGTCGATATCGCTTGCCCGGATGTAAGGCGGATTGGCGAGGACGAGATTGAAACTGGCACGCAAAGCACTGGTCCAATTGGCACAGACGAACGACGCGCGCGATGCGAGCCCCAGCGACACCGCATTGGCGGCGGCAATTTCGAGCGCTTCGGCACTCGCATCGATGCCGAGCCCGCGCGCCAAACGCCGCTCGGACAAAAACGCCAGCAACAGGCACCCCGAGCCCGTCCCCAGATCGAGCACGCGGCCCGTCCAGTCGCGGCCTTCGGCAAATTCGAGGGCGGCCGACACAAGCGTCTCGCTGTCGGGGCGCGGCACGAGCGTGGCGCTCGAGACCTTGAAATCGAGGCTCCAGAACTCCTTGCGCCCGACGAGATAGGCCGAGGGTGCCCCCAACACGCGCGCTTCGGCTAGCGCATAGGCGTAGGCGCACGCCTCCGGGTCGATCGGCGTGTCGGGATAGGCGATCATCGCCTCGAGCCCCAAGCCGCTTGCCGTCATGGCGATAAGGCGCGCTTCGAGCCGCGGATTGTCGATTTCGGCAGTTGCCATCGTCCGCGTGAGATCGCGCATCAGTACATCGAGCCGCATGGAACCCATCGGCTTTTACCCGAGCTCGGCGAGCTTGGCGGCACGATCCTCCGCGATCAGCGCGTCGACGAAGCGGTCGAGCTCGCCTTCCATGACCTTGTCGATCTCGTAGATCGTGAGATTGATGCGATGGTCGCTCACGCGGCCTTGCGGAAAATTGTAGGTGCGGATGCGCTCCGAGCGGTCGCCCGAGCCGACCTGGCCTTTGCGGTCGGCGGCGCGAAGTGCATCGGTGCGCGCACGCTCGGCCTCGTAGATGCGCGCGCGCAGAATCTTCATCGCCTTGGCTTTGTTCTTGTGCTGCGATTTTTCGTCCTGCTGCTGCACCACGATGCCGGTCGGCATGTGCGTGATGCGCACCGCGCTGTCGGTCGTGTTGACCGACTGGCCGCCGGGGCCGCTCGATCGGAAGATGTCGATGCGCAGATCCTTTTCTTCGATCTGCACGTCCACCTCTTCGGCCTCGGGCAGCACCGCGACGGTCGCGGTCGATGTGTGGATGCGCCCGCTTGCTTCCGTTTGCGGCACGCGCTGGACCCGATGCACGCCCGATTCGAACTTGAGCCGCGCGAACACGCCTGCACCCGAAATATTGGCCGTCGCGTCGCGATAGCCGCCGAGGCCCGTTTCGCCGATTTCCATGACCTCGAAGCGCCAGCCGCGCAATTGCGCGTAGCGCTGATACATGCGGAAAAGCTGGGACGCGAACAAGGCGGCCTCGTCGCCGCCGGTCCCTGCGCGCACTTCGAGAATGGCGTTCTTCTCGTCGGCCGCGTCCTTGGGCAGCAGCATCGCCTGCAGATCGCGCTCCATCTCGGGCAGGCGCGCCTTCAGCACGAAAAACTCCTGCTCGGCCATTGCGCGCATTTCGGCGTCGTCGCCGCTGCGCAAGGCTTCGAGCTCGAGCATTTCGGCTTTGGCTTTGGCCAGCGTTTCGATCGACGCGACCACGGGGCCAAGATCGGAATATTCCTTGGAAAGCTTGGCGAGGCTTTTGGAATCGGCTGTGCCGCTGGACAGGATGTCGCCCAGTTCGCGATAGCGGAAAACGACTTTGTCGAGACTAGCGTCGAAACTCACTTCTTGTTCTCCGGTTTGTCGAGGCCGAAAGCGCGGGCAATCAGCGCTTCGTCCTCAAGGCTGGCGGGCGTGCCGTCGGCGGCAAGTTCGCGCAGCAGGGCGGTCGGCGCATGCAGCAGGCGATGGACGAGAAGCTCGGTCGCGCGCGCCGGATCGTCGGGCTTTTCAGCCAGCACGCGCAAGCGCTCGCTTTCGAAATGCCGGCGCAATGCCACGATGGTGCCCGACGCCTCGCGCACGGCAAGGGCGCGCTGGAACGCCGCAAGCTCTGCATCGACGATCGCGACCGCCTCGCCGAAGGCCGCTTCGCGCGCATCGCGGCCTTTGAGGGCAAGGCCCTCAAGATCGTCGATACCGTAGCGATAGGCACCGTCGATCTTTTCGACCTCGCGCGCCACGTCTTCCGGCACGCCCAAATCGAGAAACAGGATCGGCCGCCGCCTGCGCTTGCGCAAGGCGGCAAGCGTGGCCGCACCGTCGATCGCAATACGCCCGGTGCCGAGAGCGGTGACCACAAGATCGGCCCCCACAAGCGCCTCGCCGATCTGGTCGAGCGGCACGTGATGCGCCTCCAAGCGGCGCGCAAGCTCGCCTGCGCGCGCTGCCGCCGGTGCTGCGACCGCCAATTGCTTGAGCCCGCTGCGGCGGAAATGCTCGACCAGCAATTCGCCCATCTCGCCAAGCCCCAGCAGGAGCCCTGCACATTGCTTGAGATCGCCGTGCACGTCGCGCGCGACGGCCGCCGCAGCGGCGGCAAGCGACACGGGCCGTTCGCCGATCGCGGTTTCGCTGCGCACGCGTTTGGCCGCCGAATAGGCATGTGCGAGTGCGGCTTCGAGTTCGGCACCCACGAGGCCCATCTCGCGCGACAGCGCGTGCGCGGCTTTGAGTTGGCCCAGCACCTGCGGTTCGCCGATCACCTGGCTGTCGAGCGAGCAAGCCACGGCAAACACATGCCGAAGCGCATCGGCATCCGCGTGCGCGTAAAGTTCGCGCCCCGGCGCATGGCCCAAGCGATCGGCGAAGGTCTGACGCACGATGTCGGCTGCCGCATTGGGATCGTCGTGTGCGAACTGCACTTCCACGCGGTCGCAGGTCGAGATCAGCACGGCTTGGCCGAGGCCCATGCGTCGCAATTCGGCTAGAACACCGCGCAATTCGCCGTCCGGCACGAACAACGCGTCGCGCGTGGCTGCAGAACTCGAACGGTGATTGGCGCCCACGACGCCCAGCCGGGCGCGTGCCGCACGCGTCTCCATCGCTGGGGGCCTCGCTACAAAAAAGCCGGCGGCGGGGCGGGGTCCGTCATTCGGCGGCTTTCTCGCCCGCAGCAGTCTCGGCCGCTTGGGCAAGAAGTTCGGCCGCGCGCTTTTCGACCATCTGCGCCAGATGCTCGACGATGTCGCCGTCTTTGAGGCGGTGGTCTTGTTGGCCCGCCACGTAGACCATGTGCGTCCCGTTGCCCCCGCCGGTGAAGCCGATATCGGTCTCGCGCGCTTCGCCGGGGCCGTTGACCACGCAGCCGATTACCGACAGCGTCATCGGCACGGTGATGGCGCTCAAACGCTCCTCAAGCCGCTCGACGGTCTTGATCACGTCGAATTGCTGGCGTGCGCAGGACGGGCACGCAATGACCGTGACGCCGCGCCGGCGCAGGCCCAGCGCCTTCAACATGTCGTAGCCGACTTTGACTTCCTCGACCGGATCGGCCGACAGCGACACGCGGATCGTGTCGCCGATCCCGGCCCACAGCAACGAGCCCAAGCCGATCGCCGACTTGACCGTGCCCATGCGCAGCGCACCCGCCTCGGTGATGCCAAGATGCAAAGGATAGTCGCACGCCTCGGCGAGCTGCTGATAGGCCGCTACGGCCAGGAACACGTCCGAGGCTTTGCAGCTGATCTTGAATTCGCGGAAATCTTCGTCTTCGAGATATTTGGCGTGGTTGAGCGCACTCTCGACCATCGCTTCGGGGCACGGCTCGCCGTATTTGTCGAGCAATTCGCGCTCGAGCGAGCCCGCATTGACGCCGATACGAATCGAGCAGCCGTAATCCTTGGCCGCCTTCACGACCTCGCGCACGCGTTCCTTCGAGCCGATATTGCCGGGATTGATGCGCAAGCACGCCGCCCCGGCCTTGGCTGATTCGATGGCGCGTTTGTAGTGGAAATGGATGTCCGCCACGATCGGCACGCTGACCTGCGGGATGATCTTGGCAAGGCCCGCGGTCGACTCTTCGTCGGGGCACGAGACACGCACGATGTCGGCCCCTGCCGCTTCGGCAGCCCGGATCTGTGCGACCGTTGCATCGACGTCGGAGGTCAGCGTGTTGGTCATCGTCTGCACGGTGATCGGCGCGTCGCCGCCGACCGGCACTTTGCCGACCATGATCTGGCGGCATTTGCGACGAAGGATCTGGCGATAGGGGCGGATGCTCATGGCAGGTTTGCTCGCATTGGCGGCGGAGGCGCGTTCAGGCCTCTCTTATAACCCAACCAAGGTCACCCAGGCGAGCCGTCCGACACGGGGTCCGAAGCAGGGGCCGGGGCGGGCGCCAAAGCAGGGGCTGCCGACGGCGGCGGGGCAACAGGGCGCGGCGGCTCGGGCGGGGCGGCCGTACCGGCCACGAGGCGCACAGGATCGAGCGGCACGCTGCGCTGGACGAAGCCCACGCGGCCGATCGCCGGCACCAATCGCCCATCGACGCGAATATCGAGGCCGCCGGCATTGCCGGTCCACAGAGCGAGGCCCTCGCGGTCGGGTGCGTTGTAGCTCTCGCCAGCGCGCAAGATGCGCGAGAACACGATGTTGCCCGCAGCGTCGCGAATTTGCGTCCAGCTGTCCGACGTCGCGCGAATGACAATGCGGCCTTCCTGCAGCTCGCCGAAGCTGCGCGGGCCCTCGGCCGCCGGAGCCGGTGCTGCCGATGCCGGCGCGGCAGACGGCGGCAAAGCCGCGAGTTGTGTGGCCGGAGCGGCCGGGGTCGGCACGAAAGCGGCGGGCGGCAGCGGTGCTGGCGCTTCGAGCACCGGCGACGGGATGGGCTGCGGGAGCGCGCCCGCGCGCGCTTCGCTCGACGACAAGCCGTTGCTGCGCGGCGGCAGCGGCTCGGGTGCCGGCACGCGGGCGGCGAGCGTTTCGGGCACGGCCGTCACGCGCTGAGCAGGCGTGCGATTGTCGAGCGTATGATAGTACCAGCCGCCGTAAGAGAGCACGGCCGCGAGCAGAGCGCTGGCGACCACGAGCGAGCCCGGCAGCCGCGTTTCGTTGATCGGCGTGGGGAACGAAAGTTCGGCGCGCTCTTCCAGGCCGCTCGTCTCGGCACGAAAACGGCGCACGAGTTCGGTGCTGTCGAGTTCGAGGAAATCGGCATACGCGCGCACGAAGCCCGCGGCATAAGCACCGCGCGGCAGATCCTGATGGCGCCCGGTTTCGATCGCATCGAGCATCAAGCGACGGATCTTGAGTTGGCGCGCGATATCGACGATCTGCCAGCCGCGCCGTTCGCGCTCGGCACGCAGCAATTCGCCCACGCTGGCGTTTGCACGAGGTGCCCGCACCGAGGTGTTGCGCAATTGCGCGGTCGGATCGTTGCTATCGCTCGACAAGCGGACTTTCCCAACGGAAGGCCGAACATTTTTCGGCCTGGACAACCAATTTCCACCGTCTTTGTAGCAAAACGCCGGAAAACGGGCAACTCCTTGCCGCACTGCGAAAAAGCGGATTTACCCCCTCAAACGGGGATATTGTGGTCGCGCGCGAAATCCTGCAGCTTTTTGCGCACCGAATGATCTGCAAGGCGGCACAACTCTTCGAGATATTTTGCCAAAGGCGGCAAATCGAGGCTGCGCACCATCGCTTTGACCGCCCCGATCGCCGGAAACGGCATCGACAGGCGTCGGAAACCCACACCGATCAGCGCCATTGCCTCGAGCGGGCGGCCGCCCATGTCGCCGCACAAAGACAGCGGCACGTTGGCGGCGTCGCACTCGGCCGCGATCGCGCGAAAGAAGCGCAACACCGGCGGCGAGAGCGCGTCGTAGCGCCCGGCCATTTCCGGATTGCCGCGGTCGCAGGCGAAAAAGAACTGCAACAGATCGTTCGAGCCGATCGACAGAAAATCGGCGCGCTTCAGAAGTTGCGGCAGCTGCCAGTAGAGCGACGGCACCTCCATCATCGTGCCGATGTGGATAGGATCGGGCAGACTGCGGCCGCGTTTGCGCTCGCGCGCGATTTCGATCTGGACGAGTTCCTTGGCCGCATCGAACTCGGCTACGTCTGCGACCATTGGAAACATGAGGTCGAGCCTGCGCCCGGCCGCCGCGCGCAAAAGCCCGCGTACTTGCTCGCGCAAAATCGCCGGCCGCTCGAGCGTGAGGCGCACGGCGCGCAAGCCCATCGCCGGATTTTCCTGCGGCGTGTTTTCCATGTAGGGCAAAAGTTTGTCGCCGCCGATATCGAGCGTGCGAAACACGACCGGGCGCCCCTGCGCGCGGTCGAGGATGCGCCGGTAAAGATCGGTCTGCTCGACCACGTCGGGCATCGACGTGCGGATCATGAACGGAATTTCGGTGCGGTAGAGCCCCACGCCGTCGGCCCCGCTCTCGGCGAGATTGTCGATGTCGATGACAAGACCCGCATTCATGTTCAGCGAGATCGGCGTGCCGTCTTTGGTGACGGCGGGCAGCTTGCGGATCGCGGCATAGCCTTGACGTAGCGCTTCGCGCTGGCGAATCGCTGCGGAAAACGTCTCGCGCACGTCGTCGCTGGGGCGCAAGATCGCTTGGCCGAAGCCGCCGTCGACGACAATCGTATCGCCCGCCTCGACGCGCGCGACGAGATCGGAGAGGCGCCCGACCATCGGCAGGTCGAGCGCGTGTGCGATAATCGCCACATGCGCCGTGGGCGACCCTTCTTCGAGCACCACGCCTTTGAGTTTGCGCCTGTCGTATTCGAGGAGTTCGGCCGGGCCTAAGGAACGCGCCACCAGCACCGTGTCGTCGGGCAGGTCGGCCGCGTCCGCCGCCGTGCGGTCGCCGGTGAGATGGCGTAACAGCCGATTGGCGAGATCGTCGAAATCGGCGATGCGCTCGCGCAAGTACGGATCGGGGATCTGCACCATGCGCGCGCGGTTGTCTTCCTGCACCTTCTGCACGGCAGCTTCGGCCGTGAGGCCGGTCTCGATCGCCTCGCTGATGCGCTGAAGCCAGCCGCGGTCTTCGGCGAACATGCGGTATGTTTCGAGGATCTCCCACCGCTCGTCGCCTTCGGACAGGCCCGAAGTCTGGAAAATGCGGTCGATATCGACGCGCATGCCGCTCATCGCTTCGCGCAGGCGGCGCGCTTCGGCCTGCGGGTCGTCGGCCACCATCTGGCGCACCGACACGCGCGGCTGATGCAGAACGGCCGTACCGATGGCAATGCCTTCGTTGAGCGGCAGACCTTCGATGCGGTCGCTGGTCCCCGCCCCGGCATCGTCCACGCGCAGCATTTCGGCCGGACCGATGAGTTCGCCGCCCGCCACAAGCTCGGCCAGCACCATCGCCACCGTTTGCAGCGCTTCGGCTTCTTCGTCGGTGTATTCGCGGTAGGTGCGGTTCTGCAGCACGAGCACGCCCAAGGTGCGGCCCGCGCGCAGGATCGGCACGCCCATCAGCGAATGGTAGATTTCTTCGCCCGTTTCGGGGCGATACGCGAAATTTGGATGCGACTGCGCGTCGGCCAGCGCCAATGTGCGCGCAGTCTGCGCGATTTCGCCGACGAGGCCCTCGCCCACGCGCAGGCGCGTTTTGTGGACGGCGTCCGGATTGAGGCCTTCGGTCGCGAACAGCTCGAGCACTTGACCCGCGCGCATCACATAGACCGAGCAGACTTCGGCGATAAGGTCGGCGGCGATGATCTTGACGATGCGGTCGAGGCGCTGTTGGGCCGTACCGGCCGCCGCCATCATGTCGCGCAGACGCTTGAGCAGGCGGCGCGTCGCACCGGGCCCGAGCGTCGCCTGCATTACGCGGCTCCGGCTTCGGCGCTGGCTACGGCGGCGTCGCGCGCGCGTGCGGCAAGCGCCGCCAGCGCCTGGCCGACGAGCTCGGCGATGATCGCTTCCGTCGGCTGGGCTTGCGTGACCAGCCCGACCGACTGGCCGGCCATCAGCGAGCCGTTCTCGATATCGCCGTCGACAGCGGCCCGGCGCAAAGCACCGGCCCAGAAATGCTCGATTTCGAGCTGGGCTGCCTTCATGTCGAGCTCGCCGCGGTCGACCTTGTCGATCACGGTGCGCTGTGTGGCCATGAAAGCGGCGGTCGCTTTGTTGGCAAGGGCACGCACCGGGATCACAGGGAAGCGCGGATCGAGCTGCACGGACGGAACCGCGTCGCGCGCCGAAGCGCGGATGAAGGCCTTCTTGAAATCGGGGTGTGCGACGCACTCGTCCGCGCACACGAAGCGCGTGCCGAGCTGCACGCCGGCGGCTCCCATTTCGAGGAACGACAGAATCGCTTCGCCGCGACCGATACCGCCGGCCACGAACACCGGCACGTCGCGGATGGCGGGCAGGATCTCCTGGGCAAGCACAGCCGTCGAGACCGCACCGATATGCCCGCCTGCTTCCATGCCCTCGATCACGAGCGCGTCGATGCCCGAGCGCACGAGTTTTTTGCCGATCACCAAAGCAGGCGCAAAGCCGATGATCTTGGCACCGCCGTCTTTGAGGATCTTGATGATCTCGGCCGTCGGCATGCCGCCGGCGAGCACCACATGCCCGACCTTGGCTGCAACGCACACGCGCGCAAGCTCGGCGAGCTGCGGATGCATGACGATCAGATTGACGCCGAAGGGCCGGTCGGTAAGTTTTCTCGTCGCCGCGATTTCGGCCTCAAGCAACGCTGGCGGCATCGAGCCGCAAGCCAGCACGCCGAAACCACCCGCATTCGAAATGGCCGCGACCAGGTTGCGCTCCGACACCCAGGTCATCGCACCGCCCATGATGGCCACTTTCGTGCCCAAGAATGCGTTGCCGCGCGCCCATAGCCGGTCGAGCTGGCGCCGGGCTGCGATCTCGGCGGCGGGCGGCATTTCGGTCATGCCGCGTCGAGCCCGTAAGCGGTGTGGAGTGCCCGCAGCGCAAGCTCCAGATACTCGGCGCCAATCAGCACGGAGATCTTGATCTCCGACGTCGAGATGACCTGGATGTTGATGCCCTTCTCGGCGAGCGTGCGGAACATCGCGAGTGCGACACCGGCATGGCTGCGCATGCCGACGCCGATCACGGACACTTTGACGACGTTGGGATCCGGCTTGAGCTCGGCATAGCCAAGGCTTGCCTTCTGCTCGCCCAGCAGCTTCACGCAGCGGTCGAGATCGGCCTTGCCGACCGTGAAGGTGAGGTCGGTCGCCTTGCGGTCGTCCGAGATGTTCTGGACGATCATGTCGACATTGATGGCCGCATCGGCGAGCGGCCCGAAAATGGCAGCAGCAACGCCCGGCCGGTCGGCGACTTTGGTCAAAGTGACTTTCGCCTCGTCCCGGCTATAGGCGATCCCACTCACAACTTGCTTTTCCACGATCTCTTCCTCATCGACGACCAGCGTGCCGGGCTTGTCCTCGAAGCTCGAGAGGACCTGCACGCGCACGCGATGGTTCATGGCTAGCTCGACCGACCGCGTCTGCAGCACCTTGGCGCCGAGCGAAGCCATTTCGAGCATTTCTTCGTAGGTGATTTTGTCGAGCTTGCGCGCCTTTGGCACGATGCGCGGATCGCACGTGTAGACGCCATCGACGTCGGTGTAGATGTCGCAGCGCGCGGCCTTGAGCGCGGCCGCCAGCGCCACGGCCGAAGTGTCTGAACCGCCGCGCCCGAGCGTGGTCACGCGCGCGCCCTCGGCCACACCCTGGAAGCCCGCCACGACCGCGACTTCGCCCGCCGCAAGAGCGGCCGACAGACCGTCGGTATCGATACCTTCGATGCGCGCTTTGGAGTGCGTGGCATCGGTGCGCAGCGGAATTTGCCAGCCCTGCCAGGAGCGCGCCTTGAGGCCCATCTCCTGCAGCGTAAGCGCCATGAGGCCGCTTGTGACCTGCTCGCCCGTTGCAACGACCGCATCGTATTCGCGTGGGTCGTAGAATTTCGAGATCTCGTTGACCCAGGCCACGAGCTGGTTGGTCACACCCGACATCGCGGAGACGACGACGGCCACCTCGTGCCCGGCCTCGACCGCGCGTTTGACGTGCACAGCCGCGTTGCGGATGCGCTCGATGTTTGCAACCGAAGTGCCGCCGAATTTGAGAACCAAACGTGCCATTGCGCAGATCCAAACCGATTCGAAGAAAGCCCTTTCCGCTCAGAGACTTGGGAAAGGTGCAGCGGAACCGCTCTTGCCCCGACCGCGACTGCGCCTTATCTAAAGGTTTGCGGGTCCCAGGGCAAGTCGTTGCCCACGCGTCCGTTTGCCCGTTTCAAGGAGTGCGCGCGTTTGACCGAATCCCCTGCGGTGGCCCCTGTCCTGGTCCCTCCCGATGCGGCGGCCGGCAGCTCGGTCGATCCCGCGGAAATCGCGCGTTTTGCCGCGATGGCCGACGAATGGTGGGATCCCACCGGGAAATTCAAACCGCTGCACAAATTCAACCCGGTGCGCTTAGCCTATATCCGCGACCGGCTGGCCCAACATTTCGGCCGCGATCCCTTGTCGGCCAAGCCGCTTGCGGGTTTGCGTCTGCTCGATATCGGATGCGGCGGCGGACTCGTCGCCGAACCGATGGCGCGGCTCGGCGCCAATGTGGTGGCCATCGACGCCTCGGCCAAAAACATCGGCATCGCGTCCAACCATGCCGAGCGCATGGGGCTTGCGATCGACTATCGCCATACCACCGCCGAAGACCTCGTCGCGGCCGGCGAAAAATTCGACGCCGTGCTGTCGCTCGAAGTGGTCGAGCACGTCGCCGACGTCGCAGGCTTCTTGGGCAGCTGCGGCACGCTCGTGCGTTCGGGCGGCGCGATGGTTGTTGCAACGCTCAATCGCACGCCCAAAGCGTTCCTGCTCGCGATCGTGGGGGCGGAATATGTGCTGCGCTGGCTGCCGCGCGGTACGCATGAATGGTCCAAATTCGTGCGCCCTGGCGAGATGAGCGACGCGTTGCGAGCACCGGGCCTCGCCGTCACGCACCTTACGGGCGTTGCCTACAACCCGATCCTCGACGTCTGGCGCCTGTCGCGCGACCTCGACGTCAACTACATGGCCTTCGCGGTTAAAGCCTAAGCTTTACGCGTTTTTGTCGGGCAGCCACGGAACGGGAGCAAACTCCACGCCCTCGTCGGCGAGTTCTTGCGCCTCCTCGGCGGTCGTGCGGCCGTAGATGTTGCGCTGCTCGGCCTCGCCGTAATGGATCTTGCGCGCCTCTTCGGCGAATTTGTCGCCCACCGGATCGAAATTCGTCTCGATATGCTGGCGCAATTGCGCCAATTGGCGATGCAATTCGGCAGCCTTCTCCGTTGCCGGACTCGCGGCCACAGCCACCGGCGACGCTGAAATCTCCGCCGTCTTCTTCCGGCTTTTTTTGGTACCGGCAAGGCGCGGCGCCATCAGCGCCTTTTCGACCTTCGCCGAGCCGCAATAGGGGCACGTCACCAGGCCGCGTTTTGCCTGGCGCACGTAAGCCGCACTGTCTTTGAACCAGCTTTCGAAGACGTGTTTCTTCGCGCATTGCAGATCGAACAGTATCATGCGCTATATTTGGGGCTACCCTCCGCCAAAGGCAAGACATGCAAGAGCCCCCGCGTTCCGGCCACGCGCATCTGTCCGAACCCTCTTCCTGGATCGTTGCGCATGCGGGGCTGATCCCCGCAGGCGGAACGGTGCTCGACGTTGCGGCCGGCGGCGGACGGCACGCCAAATTCTTTGCCGATCGCGGCCATCGCGTGACCGCAATCGACCGCGATATCGGCGCCCTAATCGCCCTTGCCGGCATCGATGCCCAGCGCGCCGACCTTGAAGACGACCAGCCCTGGCCGCTGCCGGGGCGGCAATTTGCCGGCGTGGTGGTAACGAACTATCTCCACCGACCGCTGTTTGGGGCGCTCGCCGCGAGCGTCGCACCGGGCGGAGCTTTGATCTACGAGACGTTCGCGCGCGGCAACGGCCAGTACGGCAAGCCCGACAATCCGGATTTTCTGCTGAACGACAACGAACTTCTGAACGCGTTCACGCCGCATTTGCGCGTCGTTGCCTATATGCACGGCTATATCGACAGCCCGCGCCCCGCACTCGTGCAGCGCATCGCGGCCGTGCGCGATCGGATCTAGGCCGCTTTCAGCAGCGGATCGAGCTTGCCGGCGGCATCGAGCGCGTAGAGATCGTCGCAGCCGCCGACATGTTTGTCGTCGATGAAAATCTGCGGCACCGATGTGCGCCCGCCCGCGCGCGCTTCCATGCCGGGCCGCAAACTCGTGTCGGCCAATACGTCGTATTCGACGAAGGCAACGCCTTTGCGCTCGAGAAGGCTTTTGGCGCGCGCGCAATACCCGCAGAAAGGACTCGTGTAGATCTCGACTTTCGACATCGCCCGAACTCGCGAAAGGGGGAACCGATTGGGAAAGATTAGCACCCTTGCGGCCGCGCCCGCTAGACCCGGCCCTCGCCGGGCCGCACCACGCGCGCCAGTGTCAAAGTGCGGATTTCGGCGGCCCCGGCGCGGCGCAAGGCGCGCGCGCATTCGCCGAGTGTAGCCCCCGTCGTCAGCACGTCGTCGACCAGCACCACGATCTTGCCGCGCACGCGGGCACGATGGCGCGGCGACAAAGCAAATGCACGGCGCACATTGCGCAAGCGTTCGCCGCGACCGAGCAGGCCTTGCGCGCGCGTGCGGCGCTGACGGCGCAAGAGATCGGGTACGCTGGCAATGCCCGCAACACGCGCCAGCGCGTTGGCGAGCAGGGCCGATTGGTTGAAACGCCGGAAGGCAAGCCGCGTCCAGTGCAGCGGGACCGGCGCGATCAGATCGGCACCGTCGAGCACATCGCGGCCCGCGCGCGCAAGCCAGCGTGCAAAGGCAGGGGCCGCGTGCGTGCGGTCCGCGTTCTTGAAAGCCAAGATAAGCCCGCGGCTCGCTGCATCGTAGCGCAGCACGGCGCGCGCTTTGCCGAAGGGCGGGGGTGCGGACAGGCACGCCCCGCAAGCCAAACCCGTGCGGCCCAGGAACCCAGGGTCGTAGTCGAACGGCAAGCCGCAGGTCTCGCAGTAGGGCCGATCGATCCAGGCGAATTGCGACCAGCACGCGGCACACAAGGCACCAGGCTCGGCCACCACGGCTTGGCAATTGAGGCACAGCGGCGGAACCACCGCATCGAGAGCCGCCCGGGTCCCGTGCGCAAACAGCGCCTGCATGCGGTCGAGGATTTTCAAAGCCAAAGATCGCAGCACGCGCGCGACCGCAAAGTCAATATGCAGATGCGCGCATGTTCGGTTTCGCAACGCCGCGAAACGCGCTACCAATTCCGACATGGGCGCCCAGATTCCTCCGCAGGTCTTCGACCGGCACATCGTTCGCCGCCATCGCGAACGTGCGGCGCGCCATTTTGCCGACCACGATTTTCTGTTTCGCGAAGCGGGCGAACGTTTGGCCGAACGGCTCGACGATCTCAACCGCGTGTTTCCGCGCGTGCTCGATCTGGGTGCCCGCACTGGTTTTCTTGCTCCGCTCCTCGCCAAGCGGCCCGGCACGCAGACGATCGTGCAATGCGACATGTCGGCGCGAATGATGCGCGCGGCGCGCGCGCGCGCCTGCACCGAAACGAAGGGCGTGCACAGTGCGGTGTGCGTGGCCGACGAAGAGTTCCTGCCTTTCGCGCCCGGCAGTTTCGATCTGGTCGTGAGCTGCCTGTCGCTGCATTGGACGAACGATCTGCCGGGAGCGCTCCTGCAGATCCGCCATGTGCTGAAGCCCGACGGCCTATTCTTGTGCGCGATGCTCGGCGGCGACACGCTGAGCGAATTGCGGCGCGCGCTGATCGAAGCCGAAGTCGCCGAGACCGGCGGGGCGGGTCCACGCGTTTCGCCGTTCGCCGATTTGCGCGACGCGGGCGCCCTGCTGCAGCGGGCGGGCTTTGCCTTGCCCGTGGCCGACGCCGACACGCTGACGGTCTCCTACGAAAACGCACTCGATCTGATGCGCGATCTGCGCGGCATGGGCGAGGCCAACGCAGTCGCCGAGCGGCGCAAGGATTTCACGCGCCGCTCGACGCTGCTGCGCGCGGCCGCCATCTACGAAGACATGTTCGCTGAAGAAGGCCGCATGCCCGCGACCTTCCAAATCCTCAATCTCACAGCCTGGGCGCCGCACGAATCGCAGCAGAAGCCGCTGCGCCCTGGCTCGGCCGCCAATCGTCTCGCCGATGCCGTCGGCAAAGACGGCTAAAGCAGATCGCGCAGCATCGCCACCAGCGGCACGTCCGCCGGCGGCATGGGATAGTCCGACATTTTGAGCGGCCGCACCCAGGCGAGTTCCTGCCCCTCGCGGGGCACGGGCGTGCCTTTCCAATTGCGCGCGGCGAAGAGCGGCATCAGCAGATGGAAATCGGGATAGCGGTGCGAGGCGAAGGTCAAAGGTGCGAGGCACGCATGCGCAAGATCGAGCCCGAGCTCTTCTTTGAGTTCGCGGATGAGGGCCGCTTCCGGCGTTTCGCCCGGCCCCACTTTGCCGCCCGGAAACTCCCACAAGCCCGCCATCGCCTTGCCGGGCGGGCGACGGGCGAGCAGCACGCGCCCGTCGGCATCGATCAGAGCGGCCGCAACGACGAGCAATACGCGCGCAGGCGCCGCCAGCAACGCCGACAGACGCGGATCGTCGCAGCCTTCAGCTTCTGTAGCTGCCATTGATGTCGATATAGGCGTGGGTGAGATCGCAGGTCCACACGCGCGACTTGCCGCGCCCGATGCCGATATCGACCGCTATACGGATGTCGCGGCCCTGCATATGGGCCGTCACCGGGGTTTCGTCGTAGCCCGCGACCGGTGCGCCGTTGCGCGTGATCGTGGTACCGCCGATCGACACTTTGAGGCGGTCGCGATCGGCCTTTTCGCCGCTTTTGCCGACCGCCATCACGATGCGACCCCAATTGGCGTCGGCCGCCGCGATCGCGGTTTTGACGAGCGGCGAATTGCCGATCGCCATTGCGATGTTGCGCGCGGCAGCGTCGCTCGCGGCCCCCGTCACGTCGATCTGTATAAGTTTCTGGGCACCCTCGCCGTCTTTTGCGATCTGGATCGCAAGATCGAGGCACACCGCATCGAGCGCCTTTTTGAAAGCCTTGCACGCCGGATCGGACGCACGCGCGATCGGCTTGTTGCCGGCAGCCCCGGTTGCGAACACGAGCAGCGTGTCGGAGGTCGAGGTGTCGCTGTCGACCGTCACGGCATTGAAGCTATTGTGTGTGGCGTCTTTGAGCAGCGTGCGCAGCACGGAAGGCGACACAGCCGCATCGGTGAACACGAAGGCCAGCATCGTCGCCATGCTGGGCGCGATCATGCCGCTGCCCTTGGCAATGCCCGCGACCGTAACGGTCTTGCCGCCGATGCGAACCTTGGCGACCGCCCCCTTGGGGAACGTGTCGGTTGTCATGATGGCTTTGGCGGCTTCGAGGAAACCCGCCTGCCCCAGGCTTGTTGCCGCACGGGCGGCCGTACCCGCAATCTTGGCGCCGTCCGGCACTTGGCCGATCACGCCGGTCGAGGCCAGCAGAATGTCGGTGGGCTTGCAACCGAGGGCCTGCGCCGTCGCCTTCGCGGTTTGCAGGCACACGGCCGCACCGGCCTTGCCGGTAAACACGTTCGAATTGCCGGCATTGACGACGAGCCCGGTAGCACGGCCCCCGCCGATCAGCTTGCGGCACCAATCGACCGGAGCGCCCGGCATTTTGTTCGTCGTGAACACGCCGGCGGCGGTCGTGCCGGGTGCGAACGCAGCGAGCAGCAGATCGTCGCGGCCTTTGTAGCGCGTCCTCGTCAGTGCGGTCGCAAAGCGCACGCCGGCAACCGGGCCGATTTCGGGAAATTCGGCGGGTGCCAGCGGCGAAACGGCGTGGGCCATCGATGCTTCTCTTGCGATTGGAGGCGCGCGCTCAGGGCGCTTTGGGCAGCGGCTTGCCGTCGAGGCCGAAGCGTTCGACCTTGGCTTTCTTGACGAGGCCTTCGACGTAGCCCGTCATGATCTCCTGCGACATGTCGCTTGCGAGCTTTTCGCGCAGTTCGTCGAAGGATTCGGGCACCACGCGGCGTTCTTCGACGCGGATCACGTGCCAGCCGAACTGGCTGCGCACCGGCGCTTTCGTGGTCTCGCCCGCTTTCAGTGCGGAAGCCGCCGTCCAGAATTCCGGCACCATGTCGTCCTTGCCGAAGAAGCCCAGATCGCCGCCCGACTGCTTGCCGGCCGGATCGACCGAGCGGTCGCTTGCGATCTTCGCAAAATCACCGCCGCGGCCAAGCTCGGCGATGATCCCTTGGGCGGCCTGTTCGTTGGCGACCAGAATATGGCGCGCGCGGATCTCGTCGCGGCCGGGGTTTTCCTTCTGGTACTCGGCAAAGCGCGCCTGCAGGGCCGCGTCGTTGAGGCGGCTTTCGAGCATGCGGTTTAAAACGGTTTCCTGCATCACGCGCTCTTCGAACTGCGCTAGACGTGCTTTGACCTCGGGGTCGTTCTGCAGATTGGCGCGACGCCCTTCGGCGGCGATGAGCTTCTGCGAGACGAGCCGGTCGACGATGGGCTCGAGCAGCGCTTCGATCGGCACTTGCTGGAACTGCGGCGGCAAGGCGCGCTGGAAAGCCAGCACCTCCGAACGCCGAATTGCCTGCCCGTCGACGCGGGCCACGACGGGATCGTCCGCCGCCGGGCGCGGGGTTTGCGCTTGTGCGGAAACGTCTGCGAATGCCGCAAACGCGCAAAATGCCAAAACAAGGGCTGAAAAACGGAGCATCGGACAACATCCTTTCCAAAAATCGCGGGCACTTTGGCACAAAAAACCGGACGGAAACAAGGCCGGAACGGGTAACCCGCACCACCCCGGCCGCTCAATTGACATGCCCCGCCATTCGCCCTATCTGTCCTGGGCCTCGACACCCGAATGGGCCGCCCATCGGCGATCTTGCATTCACGCGAAGGACCTTTCCGCATGTTCGGCGCCATCGCCCGCGCGCTTTTCGGCTCGTCAAACGAGCGCATCCTCAAAGGGATGTACAAAACGGTCGCCGCCATCAACGCCAAGGAAGCGGAAGTCCAAGCCCTCGACGATGCGGCCCTCGCCGCGCGCACGCCGTGGCTGCGCGAGCGCCTGGCCAAGGGCGAAACGCTCGACGACGTGCTGGTCGACGCGTTCGCCACCGTGCGCGAAGCGGCCAAGCGCGTACTCGGCCAGCGCCATTTCGACGTCCAGCTTCTGGGCGGCATGGTGCTGCACAAGGGCATGATCGCCGAAATGAAGACCGGCGAAGGCAAAACCCTTGTCGCCACGCTTGCAGGCTATCTCAACGCGCTGCCGGGGACCGGCGTGCACGTGGTCACGGTCAACGACTATCTCGCCAAGCGCGACGCCGAATGGATGGGTCGCGTCTACCGGTTTTTGGGCATGCGCGTGGGCTCCATCGTGCACGGCCTCACCGACGTCGAGCGGCGCGAAAACTACGCATGCGACGTGACGTACGGCACGAACAACGAATTCGGCTTCGACTATCTGCGCGACAACATGAAATACCGGCTCGACCATATGAGCCAGCGCCCGTTCAATTTCGCGATCGTCGACGAAGTCGACTCGATCCTGATCGACGAAGCGCGCACGCCGCTTATCATTTCGGGGCCGACGGACGATTCCTCCGAGCTCTATCTCGCCGTCGACAAGCTGATGCCGAGCCTTGTGCCCGGCGACTTCGAGAAGGACGAAAAGGCGCGCGCGGTCTCGCTGACCGAGGCGGGTGCGGAGAAGATCGAACAGCTGCTGACCGAATCGGGTCTGCTCAAAGGCGGCTCGCTCTACGACATCGCGAATGTGAGCCTTGTCCACCACGCCAACCAGGCGCTGCGCGCGCACAAGCTCTTCGCGCGCGACGTGGATTACATCGTTAAGGACGACAAGGTCATCATCATCGACGAGTTCACGGGTCGCATGATGGAAGGCCGGCGCTATTCGGAAGGCCTGCACCAAGCGCTCGAAGCCAAAGAAGGTGTCCGCGTCCAGCAGGAAAACCAGACGCTCGCCTCGATCACCTTCCAGAACTATTTCCGCATGTACCCGAAACTGTCGGGCATGACGGGTACGGCGATGACCGAAGCTTCGGAGTTCGGCGAGATCTACAAGCTCGAAGTCGTCGAAATCCCGACCAACCAGCCGGTCAAGCGCATCGACGCCGACGACGAGGTGTATCGCACCGCGCGCGAGAAGGCTTCGGCCATCGTCGATCTCATCGACGAAGCGCGCAAGCGCAACCAGCCGGTCCTCGTCGGCACGGTCAGCATCGAAAAATCCGAAGCGCTGTCCGCCGAACTGCAGAAGCGAAACGTGCCCCACCAGGTGCTCAACGCGCGCTACCACGAGCAGGAAGCCGCCATCATTGCGCAGGCCGGCCGGCCCGGCGCGGTCACGATCGCAACGAACATGGCCGGCCGAGGCACCGACATCCAGCTCGGCGGCAATCTCGACATGCGCATTCGCCTCGAGCTTGGCGACGTGCCCGAAGGCGCGGCGCGCGAGGCGCGTATCGTCGAAATCCGCGCCGAGATCGAAACCGCGCGCCAAGCCGTGCTTGCGGCGGGCGGGCTCTACGTGGTTGGCACAGAGCGCCACGAAAGCCGGCGCATCGACAACCAGCTGCGCGGCCGCTCCGGCCGCCAGGGCGATCCGGGCGCTTCCAAATTCTTCCTGTCGCTCGACGACGATCTCATGCGCATTTTCGGTTCCGAGCGCATGGACGGCATGCTGCAGAAGCTCGGCCTCAAGGAAGGCGAAGCGATCGTCCACAGCTGGATCAACAAGGCGCTCGAGAAGGCGCAGCAGAAGGTCGAAGCGCGCAACTTCGAAATCCGCAAGCAGCTGCTCAAATACGACGACGTGATGAACGACCAGCGGAAGGTCGTGTACGAGCAGCGCCGCGACATCATGCGCCAGGACGACGTCGCCGACCAGATCGTCGACATGCGACGCGAAACGCTCGAAGCGCTGATGGCGCGCTGCATCCCGTCCAACGCCTACCACGAGCAATGGAACACGGGCCTGCTGCACGAGGAAGTGCGCCGCATCTTCGGCCTCGACCTGCCGGTCGCGGATTGGGCCAAGGAAGAAGGCATCGCCGAGGAGGAAATCTCCGAGCGCATCTCCGACGCGGTCGAGCGCAAGATGGCCGAGAAGACCGCCAATATCGGCCCCGACATCATGCGTCAGGTCGAAAAGAGCCTGCTGCTGCAGGAACTCGACCATGCCTGGAAAGAGCATCTGCTGACGCTCGACCATCTGCGCCAGGGCATCAATCTGCGCGCCTACGGCCAGCGCGATCCGCTCAACGAATACAAGCGCGAAGCCTTCGAACTGTTCGAGACGATGCTCGCCGACCTGCGCGAGCGCATCACGCTGCTGCTCGCCTTCGTGCAGATCCGCATGGACGCGCCCCCGACCGGCGACTTCCTGCCGAACGAGCCCGATCCCGCGCGCATGCAGGCACAGCATCCGCCGACGGGCCAGGCCTTCGAGGCCGGCACGCCGCCCTCGCCGACCAAGGCAGCACGCGCGGCGCGCGTCGATACCGCCGATCCGGCGACGTGGGGTGCGACACCCCGCAACGCTTCGTGCCCGTGCGGCTCGGGCAAAAAATACAAGCACTGCCACGGGCGCGTCTGACGCAAGCACGCCGATGATCCGCACGCTCTGCTCGCGCGAGGTCTACGCCAACCGCTGGATGCGGGTGCGCGAAGACGAGGTCGCGTTTGCCGACGGCTCGCGCGGCATCTACGGCGTGGTCGACAAAAGCGACGGCGTGGGGCTGATTGCCCTCGGCGCCGGCACCATCCATCTCGTCGAGCAATATCGCTACACGCAGGCGCGCCGCCGCTGGGAGATCCCGCAAGGGGCCTGGGAGTTCGCGCCCGATGCCGACGTGGCGGCCATGGCGCGCGGCGAACTGCGCGAAGAAACCGGGCTTGAAGCAGGTACCCTCGACAAGATCGGCGAGCTCGCGATGGCCAACGGCTTCGTCGCGCAGCGCCTGCACGTGTTCGTGGCGCGCGACCTCACGCAAGGCAAACCGCAGCGCGAGAAGACCGAGATCGACATGGTCCATCGCGAATGGACGCTCGCCGAATTCGAAGCGATGATGCGCAACGGCACGATCGACGACAGCACGACGCTGGCAGCCTACGCGCTCGCCAAGCTGCACGGCGCTCTTTAGCTACTTCTTCCAGCCCACGATCGAGGCAAGCGTCATGTAGAGCTTGCCGACATCCGCCGACAGGAAGGTCGAGACCAGCACGTTTTCGGGATCGGCCTCGCGCGCGTCGGCCAGCAGGCGGTCGTACTGCGTGAGATAGTCGGTGACGTAGCGCCGGAACTCCGCATCGTCGCCGTAGCGCTTCTGCACGAGGCGGCCCGTTTCGCCCCAGTTGAGGCGCAGCAAGCGACGCACGAACACACCGCGGTCGCCGCCCAGAAACTCCTTGAGCACGCGGTCGGTGACCGACGGATCGAGCGTACGGGCCAAATCGATGGAAAGAGAATTCAGCCCTTCGACGACGAGGCGCGAAGCGCGCAGGAAGCGGCCGCGCTTGGCTTCGAACTCGCTGGAGGTGAGCTGGCGCTGCGCGTCGTTGGCGGCAGCAGCAGCGGCAGCCAGATCGTCGGCCTGGCGGCGGAACGCGTCGGTCGCTTCGCTCGCTTCGCGCGTGACCTTGCCGGCCGCGACATCGAGCGTCTCGCTCTGCAGCGCCAGCAAGCGTTCGGCCTCGGCGATGCGCCGCTCGGCCGCATCCATCGCAAGCCCCATATCGCGCGACTGGCGCGCGAAACTTTCGCCGACCGAGGCGATGCGCGCGGCCGCTTGGCCGACGGCGGCCATGACCTCTTCGGCCCGGCGGCGGAAGCTTTCGGCCGTCGCTTCGAGGCGCACGCCGCCTTCTTGGGCAGCGGCGGAAAGTTCGTCCGAGCGGCGGCGCAGCGACTGGCCAGTTTCGCCGATGCGCTGGCTTGCGACCGTCGCGGCGTCGGCCGCTTCGCGCGCTTGCAGATCGAACTGCGCGCCGATTTCCGACAGGCGCTCGCCCGCTTCCGAGACCACGCCGTTGAGATGGTCGGCCTGGCCGCGCAGCACCTGGCCAAGCTCGCTTGCGCGCGAACCCAACGTTTCGAGCGTGCGCACGAGCGTTTCGCGCTGTTCGCCCAAGGCCTGGTCGACCGTCGAGAGGCGCGCTGCCGTGCCGTCGGACATCGCCGACAATTCGGCCGCACGCCGCACCAACGCTTCGCCCAGCGCATCGAGCTTGATCGCCGAACGGTCGGCCGTGTCGGCAAGGCCGCTTGCGTTGCCGCGCAGCAATTCGGCGACCATCGACAGGCGCGCTTCGGCGGCATCGGCCGCCCCGCCCAAATCGACCGTGCGCTCGCGCAGAGCCTGGCCCACTTGCGCCACGCGCGCCGTCGCCTGATCGACCGCGATCTGCAGATCGCCCGTATGGCGGCGGAAATTCTCGCTCGCCTCGGCCATGAGCCCGCCCACGCCGGCAGCAGCGCGGTTCATGTCGTTGAGGCGGTTGCGGAAGGTCTCGCCGCCTTCTTCGAGACGTCCGACCGCTTCGACCGCCTGCGTCGCCAGCGCATGCAGGCGGCGTTCGGCCTCGGCCCCCGTCGCCGCGACCTTTTCGGTCGTGGCTTGCGACAGCGTCTGCATTTCGCCTGCACGGTCGCGGAACAGATCGGACGAGGCGCGCAAGCGCGCCATCGCATCGTCGGATGCGCGCGAGACGGCCGCAACTTGGCTTTCGAGCACGGCACCCACGTCATTGGCGCGGCCCGAGACCTGCTCCATCGTTTTGAGCAGCAGCAAAGTTTGGTCGCGCAAGCCGGCGTCGATAGTACCCACGCGCGTTGCCGAACGGTCGGCAGCCCCTTCGAGCTCTGCCGTGCGCGCGCGCAGACTTTCGGACGATTCCTTGAGGCGCTGGCCGGCTTGTGTTGCGATCGATGCGAGTTCGGTCGAGCGCTGGCCCAACAGCGCTGCCGTTTCGTCGATGCGCGCACTCGATACGGAAGCCGCAGCCTGCAGCGCTTCGGTCTCGCGGCGCAGTGCATTGCCGGCCGTCCCGATCGCAGCGACCGACGTTCCGGCCGTCTCTTCGACGTCGAGACCGCGCTTGCGCAGCGCGTCGCCCGCTTCGTCGAGACGCGCAAGCGCGCGGTCGGCGGCGGCATTGGTTTCGAGCGCGCGCTGGGCGATCGCGGTCTCGAGCAAGCTTGCGCGCTCGAGGCCGGTTTCTGCCGCGTGCACCAGGGCCTGCGTTTCGCTGCGGAATGTCTCGCCCGCATGGCGCACGCGCGCGGCCGATTGGTCGGCGGCAAGCACCAGCTGCTCGTTCTCGCGCCGCGCCACGTCGCCGCTGGCGGCCATGCGCGCACTGGCGCGGTCGACGGCCGCACTCGTTTCGCCCGCGTCGCGCGACAGGGCAACGGCGGTCGCATCGAGACGCTGCGTGGCGGAAGCCACGTTGGCTTCGGCTTCGGCCGTGCGCTGGCGCAACTGGTCGGCCGCGTCGCGCAGGCGCAGCAATGCTTGGTGCGCGGTTGCGTCGAGATCTTTGGCGCTGCGCGCGATCTCGTCGCGTGCCGCGTCCACGCTGCCGCGCGTGCGGTCCGCCTCAACGCCCAGTGCGGCCGTGCCCGCACGCAGCGATTCGGTCGCCTGCTCGAGAACGCCCGCCTTTTCGGCCGCAACGTCGCCCAATTCGACGGTCTGGTTCTTGAGAGCGGCATGCAGCGTGTCGAGCTGTTCGCCCGTGCGCGCTGCAAGCGAGCCGAGCTCGTCGGCGCTGCGCTTCAGCGTTTCGTCGTAGAGATGGGCTTGCGCGATGCCGGTTTCGGCCGCGCGCACCAATCCGTGCGTCTCGGTGCGGAAAGCTTCGCTCGTGGCGCGGATGCGCGTCGCCGACTGGTCGGCCGCCAGCACAAGCTGGTCGTTCTCGCGCCGCGCCACGTCGCCGCTTGCTTCCATGCGCGCAGCCGCATTGTCGACCGCTTGGGCAACTTCGCCCGCGTCCTTGGCGAGCAGGCTTGCTGTGAGATCGAGGCGCTGGGCCGCAGCGGCGACATTCGCGTCGGCCTCTTGGGCACGGGCGCGCAGCTGGTCGGCCGCATCGCGAAGGCGTGCCGCGGCCTGGTGCGCGGTCGCGTCGAGATCCTTGGCATTGCGCGCCACGTCTTCGGCTACTTCGCCGATGCGGTTGCGCGCGGCATCGCCCGTCGCTTCGATCGCGACGGTCTTGAGGCGCAATGTTTCGCCCGCACGGTCGAGCTGGGTTGCGACGGCATCGGCCGTTTCGCCCAGCGTGCCTGCTTGTGCGCGCAGATCGCCATGCAGCGCTTCGAGCCGTTCGCCCGTACGCGCGGCCGTCGCGGCGACGTCTTCGGCGCGGTGCTTGAGCGTTTCGGCATAGGCGTCGGCCTCGGCCATGCCGGCCTCGGCGGCGCGCACCATGCTTTGCGCCTCGGTGCGGAAATTTTCGCCGGTGGCGCGCACGCGTGCGGCCGCCTGCTCTGCACCCAATTCAAGCTGGGAAGCTTCGCGCCGCACGACCTCGCCGGTCGCCTCGATGCGCGCCGACGTGCGGTCGAGGGCGACGGCAACTTCGCGCGAATCCTGGACGAGGGCTTGCGCACTCGTGTCGAGGCGCTGGGTTGCGGAAGCGACGTTGGCTTCACCTTCGAGCGCGCGCGCGCGCAGACGCTCGGCACTGTCGTCGAGCTTCTGGGCCGCAAGCTGGGCAGCCGCGTCGAGCTCCTTCGTGCGCCGTTCGATCGTGGCGCCCGCATCCCCCAGCCGCGCCATTGCGGCATCGGCTGTAGCGTCGATCGCTTCAGTCTTGAGTCGCACCTGCTCGCCCGAGAGCGTGAGCTTCTGCGCGGCGTCGCCGGCCGCTTCGGCCAGCACCTGCGTCTGGTCGCGCACATGGTCGGCCAATTGGTCGAGGCGCTGGGTCGTGCGTTCCGACGTGCCGTCGATCTCCTCGGCACGGCGCTTGAGCGTGGCGCCGAGTTCTTCGGCGCGCGCGAGTGCGAGTTCGGCCGAATGCGTGAGGTCTTGCGTCTGCACGCGCACGCCGTCGCCCGTCGCGCGCACGCGCTGGGCGGCCTGTTCGGCCGCAACGAGCAGCTCTTCCGCGCGGCGGCGGGCAACCTCGCCCGAGGCATCGACGCGTGCGGCCACGCGGTCGAGCGACTCTTGCGCGCGCATCGCAAGCCCATCGAGGGCGACTTGCGATTCGGCCGTGCGGCGGGCAGCCGCGTCGAGATCTTCGGTCCGCGTCTTGAGCGCAATGCTGGCGGAATCCACGCTTGCCTTGGCGCGCATCGCCGCCTCGGCGACCTGGCGCGTTTCGGCCTGCAAGGCGGCTTCGGTCGCCAGCGCTTCGGCCGACAATGCCCCAGCCGCGCGCAGAATCGTCTCGGTTTCGCGGGCAAGCTTGGCACCGGTTTCGGCAGCACTGCGCCCGGCCGCATCCACGGCCTCGATGAATTCGCCGCCATGGCGGCGGATGTCCTGGCCGATGGCCGCCGCCTTTGCTTCGGCATCCTGCAGGCGCTGCGCCATATCGCGCGCGGATTCCGTGAAGCCCGCACTTGCCCCGCCCATACGCGCAAGCGCTTGGGCCGCCGCATCGGTAAGCTCGCGCGATTGCGACTGGAAAGTTTCGCCCGCTGCACGCACGCGCGCAACCGCCTGGTCGGCGGCCGTCGCAAGCTCGTGGCCCTGGCGACGCACGGACTCGCTCGTGGCTTCGGTGCGCACGGTCATGCGCTCGATCGCCGCCTGCATGTTGCGCGTTTCGGCCGCGAGGTTCGTTGCGACCTCGTTCATGCGGATTGCCGCACTCGCCACTTCCGTGGTGCGCGCGCGGATGGTTTCGCCGGCCGTGTCGACGCGCGACTGCGCATCGCCTGCCGCTTCGGCCAAGGTGGCGGTCTGCGCGCGCAGCGAGTTCTGGGCAGAGTCGCTTTGCTTGGCAAGCTCGCGCGCGATCGCGACGAGTTTTTCGGCGGCATCGGCCAAATGGTCGCTGGCGGCTTCGGCCGAACGACGCGCGGCGCCCATTTCGACAGAGGCGGTGCTCGCCCGGCCTTCGGCCATTTCGGCGGCATCGCCGAACGCGTCGGACTGGCGGCGCAGCAATTCGCCCACTTCGCGCGCGCGCGCGAGGGCGGCTTCCGTCGCGTCGGTAAGCGCACTGCCCTGGTCGGCAAGCACGGCGCGGATTTCGCTCGCCCGAGCACGTGCGCGCTCGGTCGTCTCGGCCAGATCCTGCGACTGCTCGCGCAAGGATTCGCGGATGGCACCGGCATTGGCCGAGGTGCGCTCGTTGGTCGCGGCTAAGGTTTCGATTTGCTCGCGCAAAGTCGCGTTGATTTCGCGCGACTGCGACAAGGCGCGGTCGGAAGCGCCCGCCAACGCATCAGCTTGTTCGCGCACGGCCGATTCCACGATCTGCACGCGGCTCGTGAGCAACGCCGTCACGCGCTCGAGCCCGTCGGCATGGCGGCGCAAACCCGCCATCACCTGCATGGCGCGCATCGCCGCCTGGTCCGAAACGGTCGTGAGTTCGCCCGCCTGCGAGGACAGGCCCTGGCGCGCTTCCATCAAGCGGCGTGTGGCTTGGTCCGAGGCATCGGCAAGGGCCAGCGCTTGTTCGCGCAAACTATCGCCGATCGTGCGCAGCTTGGCTTCGGCACGCTCGGCCGGATAGGCAAGCTCGGCCAAACGCACTTCGAGGGCGCGCGAATGGCGCAGAAGATCGCGCCCGCGCGCCAGATACGAAACCGCAAACCAAAGTACGAGGAGCGGCATCGCAGCCCCGCCGAAGAACGCGCCGAGTTCATGCGGCAGCATGACTTCGAACGCACCCAGCCCCACCTGGGACAGCGCGTACCACGCGACGAGCCCGAGCCACGCCGCACTGATCGCCGTCGCGGCCGCGAAGCTACGCTTGCCGGCCGGCGGCAACGGTTCGTAAACGGGAGCGCCCAGATCGTTGGCCGGGCGAACGGCTTCGGCCGTCGGGGCTTCGAGGCTGCGCAAACGGCGCGGACCGTTGCCCGGTGTGCCGCCTTGTGTGTCGTCGCTCATGTCGAATTACGCCGCTTTCTTGCGCCGCCGCACGAGGCCGATGACCTCTGCCGCAGCATGGGGAATGTTGGTGCCGGGTCCGTAGATTGCGGCCACACCGGCATCGAGAAGGGCTTGGTAGTCCTGCGGCGGGATCACGCCGCCGCACACTACGATAATGTCTTCAGCGCGCGCGGCCTTGAGGGCTTCGATAAGTGCCGGCACAAGCGTCTTGTGGCCCGCCGCCTGCGAAGACACGCCGACGACATGCACGTCGTTTTCGATCGCTTGGCGGGCGGCCTCTTCGGGCGTTTGGAACAGCGGGCCCACATCGACGTCGAAGCCGATATCGGCAAAGGCCGTGGCGATGACTTTCGCACCGCGATCGTGGCCGTCCTGACCGAGTTTCACGACCAACATGCGCGGCCGGCGCCCTTCGGCTTTGGCAAAGTCTGCGACGTCATCTTTGATGCGCGCAAACCCTGCATCGCCCTCGTAGGCCGAGCCGTAGATGCCGGTGACCGAACGGATCGTGGCGCGATGGCGCGTATAGACTTTCTCGAGCGCATCGGAGACTTCGCCGACAGTCGCGCGCGCGCGCATGGCGTCGATCGCCAGCGCCAAGAGATTGCCGGTTCCGGTCTTGGCGGCATCCGCCAAGGCCGCCAGCGACTTTTCGACGGCCGCCGAGTCGCGCTTGGCGCGCACGGCATTGAGGCGAGCGATCTGGGATTCGCGCACGGCCGTATTGTCGATGTCGCGGATCTCGATCGGCTCCTGTTCGGCGAGCTTGTATTTGTTGACGCCGACCACGACCTCTTCGCCGCGGTCGATACGCGCCTGGCGACGCGCGGCGGCTTCTTCGATCCGCAGCTTCGGCATGCCGCTTTCGACGGCCTTGGTCATGCCGCCGAGTGCTTCGACCTCGCCGATCAATTTGCGCGCTTCTTCCGCCATCGACGCGGTCAGATGCTCGAGATAATAGCTGCCTGCGAGCGGATCGACGACATTGGCAACACCGGTCTCTTCCTGGAGGATGAGCTGGGTGTTGCGCGCGATGCGCGAGGAGAACGGCGTGGGCAGGGCCAGCGCTTCGTCGAACGAATTGGTGTGCAGCGACTGCGTGCCGCCAAGGGCCGCCGCCATCGCCTCGAACGCGGTGCGAACCACGTTGTTGTAAGGATCCTGCTCGGTCAGCGACACGCCGGACGTCTGGCAATGTGTGCGCAATGCGAGGCTGTCGGCCTTTTTGGGGCCGAAAGGCTGCACCATTTCGGCCCACAGCAGGCGGGCCGCGCGCAGCTTGGCGATCTCCATGAAGAAGTTCATGCCGATCGCGAAGAAGAACGACAGGCGCGGCGCAAACGCATCAATATCGAGCCCTTGCGACAGGGCCGCACGCACATATTCGAGACCGTCGGCGAGCGTGAAAGCGAGCTCCTGCACGCAGGTGGCACCTGCTTCCTGCATATGGTAGCCGCTGATCGAGATCGAATTGAATTTCGGCATGTGGCGCGCGGTGTGCGCGATGATGTCTGCCACGATGCGCATGCTAGGCGCGGGCGGATAGATGTAGGTATTGCGCACCATGAATTCTTTGAGAATGTCGTTCTGGATGGTGCCCGACAATTTGTCGGCGGACACGCCCTGCTCTTCGCCCGCGACGACGAAGGCCGCGAGCACGGGCAGCACCGCCCCGTTCATCGTCATCGACACTGACATTTTGTCGAGCGGGATGCCGTCGAACAGGATCTTCATGTCTTCGACCGAGTCGATCGCGACACCGGCCTTGCCGACGTCGCCGGTCACGCGCGGATGGTCGCTGTCGTAGCCGCGATGCGTGGCAAGATCGAACGCGACCGACAGACCCGCTTGGCCGCCGGCGAGCGCCTTGCGGTAAAATGCATTCGATTCCTCGGCCGTCGAGAAGCCGGCGTACTGGCGGATCGTCCAGGGGCGGTTCGCATACATCGTGGCGCGGGGCCCGCGCACATAAGGTGCGATCCCGGGCATGCCGTCCAGATGGGCCAGCCCCGCGAGGTCGTCTTTCGTATAAAGCGGTTTGACGACAATGCCTTCGGGCGTGGTCCAGGCAAGCGTGTCGGGGCCCGCACCTTTGAGCTCGGCGCGCGCCAGTTTTTCCCAATCCGCGATCGTGGGGCGTGCAAACTCGGCCATCGGCTACTCCCTTGATAGAACTGTAACTTGGCCCTGCTTCGGGCACAAAGCTGCACGAGTCCTTGAATCGCAACTATGCGCTCTAGGCAGCTGATTCGGATTGATAAAGAGGCGTTATGCACACCCCTGGGGAAAACTCGCTCGCAGCGCTTTTGCGCAACCGAAACCGGATTTTCTACCAGCGCAGCTCGGCCAGCATGTAAGTCGGCGCGAAACCGAAGCTCTGCGCGAGGGCCAACATCGCCTCGGAAGTCGGCAAGTTTCCAATCGGAGCTTGCAGCCCTTCAGCATGGATGCCGCCCGAGACGAAGACTTGGTCGAAGCCAAAAGCGCGCGCGCCGGCAACGTCGGTGCGCATCGCGTCGCCGAGTGCGAGCACGCGCGACGGGGCGACGTCGCCTGCGAACCCGAGTGCCCGCTGGTAGACGCCCGCGTGCGGCTTGCCGTGATAGATCGTGCGTCCGCCGATCGCCTCATAGGCTTGTGCGAGCGTGCCCGCGCACAAAAAACGCTGTTCGCCGCGCAACACTTCGAGATCCGGGTTCGCGCACAGCAAGGCGAGATCGCGCTTGCGCGCTTTGGCCAGCATGTCGCCGAACGAATGCATATCGAGCGTGCCATCGCCGGCAGGCCCGGTCGCCAGAATGAAATCGGCGTCGTCGATGTCGGCGACGATTTCGAGGCCGATTGCTGCGGGATCGCCGAGATTGAGAGCCGAACCCACATGCAAAAAGCGGCGCCCGAGCTTGTGCGTGTCGGCAACCAAGGCCTGCCACGCATCTTCGCCGGACGTGACGATGCCGTCGAACGCGTTGGGATCGAGGCCGAAGCCAGGCATCTGCAAACGCAACGACGCTACGAGGCGCGGCGCGTTCGAGATCACGACGCAGCGTTTGCCCCGTTGGCGCAATTGGGCGAGCAGATCGGCCACGCCCGGGAACGCGCGAATGCCGTCGTGCAGGCAGCCCCACATGTCGAACATAAACACGTCGTAGTGCGGCGCAATCGCGCCGATTCCGTTGAGTGCTTTTGTCACTTGGCTTCCTTGAGCGGGCGCGGCTCGCCGAACAGGAAGCCTTGGCCGTAATCAACCTCGAGATCGAGGACCTCGACCAGCAGCGGTTCGGCTTCGATCTTTTCGACGATCAGGGCGAGCTTGGCGTCCATCATCGCCGCACGAATGCGCGCAAAGGCTGAGCCGCGCGCGCTGTTGGCGAAATCGAGCAGCTTGCGCGCTTCGATTTTGACGAAGCGGAAATTGCGCTTGGCGAGCGTGTAGGATTCGACGTCGATGTCGGTGACTTGGTCCATCGAGAAGCGGAAACCGATGCTACCCAGGCGGTCGAGCTCGGCCCATTGCATCTCGGTCAAGCGTCGCGTGTGGCTCTCGGCAAGTTCGAACACCAGATTGTGCGCGAGTTCGGCGTTCTGCGCCATGAAGTTCACGAACTCCGAGAAAAAGCGCGTATCGGCCAAGGTGTGTTCGGAGATGTTCACGAACACGCCCACATCGGTGCTCGTCCCCTGCATGCGGCGCACGAGCTGCACGCAGCGGAACAGCAGCATGTTGTCGATCGCCGAAACGAGGCCCGCACTCTCGGCCAACGGCAGATAGCGGTCGGGGCCGATCAGCGTGCCGTCGGGGGCGCGCATGCGCGAGAAACATTCAAAATGGCGGCGGCGACGCTGCGGCAAATCGACAATGGGCTGGACATAGAGTTCGACGCGGTTTTCGCGCAGCGCGTCGCGCACGATGTCGAGCACTTGCGCATCGGCGAAGGACGGCGAGGAGATCGGCAGGCCTTGCTTCGGCAGCGGCTGGCCCGACAGCTGCTCGACGAGGCCCTGCAGCACGCGCACTTCCGTCATCACGTGTCCGAGATCGGGGCGCGTGCGTGCCGCGTCTTCGATCGCCTCGAGAATGCCGCGCGCTTCTTCGCGTGCGGCCCCAAGCTCGCGGCGGATTTGGGCCAGGGCGCGCTTGCCGTCTTCGGCGGTTTCGGTCGCGCGCGCGGCAAGCCACAGGCCGTGCACGCCGGCAGCAGCACCGAACGCCGCCAAGCCCAAAGCAGGACCCAGCGTCAAACCCAAGGCCGCGGACAGGACGAGATAGGCGATTGCGGGCAGAATCAGCGTCATCGGCGACATAGCGTTGGTATCCTCTTTCGCAAGGCCCCGGTCAACGCCGATCCACGCCGACCGCATCAGCCACGCGCGCAAAACCGTCGCGGCGCAACAGCTCGCCGAGATCGGCGGCGATCGCGGCGGCCACACTGGGTCCACGATAGACCATCGCCGAATAGAGTTGCACGAGTGTCGCGCCGGCGCGGATTTTCGCATAGGCGTCGGCCGCATCGAAAACGCCGCCCGTACCCACGAGCGTCAAGGCCCCGCCGGCGAGGCTGTAAGTCTTGGCGAGGATCTCGGTCGATAGCGCCATCAGCGGCCGCCCCGAAAGGCCTCCTGCTTCGATTTTCTGTGCGTCGGCGAGCGAGACCGGGCGCGACAAAGTCGTATTGCCCACGATCAAGCCCGCAAGCTTGCGGTCGAGTGCCACGCGCACGACGTCTTCGAGATCGGCGTCGGCGAGGTCGGGGGCGATCTTGAACAGCAGCGGGATCGCCGCGTTGCTCTCGGCGAGTGCCGCCTGCACGCGCACCACGAGTGCGTCGAGCGCTTCGCGGCTTTGTAACGCGCGCAAGCCCGGCGTGTTGGGCGAGGACACGTTGCACACGAGATAGTCGGCAAAGGGGCCGAGGGCCTGCACGCCCGCGACATAGTCGTCGCCGGCCTCGACCGTCTCTTTGTTTTTGCCGAGATTGACGCCGACGATGCCGCGCCGCTTTCGGCGCTCGAGATTGGCTTTGGCGACGCCAATGCCGCGGCTGTTGAAGCCCAAACGGTTGATCACCGCCTCGTCCTGCGTAAGGCGAAACAGGCGCTTCTTGGGATTTCCCGGCTGCGGGCGCGGTGTCACTGATCCGATTTCGACAAAGCCGAAACCCTGGTCGAGCATCGCGTCCGGCACTTCGGCGTCCTTGTCGAAACCGGCGGCAAGCCCAATCGGAGAGGGAAACGATAGCCCCCATAGATCTACGCGCAAAATTGGATCGGCGACAGCGGCCGGGCGCGGCACAAGTCCGTTGCGCAAGGCCGCGATCGCGTAACCGTGGGCGGCTTCCGGATCGATGCGGTTCACGAGCGGCCGAACGAGATCGTACCAGCTCATGCGAGGTCCCACGGGAAGACGTGGCGGCCATTCGCGTCCAGCCGCAGCGGTGCGGTGCGCGCGACCTTGACCGGGTCGAGCGGGCCGTAAAGGTGCGGGAACAGCGCACCGCCGCGGGACGCTTCCCATTTGAGGGCAGCACCCAACGATTCGGCATCGATCTCGATCAGCACGAGATCGTCCTGGCCTGCCCGGTGCCGCGCAGCGCTGGCGACGATCTGGCCGCGATCCGAGAAATGGATGAAGCCGTCGGCTTGGTCTTGCGACGAGCCGAAATAGCGGCCTGCAGCCAGAGCCACCTGCCACTCCTCGCGTTTGCACATATGGTAGATCGGCGTGTTCATGGCCCCTTACTAGCGCCGTTTGACAACGGATTGAAGCGTCTCGATCAGGCTTTCAGGCGCTTGGCCCGCCCCCAGCGCCTTATCGGCGGAGCGCTTGTAGACATAGACGCCGAGCACCGACAGGCCGACCGACCACATCAGCGACAAGGCCCCCAGCGCTTCGATCACCGGGGCAGCCTCGCGCGGTGCGGCGACGACGATCCAAGCGACCGCCGACATTTGCGCTGCCCAAGTCGCGGCCATTACATAGCCGAAGGTCGGCCGCATACGGCGTACGTATGGGTCCTCGGACGCCGACTCGGCGCGGATCGTCGCGTTCACTTCGCGGATCGTTTCGCGATAATCGTCGCTGTCGAGCTTGGCCAACGTTTCGAGATGCCGGTTGGCCTCGGCGATCTGGGCCGGATCGATCCTGGCCTGATCGATCGCCGCGGCCACGTCGGACAAAGTGCTGGACGCGGTTTTGGCGACAGGATTATCGATGCGCGCAAGAGCACCGCCCACGAGCCGGACCAGAACGGGCAGACCCAATTGCGCCAGGAGGGCAGGTATCATGGGGCGATCTCCTAGAGCCTTGCGTCGGCGACGGGATTGGCGCCGAGCTTGGCTTCGATGCGCAAGAGATGTGCGGTCAAGCGGTTCTCGACGTCTTTAAGATAGGCGATGGACGCGTAATTGCGCGCGATCTCGAGCTTGAAATCGGCGAGCCGTGCGGCAAGGTCGCGCGTTTCGCGCAGATTGATTTCGTGCGCCTTGGCGAGCGCACGCTCATGCTCTTCGCGCTGTTTCCAGAACAGCCACGCGATGGCACCAAACGACGAAGCGTCGGAAGCCGCCAGCAACGCGAGGCCGGGTTCGAGATTCGAAAGATCCATGGAGAGACGTCTCCTTTCAAAAAAAAGGGGGTCAAACGGAAAAGTCGGTTTTGGCGCGGTGCGCTTTGCCGCCTGCCTGCCAGCTGCGTTTGGCGGCTGGCCGCTCGACGGGCTCGACGCGCACGGGTTCGGCCAGCAGGCAGCCGGCAACCGCATCGAGCCCGTCGTCGCGCGCTCCGCCGACGGGACGCCATTCGCGCATCTCGACGATGAATGGCGTTTTCCACACCTCGCGATGGGCATGCAGAACGCCCGCGGCAAGGCGCGCATCGAACGCATCGAGGATGCGCAGCACTTTGCTGCGCGTGGACGCGGCCGCATGGACGCCGCAAGCAAGCCCTGCCTCGGCCAATTCGCGCCGCAGGATCGAAGGCAAAAAATGACCCACGCCATTCTGCTCGATCGTCACCAGCGGCACGCGGTTGCGCGCCGCAAACGCGGCGACCTGGCGGCAGAAATGGCTCGCCTCGTCGCGTTCGCCCAATGCTTCGTGCGGCGGCTCGAGGTAGCGGATGTCCTGCAGCCAGTAGTGTCCTTGCGTGTCGGTGAAGACCACGGCCACGACCGACCGGTCGCCGTTCGGGCTGCCGTAGGCCGGATCCCACCAGCACGTGGCCGACAGCATGCGCCGCCCGCCGATCGACACGATCGCCGCGTCGTTGCCCTCGGAGTACTGCAGCGATTCGTCGTAGACAACGATCCGGTCGGGATCGAGCCTGCTCGCGGTTTCGGCCACGGGCTCGAGCATCATCTGCGCCTGGAATTTGCGCGGCCCCGTGCGCTTGCGCACCGCTTCGATGCGCGCTGCATCGAAGCGCGCGGGCCATACGCTCGCACCGCTCTCGTCGAGCAGCGGTATCTTAAGCCGCGCGAAGCCGTCGAGGAACGGTGCGCTCTCCCCGGTCTCCTCGCGCAACTGTTCAGCGTAGATCGAATAGTAGCTGTGCGGTGTGCCGATATAGAGCTGCAGCCCGCCGGGGACCAGAATGTAGTCGAGCTCGCCCAGGCGCTCGCGCAGATCCTCGCGCTTGGCGGCGGTGTCGCAGGTGTTGGGCACTTCGACGTCGTCGCAGATGACTACGTCGGCGCGCGTGCCCGTGATGTTGCCCGACAGGCCCTTGGCTAGCATCGAAGGGTCGCGCAGCTCGGCCGTGCGCGCGACCACGAACTGGTCGGAGGCCCAGGTCTCGGTCTTGACCGGCTTCAGGCCCGTGGTCGCCGGGTGGCGCTCGATGATGCGCTTGACGTTGCGCACCATCTTGCGCGCGAGCGCATGCTCGGCCGCGAGCACGAGCACGCGCAAATTGGCGTCCTTGGCGAGGAGCCAAGCGCAGAACAGGCCCACCAGAGTCGACTTTCCGCTCGAGCGGAACGCAAGCAGCACCGCCCCGTGCGCGGCTGCGCTGCGCTGCGCCTGCAGCCACTGCGCGATCCGCACGTGCAGATCGGGCGTGCCCTGGCCTTGCAGCGCGTTCCAATCGGCCACGAATTGCGGAAAATCCGGCACCGAAATCGCCGCTGCTGCCGGCGGCGGATCGCCCGTCGCCGGTTTCTTGCGCAACGATCTTTTGGTCGCGGCCTTCTTTTTCGTTGGCTGCGTCACAGCATGACCTCGCAGACCAGATCGCGCGTCGCGTTCGTGCGATTGACGAAGGTCGTGTGGGTGTCTGCGTTCATACCGCTGCCGTCGTCGTAGCGTACGTTCACGCGGTCGGTGGCGGCGGCATTGACTATCGTCGAGCCGATCGTCAGCGGTTCGTCGCGCGCAGAACCCGTGATTTCGGTGAACTGGATTTCGGCGATGAAGGCGATGTTCACCGCTCCATCGTGCGAGAAATCGATCCACACATGGTCCCAAACGGTTAGAATATCGTTTGAGACAATCGTACGCGGATTGCCGCTTTCGTTCGCGGTGTCGACGAAGGTAATCGAACCGAGCGAGGTGCCGTCCGTGCGACTGCTCGGAGCAGCACCGGTTTTGCCACGCAGAACGAGCGTGACGTTCGGGTCACTCAGGTTGACAAAACCGATATTGTTGGTCCCCCACACTACAGCTTTCGCGACGCGCTTTCCTGGGGAATAGGATTTTCCGGCGTAGCCCGAGGTCGGCGCAGAGATGCGCCCGGAGCCGGTGCCGGTCGCGTTCGTCGTGCCGTCGAAAATCGACACAAGCCCACTGGCTTCCGTAAAAGTCCCCAAATTCGTTCCCGTTGCCCCCGGCACGATCGATGTGGCTTGGGCCTGCACGGCGTAGGCCCATTGATCGCGCTCGCGGGCACCCGCGTCGGCCCAATGCTGCACCGTGACCGTACCGTCGATCGCGACGGCTGAATTGTGCGCGGCGAAGATTGTATCGTCATCGGGATTGAAATCGATCTCGGTCGCACTCGCCGCATAGCCGATCAGCCGTGTGGCATTTTGCGTACCGCTAGCCGGAATGGTCGGTGCCGATTGCGCAATACCCCCCGGCGAAGCGCTAGCGAAAAGGGGCTGGCCTGCCACAAGGCCCGCGAAACCGGACACGCGGCCGGGGCGCAATTGCGCCGAACCGCTCGCACCCGACGCGATCGCAGCCAACGCAATGCCGATTCGCGGGCTGATGCGCACCGGACCGACCGCGTCGCTATCGACCTGGTACCAACGGTCGGCGCCGCCGCCGCGCTGGTTGAAAATGTCCTGGTAGACGAGATCGCGGATCGCAAGCGTCTCTCCGGCGACGATCTGCATGGCGCCGCCCGTGAGATTGGTGAGCTGCGATCCATCGACTGCAGGCAGACGGCCAAGGCCATCGAGTCGCGGAACTTGGTTTGCGGAACTGCCGACGCTCAGCGTCGCGACGCTGCCAAGACCCAAATTTGCGCGCGCGGTCGCAGCCGTATCGGCGCCGGTACCGCCACTTGCGAGCGGCAATGGCAGGGAGATCGAAGCCGCGCTTACCGCCGCCTCCAATGCTGCATTCGCCGCGGCGGTCGCTAGCGACCCCACGGAGGCCGCTGATGCTGCAGCGGCGGCTGCACTTGCGGCGGCGTCGGCGGCCGACGCGACGGCGGCGTTCGAACCGGCTTCGATCTGCGCCAGGGTCTGGTTCGACACGGTCGGGTTTCCGCTCGCGTCGAACGCGAGCATCCTCGTCGCGCGCACGGCCGCGATCGGCAGCACGGTGGCGGCATCGTCGGCATCGTCGGCAGGCAGCCGCAGCGCGCGCGCGGCAGCCGCTTCGAGTTGCTGCAAAGCCGCCGTCTGGAAATCGAACTCGTCGTTGAGGGTTTTGGCGCGCAGCTCGCCGCCTTCCTGGAAGTCGGTTTCACGCTTGATCGTCACCCGGCGCTGCAGCACGACGACGGCGCTGGCGGCGGGTGCAGCGGCGAAGGTCGCTATGCCCGTGCCGTCCGCGAGCAGCGACACGGCAACGCCCGACGCAACCGGCACGCCGTTGACGGTAACGAGCAGTTCGCTCGGCTGGAACAGCACGAAGTCGAAGCTGAAAACAGTCTGCGTGCCGTCGGCGACGTAGCGCTTGCGCGGAATCTTGGCGGTGATCTTGAGATGCTCGGTCATGGGTCGGTCCTTTCGGGATAATGGGAAACAACGGTCAGCGCGATTTGAGGCCCCAGCTCAGCAAGCTGCCCACGCGGCGCTGGATGTCCTGCTGCTGGTCGAGCAGGCTGCGGCTGCGTGCCTGCTCGATGCGGCCGAGCGAGTCCGCAAGGCCCTGGTCGAGGCCGCCCAACTGCAGCCCGTAGGCGCGGTCGCGGTCGGCCTGCTCGGTCTCGAATTCGGTTTCGATACCCGAGAGCAAAGCACCCGCCGAGCCGTCGGAGTCCGACAAGCCGCGTGCACCGAACGACGCGCGCGCGCGCGCCGTCGTGCGTTCGAGGAGATTGCGCCGCTTACGCGTGTCGGCCTCCTGCTGCAGCGCCAGCATCTGGCGCTGGCGGGCGGCGTTGGCGGCGACGGACTGCGCTTGTGCATCCATTTGCGCACGCGCCGCGTTGGCACTGCCGATACCCTGGACGGCACCGAGGGCGGTTTGGCCGAGCGCAATGGCGGTAACAGGTTCGATTCCACTCATCGGTCGTTCACTTTCATTTCTTGGGTTGCGGAAAGCAGGGTGAAGGGCAGCGGTGCCGGCAATTCGATGCGCCACAGCGGATCGATGCTGGCGCGTTTCCAGCCAAGTGCGCGGATGCGCTTGTCGCCCGAGAAAGGCGGCAGCGCTTGGTCGAGCGCAAACGCGCCGCCGAGGCCGCGAAAAGGCACGTCGACGAAGCCGGTGCCGGTATCCACACGCAATTGGCAGGTATCCAGCAGCTTGAAGGTCGCCTCGATCAGCCGCACGCTGCGCGGCATGTTGGCATTGCCGGGGGAGGCCGGTGGCAGCGGCTCGATTTCACCTACGAAGCCGATGCCGATTTCGACATCGGTGCGGCTGCCGCGCGCCGAGATCTGGCCGCTCGCAGGAATCGCTGTGCCGATCGGCACGCCGTCGGCGAGGATCTGGACCTCGATGCCGTCGAGATGGCCGAGTTCGGTCCACGCCGTTGCTGCAGGTGCAGGTGCGAGCTTGACGGCGGCATCGGTCGAATAGGCGGAATCGAGGCACTCGATCGACCACTGGCCGGCGCGTTCGACCGCAAGATAGGTTGCGTTCGAAACGACCGCGAGGCTGCGGAAGGCACCCGCCGTGGTCTGGCGCGTCCAGGCCGTAACTTGTTCGGCACGATAGATCGTAACGGTCGCCATCGATCCATCGGCATTGACGACATGCACAAGCCGGTCGTCGGGATCGTAGTCGAGGGCGACGGGGTCTTGCACCAAATGCGGTGCGAGTAAGGCGATATCCGTCGCCTGGTAGGCCTGTTCGGAATCGGCGAACAGGAACTCGCGCAGATCGCGCCCGCCGCGGCCGACGAACAACGTCGCACCATCGACGTCGCGCGGCCGCACGGCGCGGTCGCTCGGGCTGCCGATGCGCGTTTGGCGATTGAGCTGGACGTTTTCGGGTGTCAGCGGATCGCCCGTCACCATCCACTCCGCCCCCGACGTGAAGACCTGCAGATGGCGGCCCGAGAAGACGTGGCGAATCGCGTTGACTTGGTCCGACAGCAAGGCAAATTCGATCGCCTCGTCGTCGAGAGCCGTGCCGAGATCGAAATTGAACAGATCGCCCGATTTCGACAGCCACAGCCGGTTGGGCAGATCGCGCGAACCGCCGATTACGAGACGGTCCTGGTGGAACGTCACGCTGATCGGCCAGCCGCGCAGCGCGCTGAGTGCTTGTTCTTCCCAGTCGGTCGAGGCGGACGTGTCGGGCAACGTATTGCCGTCGACGAGCGTTGCGGTCGCCGAGCGCGGCCCCGCGACCGCCATGATCGTGGCTTCCTTCTTCGCGATGCGGATGCGCTGGCCGACATGGCCGGCCACGAACACATCGACTGAAGCACTGAGCGTGATTGTGCCGGACGTACTGCCCGGCGTGAGCGTCGCGGCGTCGGGGGCGAATTTGTGGTAGGGCTGCTGGATAACGCCTTTCTCTTCGAGGAACGTCCATTGCGCGATCGTCCAGCTCGTGTGCGACGTGCGCGTGATGCGCTGCGGCGGCGCATCGGGATGCACGACGAGGAGCGTGTCCGCACTCTGGGTCCAGTTCACCTGCTTGAGCTGTGCGGCACTCCAGGGCGTGGCGAGGGTCGCGACCTGCACGCCGTCGCGGAACACGCGCATCTGGCCGTCGCACAGCGCCAGCAGATAGGCCTGCTCGGTGTTGAACTCGAACGCGATTAGGCGCGCTTGCCCCGGCAGGCCCGCGATGCGCGCAAGGCCCGGGCGCCGCTTGATCCCGCCCGAGGGGAGAACCACGACGTTGCGCAAGCGCCGTGCGCCGTTTTCGTAGGCGCGCAGATCGATGCGGCCCAGCATCGACGGCCCGATTTCGCCCGACGCAAAGCTGGTTTTGGTGAGGCGTGCGACACTCATCGGCGCGCCTCCACCAGCGAGAAATCCTCGAAGCTCTGCGGCGTGTCCTGCTGCGCGTCGATCAGGCGCGCGCGGCGGAACTCGTTTCCAGCAAGCCGATAGAGCAGTTCGGCCCGACTGGTGCTTTCGGTCACCGGAAGGCAGAACTCGGCCGCAAGCGCTGCAATCAAGGCCGCGTCGAAGAACGGCGGGAAGGCGGATTCGTCGGGCCGGAAAATGTAGGACAGCACGATGCCGTCGCTGTCGGTCTGCAGGGTCGATTCGACGATCCGGTAGGCGGTTCCGCGACCGCGCGCACCCTGCCCGACGGATAGTGCCCGCAGGAAATCCGGCGGCAGCTGGTACGCATAGCGATGGTCGGCGACAGGATCGTTCGCCAGGCGCGGCAGTGTGGCCTGGGCACTTGCGAAGCTCCACGGATGCGCCGAGATGAGCCCGTCGCGCACCGAAGGAAACAGGGCGGCGGCGACCTGCGATTCGACGGTGCCTTCGGTGAACGAGGCGATCGGTTGGGCGCCGAGCTTGATGAGGGCACGCGAGCATAGAGCAATCTGCGAAAGAGCCATTTTTACCTCCGATTGTGTAACAAGGTGGCGGCGGGCGCCTTTGAGGGGACACCCGCCGCCAGTTCCGAGGCTCAGTCGGTGTCCGACGCGTCGAACACCGTCATGTTGGCGAGATCCACGACGCCGTTGGCGACCGAGACGACGGCGAACACGCCGTTCTGCGGCGTGCCTGCGGTTGCGACGTTGGCCAGCATCATGTCGCCGACATGCAGCATGTCGCTGGCGGCGCTGAAATAGCCGGAATTGTCGACCGTCGCGGCAGCGTCCGGCGTGGTGTAATGCCACAGCGTGAAGCCGTTGGCGTAGGCGAGGACCGACAGGTTCTTGATTTCGAAAGCCATGGCTTGCTCCTTACTCCTTGCAGCGCAGGGTCACGACGCCGGCGGCGTCGATGATGCCGGCCCCCTGGCTCATCATGTTGCTGATGAAGTACGACGCGCGGTCGCCGTGCCACGTGAGGTCGCTCTTGACCTCGCAGCCGGCGGCGTGGCCGACGGCGGTTTTGTGGTACCAGTGGCACAGGCGCACGCCGGAGACAGACGTGAGGCCCGAATGCGGCATCCACAGCGTGCCGAGCCACTTCTTGGCCTGCGTGCCCTGCCACGGGAGTTCCTCGTCGCCGACATAGTCCGCGTTCGCGAACTCGTCGATTTCGAGCAGTTCCGACCACTGCTTCCAGCCGATCACGGCGTAGCGTTCGCCGTCGTCGGGCACGTCCTGTGCGCCAAGCTTTTCGAACGCGGCCAGGATCTTGGCTTTGGTCAGGCCGTCGGTGTTGAGGCCGGCGAAGTTCGCCGAACCGTTGAGGGCTTCGATGATGAGCTCGTCGGTCTTGCGCCCGAGCGCGTAAGCGCCCGAGTTCACGACCGCAGAGCGCTCGTCGCCTGCCGTCTTGATTTCGTCGAGCGCGTCGAGCCATTCGCCCGCGTAGTAGTCCTTGAGGAACACTTCGACGGTCGAATGTTCGACGTTCATCACCGGCACCGCCGCGTGGCGGGCCTTGGTCGAGGCCGCGCCGCGGCCCATTTTCTGGAACACGGTGGACGCGCCCTGGACCGCCTTCTTCGAGCGGATCGTGGGACGCAGCTTCGAGCCCAGGCGTTGGTACGAGAGATGGACTTCGCTCTCGTATTGTTTGACGAACGATTGGTCGATGTTGGGCATGGTTGCCTCTCTGTCGCGTTTGGGGGTTCGGGGACAAGCAATGGGGTTGCCGCATGGCGCGCGAGATCGCGGCCGGTGCGACCCGGACGATTGCGAAGGTGGATGTCGGAGCCGGAGGGCCTGCCGGTCCGGCAGCCATGGAAGGCTTGCCGGATCGGCGGGTTATCCCGACGGCGGGAGGGGAAGGGAGACTTCGTTATCCGGAAAGGCGGGGCTGGAGGCGCCTGCCTGCTTCGGGCGAAGTGTTTGTAGATTTACTATCTTAGAGAGAAATTGTCAAGACCTTTTGCCGATTTCAGTCGCGGTCGGGATAAAGGTGCTTGAAGCCCTCCGAAACGATGCGCACGATTTCGGGATCGTGGTCGCGCCAGTAGCGCTTGTCGGCCATCAGCTTGCGCAAGCCTGCCTCGTCGGCCGGGCCGCTTGCCCCGGCCGACGCACCGCGCAAATTGGGCTCGCCCGAATTCATGAGCTTGTGGAGTGCCCGCACGCCTTCGGGCGTTGCCGCCAGCGCGCCGTAGACCGACGACGGCAGGTTCGCCTGGCCCCAGCTCGCAAGCTGCGGCGCAAGCGTCGCCCAAGCCGCTTCGCCGCCGAATTCTTCGGCGAGCTTGGCCTGCGCCAATTCGGAACGGTAGCCTTCGGCATATTCGCGTACGAGCGGCACCATGCGCTCGACCGCAAGATCGTAGACAAGCTGGGCTTGGGTCGGCGAGAAGCCGGCCGCGTGCAGGCGCTTGTTGACCTCCGGATCGATCTGCAAAAGATCGTCCTTGAGCGCGATGCGGTAGGCATCCGGCGCTTCGGGCACGCCGAGCGCTTTGCGCACGGCCTGGTCGAATTCGGGCGCTTGCGGGCCCGGCATCATGCTCGAGAGCTTGCGCTCGAGTTCGCCGTAGGATTTCGACATCACGTCGAGGCGCGGCTTCTTTCCCTCGGGATCCCAAAACTTCTCGGGCAGATAACTCGGGCGTTCGTTGTCGGCCGACGCAACGGAGGTCGCAGCTTGCGTCGTGGCGGCAGCGCCGGGCGGCGGCGTCGCAGTTGCGGTCGCAGCAGCGGTTTCGAGCGTCAGCAGATTCGCAGTCATGGTTTGTTCCTTTCGCTGGGTTCGGGTTCTATTGCGCAGGGGCCGGTTGGCCCAGCGCTTGGAGAAGCAGACCTTGCGCGTTCTGCAGCAATGCCTGTTCGGGCTGCGGCGGACGCACGAGGTCAGCGGGCACGGACAATGCGCGCGCCATCCAACGTGCCGCGGCGGCACCGTCGATCACGGCCTGGCCTTCGGGGCCGAGGGCCGCTGCCTGCTGCACCCACAGCATGGCGTTGCGCACGTCGTCCTGCGCTTGGACGCGGGCGAGCGGGGATTTGTACTGGAGCTCGACAATTTTGCCGTCGACCAGCACGGGCGGAATTTCCCCGCGCCGACGCAGGATCGCCAACGCGCGCGCCACGAGCGGCGTCAGCAATTCTGTCTGCAGACGCCCGTAGGTCGCCCCCAGCACGCGCGACATTTCAGCCGAACGCTCCATCACCTCGGTCGCCGTCATCTTCGGCGCGTCGATCTGGCCGAGACGGTCGGCGAGCAGCGCATGCCGGATGCGTCCACACAGATCTTCGAGCACGAGGTTCGACACGTCGAAGCGGCCGGGCGCTTCGAGCGGCGTCAAGCCGGCCGAGCCGACTGCTTTGGGAATAATCGTGCCGGGCGTGAGTTTTACGTTCGCGGGATTGAGCACGCCGTCGTCGTCGGCCTGCCAAATGCCCGTGACGGCGATCGAGGCATTTTTGAGAACAAGCTCGACCACTTTGTTCGCCGTCTTGATGTCGGGCAGCGCTTTCATGATCGGCGAGCGCCCGTAGACTTCGCCGGGTGCTTTGAGCCAGCGGAAGCACAGGAACGGCGACTGCGCGAAGCGACCCTCGGCCAGCACGATGGGGGCTGCGGCGTCGGGCGAGGCTTCGAGCATCGCCATGTAGCGATAGCCTCCACCTTCCTGAATCGTCGCCTCGATCACAGTGTGGCGCCGCTCGGCGGCTTCTTTGCCGCCGGCGGCCAAGCTGTCGGGCAGCTGCGCCTTGGGATAGCGCGCACGCAGACGGTCGAAACGCATTTCGCTTGCGCGGAACACGATATCGAAGGCGCCGTCGGCGGTTTCGTCGAGGGCGATCTGCGCGATCGGCACGGCCGTAAAGCGAAAGGCCGATTCCGATCCCAGCGGCGCTTCTTCGAACTGCAGTAGGGCCGTGCCCGCCACGACGAGATCGAGGAAGCATTGGTGGATTTCCATCGAGAAGTTCGAGCGGTCGAAATGGCCCTGCAGCAAGGCGGCCGCATTTTCGAGCACTTCGCCCACATCGGTGCGCTGCATCTCAGGAACTTGCGTGCCGGGCTGCAGGCCGAACCACCGCGACCAGGGCGGAACGAGCTGCGACATTAGCGATGCCGCAAGCTGCTCGGCCGCATCGGCGGCCGTACCGTCGAACAGACGGTCGCCGCGCCGGTCGCCGGCCGAAAACGGCGTGCGTTGCGGGAGTGCGAAATCGTAGCAATCCTGCCACGTCGCATCCCACGTGCCGCGCTGCTGCTTGGCCCGCCGATAGCGCGCGATTAGATCGCTCGCATCGAACGTCGCGGTTGCTGGAGCCTGGGCCGTGTTCTCAGGGGCCATGGCTCACTCTCCCAATTTGGTGCCGAGACTGTCGGCGCTTGCAGCTGCCGTCAGAACGCCAGGCGCGCCGGCAACTGAGAGCCCGGCCCGACCGCGACGGCGGCGGATCAGAGCCTTGATGCGCGCCTCGCGCGCTTCCTTTTCGGTGTCGACCGGCTCCGGCAACGGTTGTTGCGGCGGCGGCGGCGGTGCCGACGGCGTCGAGAAAAAACCACCCATCGAACGTCCTCCTTTCAGGACCTTAGAAATCAGCCTCCGCAGCGCCTGCACCGGCCCCTTCGGCAGGTTTTGGCCCCAAAGAGTTCGCTCGAAGAAGCGACTTGGAGTTAATATTCTGTATTAGGTGAATTGTCAAATACAAATTTTTGATCCTGAACAAGATGCCGGTAAAGCTGCCAAGGTGTCACGATCGACCAGGCGTGGATCCCGAGAATCCGCTTGACCGCTTCGACGCAAGTGAACGGCAGGATTGGCGCCATACGCGCTGGCGGCGTTTGCACCCGAACTTCGATGGCGTGCAGATAGGCTGCGCCCAAGCGCTCGACGATTTCCAGGGATGATCTATTAAATATCTGTTTTATATAAGTTTTATTCGACATTGCGTCGCAAATAACCCAACCTTGCTCGACCTCGACGAGGACGGCGCAATGGCGAAATCCACGCTTCAAAAACCGCAGCCAGCGAATTTCGGTGGCGTCGCGGAACACCACGATGGCCCGGCCGAGGCCGGATTCCAGCGATCGCTCGGCGCCGAGACCACTCAAATCGTTGTTCGTATTATTCATATTTAAAGCACCCAAAAAGAGAAGAACAAATACTAAACTGTTTTTTAGTAGCTTTCAAGATGTGAAAAAGATGTTAATTTACCTGACATAAAAAAAATTTGAAAAGGTACCTAATGCAAAGCGCTGCGTTTTGAGCAAAAATTCTCACATGATTCTCCGACATGCAGATGTTTGGCAGGCCATCGATCAGCTTGCGAGCGATCACGGCTTCTCCCCCTCGGGTCTCGCGCGCCGCGCCGGGCTCGATCCAACAACCTTCAACAAGTCGAAGCGCATTTCGCGCGACGGCCGTCCGCGCTGGCCCTCGACAGAGAGCATTGCCAAGATTCTCGAGGCAACTGGCGCCACGATGTCAGAATTCGTCGCCTATATCGGCACGGTGCCGAGCGTGGCAGGTGCAATGCGCCGCGTGCCGGTGATCGGCTATGCGCAGGCCGGCGAAAAAGGCTTCTTCGACGACGCCGGATTCCCGACAGGTTCGGGCTGGGACGAATTGCTGTTTCCCGAGCTTGCCGACACGCACGCCTATGCGTTGATGGTGGCCGGCGACAGCATGGAGCCCGTCTATCGCGACGGCGACACGATCGTGATTTCGCCGCAAGCCTCGTTGCGCCGCGGCGACCGCGTGGTCGTCAAAACGACGGCCGGCGAAATAATGGCCAAGCAGCTGATCCGCAAAGGTCAGCGCAAGCTCGAACTGACCTCGCTCAACGCCGCACACGGCGAACGCGTGCTCGACGTAACCGAAGTCGTGTTCTGCCACCGCATTTTATGGGTGAGCCAGTAGGCTCGCGGCCAATCGACTCTTGAAGGGTCAGCCCTTCGCAAGCTCGCCCGCAAGGGCGCGCTTGATGAGGGCGATCGTTTCGTCGATGCCGTAAAGTGCCACAAATGAGCCCAAGCGCGGGCCTTGGGCCGCGCCGAACAGGATCTCGTAGCAGGCCTGGAACCAAGCCTTGAGATCGGCAAACGCATGGCGCTTGCCGACGGCGAACACTTCGTCCTGGATGGCCGATGCGTTCGCATCGCGCGGCAGCTTGTTGATCGTCTCGCAAAGATCCTGCAAGGCCGCGCGCTCCATGTCGGACGCAAGCCGGTACTTGCGCGTCGGCAGCACATAGTCGCGGAAATACGCGATCGCGTGGCCGACCAAGCGGTCGAGCATCGGATTGGCCTGCGGGTTGGCCTTGGGCGCGTAGCGCGAGATGAAGCCCCACAGCACGTCCTTGTCCTGCGAGTTCGCCACGCCGGCGAGATTGAGCAGGATATTGAACGGCAGACCGTTGGGCTCGGCCGGCGGCGGCTTGCCGCCGTGGATATGGAAGGCCGGATTGTCGAGCGCTTGCTGCGTCGTCTGCGTGGGCAGACGTTCGACGAAGGTCAGGTAGTCGTCGACATGGCGCGGGATCACGTCGAAATGCAGGCGCTTGGCGGCCTTGGGCTGCTGGTACATGAACAGCGACAGGCTTTCGGGCGGCCCGTAGGTGAGCCACTCTTCGATCGTGAGGCCGTTGCCGCGCGACTTCGAAATCTTCTCGCCGTTTTCGTCGAGGAACAGCTCGTAGGTGAAGCCTTCGGGCGGCTTGCCGCCGATGGCGCGCGCGACCTTGGACGAGAACTTCACCGAATCGATCAGGTCCTTGCCCGACATTTCGTAGTCGACGCCAAGGGCCGTCCAGCGCATGGCCCAGTCGATCTTCCATTGCAGCTTGCACGCCCCGCCGGTGACCGGCGTTTCGACGAGGCTGCCACCTTCGTCGCGATAGACGATGGTGCCGGCCTCGGCGTTGGTCTCGAGCGTGGGCACTTGCAGCACGCGGCCCGTGCGCTTGCAGACCGGCATGAAGGGCGAATAGGTCTGGCGACGCTCCTCGCGCAAGCTCGGCAGCATGATCGCCATGATGGCCGCATAGTTGCGCAACACCGCACGCAGCGTGTCGTCGAAAGCGCCCGCCCGGTACATCTCGGTCGAAGACTTGAATTCGTATTCGAAGCCGAAGCGGTCGAGGAACGAGCGCAGCATCGCGTTGTTGTGGGCGCCAAAACTGTCGAACTTGCCGAACGGATCGGGCACCGACGTCAAAGGCTTGCCGATATGTTCGGCCAGCATCGCGGCATTCGGCACGTTGTCGGGCACCTTGCGCAAGCCGTCCATGTCGTCGCTGAACGCGAACAGCTTGGTCGGCACGTCCGACAGCATTTCGAAGGCGCAGCGCACCATCGTCGTGCGCGCAACCTCGCCGAACGTGCCGATATGTGGCAGGCCCGACGGGCCGTAGCCGGTCTCGAACAGCACATAACCCTTCGGCGCCGGTTTGTCGCCAAGCCGCGCCAAAATCTTCTTGGCCTCTTCGAACGGCCAAGCGCGGCCCTTGAAAGCGTCGTCGCGGGACGGGCGGACAAAAACATCGGTCATGGGCGGCACACAAACCTGTCGCAAATGCGCAAATAGGGAGCGCGAAACTAAGGTGCCGGGGCCGGTCGCGTCAACGTCCCCTACGGCCTATATTGAGGCGATGCGCGATTCGCCCCCTCTCCCGCCAGCCGCCAGCCCAAGCGTTGTCCCGTTTCGCGGCGGCAATCCGCGCAGCAGCATCGTCGCCGTCCCGGCCGCAAGTGCGCTTGCCGCAGGTGTCGCGCACGCCGCGTTGCTTTCGCCCGAGGGCGAGATCGTCGAACTGCGTCTTGCCGATGCCGCAAGCCACGCTTTGGCCGAAGCAACCATCGTCGTGCACGGGCCGGCAACCGCGCGTCGCCTCGGTCTCGACCGGCTGGCCTGCTACGACGCGCTCGAGCTCTTTGCCTTCGTGCGCCCGGCGACATTCTGCTTGCCGACGATCCGCGGCCTTGCCCATGCGCTGGGGCTCGCTGTTCCGCACGGGCTCGCCGCCGAAGCCACAAGCCTGCACGAAATCGTCGGCCGCCTGCTTGGCGAACTTGCCGAGCCTTTGGTCGCGCGCAATGCCGACACGGTCAACGCCGCACGCGCCATGGCGCGTGGCGGTTGGCGCTGGGGGAGTGCAGTGCTGGCCGCCCTCGGCGACAGCCCCAACGCGTTCGAATCCGACCGCTCGGTGCAGGGGCTCGAAGCGTGGCGGCGCATCGAAGAATGGAGCGAGCAAGCGCCCGAGCCGCCGCCGGGATCGCTGCCCGTCGATCCCAACGATGCGCGCAGGCGCTTGGCCGAAATGCTCGGCACCGACAGCGAGGCGCGCCCCGAACAGGCCGACTATGCCTCGGCAGCATCGGCCGCGTTTGCGCCGCGCGACGCCGCCGACAATCCGCGCCTCGTGGTGGCCGAAGCCGGCACGGGTGTCGGCAAAACGCTCGGCTATCTTGCACCCGCCACTTTGTGGGCCGAAAAAAACGGCGGTGCAGTCTGGATTTCGACCTACACAAAAAATCTGCAGCACCAGATCGACCGCGAACTCGACCGGCTGCACGACGAGCCGATCGAAAAAGCGCGCAAAGTCGTGATCCGCAAGGGCCGCGAAAACTATCTGTGCCTGCTCAATCTCGAAGAAGCGGTGCGCGCCGTTTCCACGCGCCCGCAAGATGCAGTCGCCCTTGGCCTCATGGCGCGCTGGGCGGCCGTCAGCCGCGACGGCGACATGGTCGGCGGCGATTTTCCGGGCTGGCTGCCCGATCTCGTCGGCAAAGCGCGCACGCGCGGCCTTGCCGACAGGCGCGGCGAGTGCATCTACGCCGCATGCCCGCACTATATGCGCTGCCCGATTGAAAAATCGGTGCGGCGCGCACGCCGCGCGCAGATCGTGATCGCCAACCATGCGCTTGTGATGATGCAAGCAGCACTGGGCGCGGCGACGGTCGATCTTGCGGCAGGCTCCGCGCAATCGAACGTGCCCACGCGCTACGTTTTCGACGAAGGCCATCACGTGTTCGACGCCGCCGATTCGGCGTTCGGTGGGGCTCTCACCGGCCAGGAAACGGCCGAGCTGCGGCGCTGGATCGTCGGGGCCGAAGGCGGGCGAAGCCGCTCGCGCGGCCTCAAAGCGCGCGCGGGCGAACTCGTCGCCGACATCGACGGCGGCGAAGCTTTGCTCGACCGCGCGATGGCGGCCGCCCGTGCCTTGCCGGGCGAAGGCTGGCTGCAGCGCATCGCCTCCGGCCAAACGCAAGGCCCCAGCGAAACGTTCTTGGCCGCCGTGCGCCGCCAGGTGCTGGCGCGTGCCGCCGACCAGCCCGATGGCTATTCGATCGAAGCCGACGTGCAGCCCGCCCTCGAGGATGTCATCGAGACCGCCGACCGGCTCGAAGCGGCACTTGCGCGCATTGCCGAGCCGATGCTCGAGCTTGCCAAGCGGCTCGTGGCACGCCTCGACGACGAGGCCGAAGAACTCGACACCGCCACGCGTTCGCGCATCGAGGCCGTGGCGCGCGGCATCGCGCGGCGTGCGACCAACGAGCTTGCGGGCTGGCGCGCAATGCTCAAAGCGCTTGCCGCCGAACGCCCGCCCGAATTCGTCGATTGGCTTGCCCTCGAGCGCAACGACGGGCGCGAGGCCGATGTGGGTTTGCATCGGCGCTGGATCGATCCGACCGTGCCGTTTGCCGCTGCCGTGTTGCGCCCCGCGCACGGCGCCCTCGTAACGTCCGCCACGCTCACGGATTCGACCGGCGACGTCGAAACGGACTGGCAGGCAGCCGCCGCACGCACGGGGGCGGCGCACATGCCGGACTGGACGCGCGCACAAGTCGCCTCGCCGTTCGACTATCCCAAACAGACGCGCGTCTTCGTCGTGACCGATATCGACCGCGATTCGCCCGACCGCATTGCGGCCGCCTATCGCGCGTTTTTCCTCGCAGCCAAAGGCGGCGGGCTTGGGCTCTTCACGGCGATCGGGCGCTTGCGCGCCGTGCATGCGCGCATCGGCGCCTCACTCGAGCGGGCGGGCTATCCGCTCTATGCGCAGCATGTCGACCGGCTCGACGTTTCGACGCTGATCGACATTTTCCGCGCCGAAGAAGATTCGTGCCTGCTCGGCACGGACGCCGTGCGCGACGGCGTGGACGTGCCGGGCCGCTCGTTGCGCTTGATCGTATTCGACCGCGTGCCGTGGCCGCGGCCCGACATTCTGCACAAGGCGCGCCGCGCGCATTTCGGCAAAGGCGCTTACGACGACCGGCTCGTGCGCCTGCGCCTTAAGCAAGCCTTCGGGCGTTTGGTGCGGCGCGCGGACGATACGGGCGTATTCGTGCTGCTCGATTCGCGCTTTCCCTCGCGCCTCGCCAAAGCCTTCCCGGAAGGAGTTGCGATCGAGCGCGTGGGCTTGGCCGAGGCCATCGCCAAGACGGCCGCGTTCCTCAGCCCGGAATTGCCGCGGGCTTGATCCCTTCGAACAGGATCATCAGGATCGACAGCGTGATCGGCGACAGCACGGTCGAGATCAGGATCGTCGCCGACGCGCGCTCGACGAATTGTCTGTATTGCTGCGCCAGCACGAAGCACAAAGCGGCTGTCGGCAATGCCGCGAGAATGACGGCAGCCCCGCGCCAATAGGCGTCGAGCCCGAACACACCCGCAAGCCACCAGGTGGCGAGCGGCTGCACGATGAGTTTCACATAGACGAGCCAGCTCACCTCGGCGAGCTTCTTGCCGCCGACGAGCGTGCCGAGCGAACGGGTCGACAAAAACAGGCCGATCGCGAACAAAGCGGCAGGACCGGCCGCCGCCCCCAGCAGCTCGCCGAAATTCACGATGGGCTTGGGCAAGGGCGCGCCGCCGAGGTTCCATGCGAGGCCCAGCAGCGGGGCGACGACAAGGGGGCTCTTGGCGAGCCCCCTCAGCACATTGACCGCGGCCGTTGCGACATTGCCGCGGCCCGACAGATCCGCCTCGACGATCACGACCGTCGCACCTACCAGCAGCACTGTGTAGCTCACGGTCGCGATCACGGCCGGCAGCACGCCCTGCGGGCCAAACGCGGCCAAGAACAGCGGAATGCCCATATAGCCCGCATTCGAGAATGTGCCGCTGAGCAAAGCGAGTGCCGTCACCGCCGGGCGATCGCGAAACGCAACGACGCCGACGACAAGGGCGATCGCCCAGGTGATCGCAACACCGCCCATGAAGGTGGCGATAAATGGCAGATTGAAGACTTGGTCGAGCGGAACGCGCGCCGGACCCAGAAACAGCACCGGCGGCAAGGCGAACCAATAGCAGAATTTGTTGAGCGCTTCCGAACTGTCGGGGCCCAGCACCTTGATGCGCCCGGCAAGATAGCCCGTCAGAATGATCGCAAAAACCGGCAGGATGACGTCGAGAATGGCGCGCATGATCGGAAGCGACGCTAGCCTCTCGAGCCCACAGGCGTCCACACCTGATATGCTGGTCTGGACGGCTTGCAAACCCGTCCGCCCAGCCCCATTTGATCGGCAGCAAGAAAAGGAACACGCTCGGATGCTCGCACTGCAAACCGCCTTGATCCACACGATGGTGATCGTCGCTGCCGCCGACGGCGACATGCCGGATGCCGAGCTCAAACACATGGGCAATGTCTGCCGCACTTGGCCGATCTTCCGCGGCTTCGATATCGACACGCTGCCGGATGTGGCGCGCGAATGCGCCGTGATGCTGCAGGTCGAAAACGGCATGGAGAAAGCGCTCGCGCGCATCGGCCAGAGCCTGCGCGGGGCCACGGGCGAGACCGCCTACTTGCTGGCCTGCGAAATGGCCGCGATCGACGGCGATGCGAACTGGCAGGAAACGCGCGTGCTGAGCCAGATGCGCACCGCACTCGGTCTCGGGCGGCTCGAGGCCGCCTGCCTCGAGCGCGCCACGCAAGCGCGCTACCGGGCGGGCGAGCCGATCCGCTTCCAGTAAAGCTTGGTGCCGGTGAGGCCGCCCTGCGGCTTCAGCGCGAAACCGGGAATCTCGCCCGCAAAGCTGAAACCGCATTTTTCGTAGAGGCCCGAAGCGCCTTCCTCGCTCGCCGTGTCGAGTACAAGCAGCGTGCGCCCGCGTTCGACCGCCAGCTTTTCGGCCGTTTCCAGCAATGCGCGCGCAACGCCGCGCCCGCGCCAGGCCACGCGCGTCATCATCTTCGCGATCTCGGCGCGGTGCGGCTGGTTGGGCGGCAGATCGAGCAGGAGCGAGACCGTGCCGACGATGCAGTCATCCGCCCAAGCGCCCAACACAACGCGGCCCCCACGCGCGGCGGCCGCAAGTGCGCCGTCCCAAAATGCTGCCGCGTCGCTGGGTGCGAGCGGATGCATGAACCCGACCGAGCCGCCATGCGCCACGGTTTCGACCAGCGCCTCGCAGAGCATTGCGTGCGTGGCAGGCTCCGACTCAAGCGGGCGAATTTCGAAGTTCGGCATGGCTTGAGCTTAGCCAACGCGCGGCGGGATCGAAACCAGGATTGAAAGCACGCCGCGACAAAGCCCGAGACGGGCACATCTGGCGCCCGCGAACAAAAAAGGGCCGCCGTTCGCACGGCGACCCTTTCCGTATTCAGCCTTGGAAGCGGGCTGGGCTTAGTAGTCGCCCATGCCGCCGCCGGCCGGCATCGCCGGGGCCTTTTCGGGCTTCGGCGCTTCGGCAACCATGGCTTCCGTCGTGATCAGCAGACCCGCAACCGAAGCGGCATCCTGCAAGGCGAGGCGCACAACCTTGGTCGGGTCGATGATGCCGTCCTTGATCATGTCTACGTATTCGCCCGACTGGGCGTTGAAGCCCTGGGTCGTCGACTTGCCTTCGAGCAGCTTGCCGACGATCAGCGAACCGTCCGCACCGGCGTTTTCGGCGATCTGGCGGGCCGGAGCCTGCAGCGCCTTGCGCACGATTTCGATGCCGACCTGCTGGTCGTGGTTGGCCGTCTTGATGCCTTCCAGCACGCGCGTGGCGTAGAGGAGAGCCGTGCCGCCGCCGGGCAGAATGCCTTCTTCCACGGCCGCCTTGGTGGCGTTCATGGCGTCGTCGACGCGGTCCTTGCGCTCCTTCACTTCCACTTCCGTGGCCCCGCCGACGCGGATCACGGCAACGCCGCCTGCGAGCTTGGCCAGGCGCTCCTGCAGCTTCTCGCGGTCGTAATCCGAGGTGGTTTCCTCGATCTGCGCCTTGATCTGCGCGATGCGGGCTTCGATGTCCTTCTTCTTGCCCGTGCCGTCGACGATCGTGGTGTTGTCCTTGTCGATGCGCACGCGCTTGGCGCGGCCCAGCATGGTGAGCGTCACGTTCTCGAGCTTGATGCCGAGATCTTCCGAGATCACCTCGCCGGCCGTGAGGATCGCGATGTCCTCGAGCATCGCCTTGCGGCGATCGCCGAAGCCCGGCGCCTTGACGGCGGCGATCTTGAGGCCGCCGCGCAGCTTGTTGACCACGAGGGTGGCCAAGGCTTCGCCTTCGACTTCTTCGGCGATGATGAGGAGCGGCTTGCCCGTCTGCACCACGGCTTCGAGCACGGGCAGCAGCGGCTGCAGGCTCGCAAGCTTCTTCTCGTGGATCAGGATGTACGGATCGTCGAGTTCGGCCGTCATCTTGTCGGCGTTCGTCACGAAATAGGGCGACAGATAGCCGCGGTCGAACTGCATGCCTTCGACGACGTCGAGTTCGGTCTCGAGGCTCTTGGCTTCCTCGACCGTGATCACGCCTTCCTTGCCGACCTTCTGCATGGCCTTGGCGATCATCTCGCCGATTTCGCGCTCGCCGTTGGCCGAGATCGTGCCGACCTGGGCCACTTCGCCGTCGGTCGTGATCTTCTTCGAGCGCTTCTTGAGGTCTTCGACGATCTTTTCGACCGCGAGATCGATGCCGCGCTTCAAGTCCATCGGGTTCATGCCGGCAGCAACCGACTTCGCACCCTCACGCACGATCGCCTGGGCCAAAACCGTGGCCGTCGTGGTGCCGTCGCCGGCCGCATCGTTGGTCTTCGACGCGACTTCGCGCACCATCTGGGCGCCCATGTTCTCGAACTTGTCGGCAAGTTCGATTTCCTTGGCGACCGTCACGCCGTCCTTGGTGATGCGCGGGGCGCCGAACGACTTCTCGATCACGACGTTGCGGCCCTTCGGGCCCAGCGTCACCTTGACGGCGTCGGCGAGAATGTCCACGCCGCGCAGCATGCGGGCGCGCGCATCGCCTGCGAATTTGACGTCTTTAGCAGCCATGTTCGTTGTCCTCTTTGCGAATTTGAATCAGGCGGCCTTCTTGGCCGGCGCGGCGGCACCTTCGAGGGTGCCCAGGATGTCGCTTTCTTTCATGATCAACAGCTCCTGGCCGTCGATCTTCACTTCCGTGCCCGACCACTTGCCGAACAGGATGCGGTCGCCCGCCTTGACCGACATGGCAATGAGCTCGCCCTTGTCGTTGCGAGCACCCGGGCCCACGGCCAGCACTTCGCCCTGCATCGGCTTTTCCTTGGCCGTATCGGGGATGATGATGCCGCCGGCGGTCTTCGTTTCTTCCTCGACGCGGCGCACGACCACGCGATCATGAAGGGGTTTGAATTTCATCGGTTCGTTCTCCCTGAATTGGCACTCGCTTGGTGCGAGTGCCAATGCAAATAGGGAATGTCGGCGGCACCGTCAAGGGGTTGGCAGCACTCGCCGGAACATGCTGCTAATACACTGATTTATATATTGAAAATGGACTATGACAGTCGCACACTTGTTGCATGGCCCGCGTGACTAGGGCTATCGAACAGGAGGTGTAAGATCATGTCGGATTTTGCGCGTCAACTCGAAGACTACCGGCTTACCACAGCCGAGATCCTCTATCGCATGCCGGACCATCCCTCGGTGCTGCAGACGTTTGTTTGGCAGGATTTGGATCTAGCGCCGAAATTTCCAGTCCTGCAGAAGTTTCTCGATTTCTGGGAGAAAAACCTCGACGGGCGCCTGTTCAAGGTGCGCGTCGCGCACAGCACGTTGATCCGACCGGCCGAGTTCCGGCTCAACGCGCATCTCGCAACGCTGCACTAAACGCGCGTCACTTTTCGACGAAGGCGCGCTCGACCACATATGTTGCGGCGTTGGCCGAGTTGCCTTCGACGAACCCGCGCGCCTGCAGGATTGCCACAAAATCGGCCAGCAGCGACGGGCTGCCGCAGATCATCGCGCGGTCGTGGGCCGCATCGAGTGCGGGCAGACCCAAATCTTGCTCGATTTTGCCTGCATCGATCAGATCGGTCACGCGGCCCTGGTTGCGGAACCCCTCGCGCGTGACGGTCGGGTAGTAGAGCAGCTGTTGCGACACGAGCTCGCCGATCAGCTCGTGCTGCGGCAGTTCTTTTTCGATCAGGTCGGCATAGGCAAGCTCGGCCACTTCGCGGCAGCCATGCAGCAGCACGACGCGCTCGAATTTTTCGTACGTGGCCGGATCGCGGATGATGCTCATGAACGGCGCCAAGCCCGTACCCGTGCCTACGAGATACAGATTGCGGCCGGCCACCAGATTGTCGATCACCAGCGTGCCCGTGCATTTGCGGCCGACCAAAATCTTGTCGCCGGGCACGATCTTGCACAGATGCTGGGTGAGCGGGCCGTCGGGCACTTTGATGCTCAGGAATTCGAGATGCTCTTCGTAATTGGCGCTGACCACCGAATAGGCACGCATCAAGGGCTTGCCGCCGATCGGCAAGCCGATCATGACGAACTGGCCGTTCAGAAAGCGGAAGGTCGGCTCGCGTCGCGTGGTGAAGGAGAAAAGCCGTTCGGTCCAATGGTGGACGGTCAGAACTTCGGCATCGAAAAAAGCGCTCATCGGGTTTTTGCGTCCTTGGAAATCCGTCGTATCAGACAAGACCGGAGAGTTTCTGCAGCAGCAACGCAAGGGTCGCTCGCTCGCGCGCATCGAGCGGGGCGAGCGTGGTTTGCGAAACCTCTTCGACCTTCACGATCGCGTTTTTGGTAAGGGCCAGGCCCGCAGGGGTCAAACGCAGCAGCGTGGCGCGGCGATCCGAGGGGTCGGCGCGCCGCTCGATCAGATTGCGCGCCATCAGCCGCTGGATGACGCCCTGGATCGTCGCCGGATCCATCGCCGTTTGGCGGCCGAGCAGATTCTGCGACACTTCGCCGCGCTCGCCGATTTTGGCCAACGCCGCGAACTGCGTTGGCGTGAGATCGAGTGCCCCCAGACCCTTTTCGAAATTCGCCACGTGGCGCTGGTGCGAGCGGCGCAGCAAATGGCCGATATGCTGCTCGAGCGCATAGTCCGACTCCAAACGCAGCGGTGCGCCGGCGACGGCAGGCGCAGCGAGCGGTTTGGCAACGGCAAGGCGACGCGCGGCTGTCTTCATGGGCCTCGGGAGCTTTGTTTGTGTGCGTACGTTTCTCGCGACGGGGCTGTAAAAGTCAAGCCCGGACACACTGGCGGCGCGTGGCTTTTGGGTCTATGTCCCTGGCATGATCGATATCGCCGCCCCTGCCAGCGCCTTGCTGCGCGCGTCCGCAAAGACCGCCGATCGCACGATCGCGCACTGGCTATTTGCGTGCTGCGCGATGATTTTTGCGATGGTCGTGATCGGCGGCATCACGCGCTTGACCGAATCCGGCCTGTCGATCGTCGAATGGCGCCCGGTCTCGGGCATCCTACCCCCGCTCCGCGAAGCGGCATGGCAGGCCGAGTTCGACAAATACCGCCAGATCGACCAGTACCGGCTCATGAATGCCGGCATGAGCCTCGAGGCTTTCAAGACGATCTATTTCTGGGAGTGGTTCCACCGTTTCTGGGGCCGGCTCATCGGGATCGTGTTTGCGGTGCCGTTTTTCTGGTTCGTGCTGCGCGGCCAATTGCGCGGACGCCAGGCGGTGAAATTGTTTGCCCTTTTCTGCCTCGGCGGCCTGCAAGGGTTGATCGGCTGGTGGATGGTCTCAAGCGGCCTCAAGCCCGACATGCTGGCGGTCAGCCAATATCGTCTCGCCACGCATTTGAGTTTGGCGCTCGCTTTGTATTTGGGCTTGCTGTGGACCGCGTTGGGGCTGCGCTTCGGCCCGAGCCCGGGCAGCCCGGCCGGCTTTGCTGTGCTGGCCCTCGTCTTCACGACCGCGATGGCCGGTGCCTTCGTGGCCGGGCTCGATGCGGGGCTCGCCTACAATACATTCCCGCTGATGGACGGCGCTTTGGTTCCGCCCGGCTACGGCGACATCGCACCCTTCTGGAGAAACCTGTTCGAAAACCATGCGACGGTGCAGTTCAACCATCGCTGGCTCGGCATTGCGAGCCTCGTGGCGCTAAGTCTGCTCGCGTGGCGGCTGTTCAAATCAGTGCCGCGCGCGGCAATCGCGATGGCGCTTGCAGGGGCAGCGCAAGTCGCCCTCGGCATTGCGACGTTGCTGCTATGGGTCCCGATCCCGTTGGCTGCCGCCCATCAGGCGGGCTCGGTCGTACTGCTGACGGCCGTCGCCGTGGCCGTGCATGCGGCAGGGCTAAAGCAAGCTCAGCGCAAAGAGTAGGCTTGCGGTCAGCACCACCGACGGCCCCGACGGCGTATCGAGCAGCAGCGAAGCGCCGAGCCCGCCCGCGACGGCGAGCGCACCGATCGCTGCCGCCCCGATCGCCATCTGCTCGGGGCTGCGCGCAAAACGCCGTGCTGCCGCGGCCGGGATGATCAGCAGCGCCGTCACGAGCAGAGCGCCGACGATCTTGGCGGCGACGGCCACGACGAGGGCGAGCAGCAGCACGAAACAAAGCCGCACGTGGCCCACGCGCGTGCCCTCGACGGCCGCAAGATCGGCGTGCACCGTCGTCGCCAAAAGCGGGCGCCAAAGTGCGGCAAGGCCGCCAAGCGCCACCAAAGCGCCGCCCCAGATCCAGATGAGATCGCTCGGCGCCACGGCCAAAAGATCGCCGAACAGATAGCCGATCAGATCGACGCGCACGTTGTCGAGAAACGACAGCACCACGAGCCCAGCCGACAGCGCCGTAAAGGCCGAAATCGAAAGGAGCGTATCGGGTGCCAACCGCGAGCGTGCAAGCAATCCCGTCAACGCGAGTGCAAACGCGACGCACATCGCGACCATGCCGAGATTGACGTCGACATGCAGCAGGAAGCCCAGCGCCACGCCGAGCAAGGCCGAGTGCGCAAGCGCATCGCCGAAAAACGCCATGCGCCGCCACAAGACGAAACTGCCGAGCGGGCCTGCGATCGCGGCCAGCCCCAGCCCCGCCGCCAAGGCGCGCCACACAAAATCATCCATGGCGATGTCCATGCGGGCTGTGCCCCTGCGGGCTGTGATCGTGTGCGGGATCGGCGCACACCGCATGTTCGTGGTCGTGGCTGTGGCGATAGACGGCAACGCTCGCCGCCCCGCGCGCGCCGAACAAAGCTGCAAAAGCAGGATCGTTGCCCAGCGAAGCAGGCTTTCCGGTGCAGCACACATGGCCGTTCAGGCACACGACGCGGTCGGCGCGCGCCATCACGAGATGCAGATCGTGGCTCACCAGAAGCACGCCGCAGCCATGTCGCGCCACGACGCGCGCCAAAAGATCGTAGAGCGCGTCTTGGCCCGTCACGTCTACGCCCTGGGCCGGCTCGTCGAGTACCAGAAGCTGCGGTCGGCGCAGCAGCGCGCGCGCCAGCAACGCGCGCTGGAACTCGCCGCCCGACAAGGCTTGGATGGGTGCCTCGAGCCGAGCGGCAATGCCCGTCTCGGCGAGTGAAGCGGCGATCTCTGTTTTTGTGTAACGCCCGGCCAAGCCCACAAATCGCGCCACACTAAGCGGCAGATTGGCGTCGATTTCGATCTTCTGCGGCATGTAGCCGATCGTGAGACCGGGCTTGCGCACCACATTCCCGGCATCCGCCGCCTCAAGCCCCAACAATATGCGCAAGAGCACGGTTTTGCCGGCCCCGTTGGGACCGATCAGCGTGACGATCTCGCCTTGTGCAACGGCAATGTCCACGTCCGACAGCACGCGTCGTGCGTCGTAGGCTTTGGCAAGACCGCGCGCATCAATGAGAGTGGTCACGCGGTCTGGCACGCCGCACAAAGGCCCATGGCTTCGACCGTCCGCCGCTCGACCGCGAAGCCCGCGCGCTTGGCATGGCGGTCGATCGCGGTTGCGATATCGGATTCTTCGAGCTCGGCCGCCGTTCCGCACTGACGGCAAATCAGAAACTGCGCCGCATGGTCGGAAGCCGGATGCGCGCAGCCCAAATACGCGTTCAACGATTCCACGCGATGCACGAGGCCTAGGGCCAACAGAAATTCGAGCGCGCGATAGACCGTGGGCGGAGCGGCCGAGCGCCCGTCGGCGCGCAGACTGTCGAGCAGCGCGTAGGCGCCGACCGGCCGGTGGCTCGCCCACACGAGTTCGAGCACGCGCTTGCGCACGGGCGTGAGCTTTTCGCCGCGCGCTTTGCACACGGCTTCGGCCGTGGACAAGGCGGTGTGCACACATTTGCGATGATCGTGTTTGCCGGGGTCGCGTGCAGGGGCGTTGCGTTTCATGGTATTGTTATACTATAACCGATGCCTCTGTTATACTATTTCATTGACGAGGCAAAATGCGCTTCCTTCCGATCTTGGCTGCAATGCTCTGTCTGCTCGGCACGCCGCTTGGTGCCCAACCGCGCGTGGTCGCGAGTTTCCCGGCGATCCAGTCGATCGTGGCAGGCGTGATGGACGGCATCGCAACGCCCGAAACGGTCGTCAAAGGCGGGGCGTCGCCGCACGTCTATGCGCTGCGCCCGGGCGATGCGCGCCTGCTTGAAACCGCCGATCTGGTGGTGTGGGTGGGCCCCGCTTTCGAATCTCAGATGGCGCGTGCACTCCGCGCCCTCGGCCCCAAGACGCGCCAGATCCTGTGGGCCGACCTGCCCGGCACGGTGCTGCTGGCCGCACGCGAAGGTGGCCCGTGGGAAGGCCATTCGCATGCGCACGGCCATGCACACGCCGAAACACGCAACGACGGGCATCTTTTTCTCGATCCGCGCAATGCGATCGTGCTTGCCGGTGCGACGGCCGCAGCCTTGGCCGAGATCGATCCCGCCAACGCGCAGCGCTATCGCGCCAATGCCGCGCGCGTGACGGCCAATCTGGAAGCGCTCGACACGAAGCTCGGAGCGACGCTGCGCCCGCTTGCCGGCAAGCCCTTCATCGTGTTCCACGACGCCTTGCAGTATTTCGAAACGCGCTATGGCCTGACGCCCGCGGGCTCGATCACGGTCAGTCCCGAACGCCGGCCGGGCGCCCAACGCCTGCAGCGCATCCGCGAGCGCATACGCCGCGCGCAAGCGATCTGCGTATTCGCCGAACCGCAATTCGAGCCGAGCCTCGTTGCGACAGTCGTCGAGGGGACGTCGGCGCGCGTGGCGACGATCGACTATGTCGGCGTTGGGATTGCCTCCGGCAAAGACGCCTACGCAGCGATCTTGACCAAACTCGCCGACGATTTGGCCGGGTGCCTCAAGGCTTCTTGACGGCGTTCTTCTGCAAACCGTGCGCGATGAGTTTGCGCATCACGGTCGGTAACGCCTGAGCGGCTAAGGCCTCGGCTGCAACCCACTGCCCGCCGGAAACGTCGCTGCGCCGCACGTTCGCGCGCCACACGACGGCTTCAAGCTCGAAATGCGTGAAGCCGTGCCGCACCTTGCCCGGCAGCGCATGCCACGCCGCCGAGGCCGGGGCGGCCTTGCGCGCTGCCGCTTCGCCGGCAGCGCCAACCCGCCATTCGGTCGACGGGACTTCCATCATGCCGCCGAGCAGCCCGCGATCCGGGCGTCGGCGCAGCCACACCGCACCGCTGCGGTCGGTCAGCACAAACGCGATCGTGCGCCGCGTTGGCCGTTTGGGCTTCGGCGTTTTGACGGGATAGCGTTCGGCCTCGCCCGCGCGATGCGCCAAGCACGCAAGTTTGAGCGGACATAAAAGACAGCTCGGTTTGCGCGGTGCGCAGATTGTGGCGCCGAGATCCATCGTCGCTTGCGCAAAATCACCAGGCCGCTCTGGCGGGACCGCATCGGCCACATGCGCGCGAAGCTCGGTCTTTGCTTTGGGCAGCGGTGTCGCCACCGCAAACACGCGCGCGAATACGCGCTCGACATTGCCGTCGAGTACGGCGGCCGGGCGATCGAACGCGATCGCGGCGATGGCGGCGGCCGTATAAGGCCCGACGCCCGGCAATTCGAGCAACCCTTCTTCGGTGTCGGGGAAAACGCTGCCGAGATTGTGCACCACATATTGCGCGCATGCGTGCAGATTGCGCGCGCGTGCGTAGTAACCAAGCCCCGCCCAAGCTTCGAGAACGGTCTCGCGCGGGGCCGCCGCCAACGCGCCGATATCGGGCCAGGCGCGCACGAATTTCTGGAAATATGGGCCCACCGTCGCGACGGTCGTCTGCTGCAGCATGATCTCGGCAAGCCAGACGCGATAGGGATCGGGCGTCGCACCCGGCAAAGCGCGCCACGGCATCGCGCGTCGGTGGCGGTCGTACCAAGCCAGCAGGGCGGCGGCGAGCGCGTTCATTATTTGCTGAATCTTCCGGCGTTGGAGTCGGGGCGGGCACAGTTTAGACTGCGCCCCATGGCACTCAAGGCAATCGCCGCCCAAGTTCCCAAAGTCACCAAAGAAGCGCTGAAGCGGCGCGGCCCCGCCTTTGCCACGATCGTGGCCGAATGGGGCGAGATCGTGGGCCCCGCCCTCGCGGGCTCATGCCTTCCCGAAAAACTTTCGACGCCGCCGCGCCCGCCCAAGGGCGTTGCGGCACCGCCTTCGGCCGGCACGTTGACAATCCGCGTTTCGGGCGGGGCGGCCATGGAATTGCAGCATCTCGCCCCCTTGCTACTCGAGCGCATCAATCGTTTTGCGGGCTTCAAAGCGGTCGAGAGACTGCGTTTTATCCAAGGGCCGATGCCCGAACGCCCGATTTCGGCGGCGGTGGCCCCCATGCCGCTTTCGGAAGCCCAGAAAACAAGCATTGCCGCCGCTATCGAGTCGGTCGCGGCACCGGAGCTGCAGGCAGCCCTTGCGCGGCTCGGTGCGGGCCTTGTGGGCAAACGCCGCGGAAAAGCCCAAATTTCCCGGTGATATAGGCCGAGTTATCCCCATCGGGATTCAGGCCTTGAGGAGTCGCACTTCGAGTCGTTAGTGTCACAACATCTTGTGGGTGGAACCGTGAAAAACCAGCATATCTCGACAATCGTCGCCTTTTTCGCCGCTTTCGCGGCCTTCGTCTCGGCGCCTGCCCAGGCCCAGCAGGGCCCGCGTGCCGAGGGGCTCGATTTTGTGGTCGGAGCTGCCAACGCGCCGGTCACGATCATCGAATACGCCTCGATCACGTGCCCGCATTGCGCGCGCTTCCATGCCGACGTGCTGCCGCGCCTCAAGGAAAAATACGTCGAAACCGGCAAGGTTCGTTTCGTGTTCCGCGATTTCCCGCTCGACCGGCTCGCCCTCAACGCCGCCATGCTGGCGCGCTGCAGCGGGCCGGAGCGCTATTTCACCTATCTCGACGTGTTCTTCGCCGAGCAGGCGAATTGGACGCGCGGCTCGGCCGAGCAGGCCATGACCGCTTTGCGGCGCCTCGCGCGCACCGGCGGCATGAGCGAGCCCGCGATCGACGCGTGCCTTGCCAATGTCGAAATCCAGAACGCCGTGCTGACGCAAGCCATGACCGGCGAGCGCGAGCATCGCGTCCAAGCCACGCCGACCCTGGTCGTCAACGGCCAGGTGCAGCGCGGTGCGCCCACTTTCGAAGAGCTCGAGCGGATCCTCGCCCCGCTCGTCAAGTAAAGCTACGCCCTAAGGAGTACCGTCGATGCAGTTCGTCAAGCTTCGCCTGTCCGGCTTCAAATCGTTCGTCGAACCGACCGAGTTCGCGATCGAACCGGGGCTGACCGGCATTGTCGGCCCCAATGGCTGCGGCAAGTCGAACCTCGTCGAAGCGCTGCGCTGGGTGATGGGCGAAAACCGCGTAAAGGCTTTGCGCGGCGGCGAAATGGACGACGTGATCTTCGCAGGCACGTCGAGCCGGCCCGCGCGCAACGTCGCCGAAGTGGCGCTGCTCGTCGAAAACCCGCTTCACAAAGCGCCCGCCGCCTACAACGACATGGCGGATTTCGACGTCGTGCGCCGCATCGAGCGCGAAAAGGGTTCGGCCTATCGCATCGGTGGGCGCGAAGTGCGCGCGCGCGACGTGCAGCTATTCTTCCAGGACGTCGGCTCGGGCGCGCATTCGCCGTCGTTGGTGAGCCAAGGACGCATCGGCGCCATCATCCAGGCCAAGCCCACCGAACGCCGCCAGATCCTCGAGGAGGCGGCCGGCATCACGGGTCTGCATTCGCGCCGCCACGAGGCCGAGCTAAAACTCAAAGCAGCCGAGCAGAATTTGGCCCGTCTCGACGACGTGCTGACGACGCTCGGCGTGCAGCTCGAAGGCCTCAAGAAGCAGGCGCGCCAAGCGGCCCGCTATCGCAACATGAGCGACCTCGTGCGCCGCGCCGAGGCGATCCTGTTCCATCTGCGTTGGCAGCAGCAGATCGCCGACACGCAAGCTGCGGCCGAAAAGCTCGCTGCTGCCGAAGCTTTGGTGATCGACATTACGACGCGCGCGGCCGCCGCATCGACGGTGCTGGCCGAAGCGCAGGCAACCTTGCCCGACTTGCGCCAGCACGAGCAGGAAGCCGCCGCCGCTCTCACGCGCCTCGAAGTGGCGGGCGAACAGCTCGCCGACGAAGAGCGCCGCACGCTCGCACAGATCGCCCAGCTCGACGTGCTGCTCGAACAGCTTACGCGCGACAAGCAGCGCGAAGAAAACCTGCTCGCCGACACGCAGAATGCGCGCACGCGCCTCGAAACCGAGCTTGGCGAATTGGCCGAGGCCGACACCCGCGCCGACGGCGAAGCAGCTGCACTCGGCGACGAAATCGCCAGCCAACGCGACACGGTCGAAACGCGCGACGCAGCCCTTGCGCGCGCGACCGAAGCCGTCGCCAAGGCCGAAAGCGAGCGGGCTGCTCTGCAGCGCGAAATCGGCGATGCGCAAGCGCGCTTGGCGCGCATTGGCGAGCGTTTGGCGGCCCAAGAAGCCGACAAAGCCAAGCTTGAAGCGCAGCTTGCCGGGTCCGATGAAAAGCGCGCCGCCTTCGATGCGCGCTTGGCCGAGGCCGAAGCGCAATTGGCAGCCGCCATGTCGGCTGCCGAAGACGCCGAAGGTGCGCGTCGTGCGGCCCAAGAAGAGGAATTCGCCGCGCGCGAAGCACTGCGCGAGGCCGACCAGACCTTCTCGAAGCTCGACGGCGAGCGCCAGGGCATTGCGCGCGCGGTCGGGGCAATCACCAAGAATGCCGGGCCGTTTGCACCGGTGATGGACGCGCTCAAAGTCGCCCCCGGTTTCGAAACCGCCCTCGGTACGGGCCTGGGCGACGACCTGTCGGCCGGTCTCGATGCGGCGGCGCCGCGCCAATGGCGGGTGCTCGACATCGCGGGCAATCCGCCGCCGCTGCCCGTCGGGGCGGTTGCGCTTGCGTCTTACGTCGAAGCGCCCGCCGCTTTGGCGCGCCGCTTGTCGCAGATCGGCGTTGTGGCAAACGAAGCCGAAGGTGCGGCCCTGGCCGCACAACTCGCGCAAGGCCAGCGCCTCGTCACCAAAGAGGGTGCCCTCTGGCGCTGGGACGGTTTCGTGCAGGCAGCAGGGGCCCCTTCGCAGGCCGCAGAATTGCTGACGATGCGCAATCGTCTTGCGGCCCTCGAAGATGAGTGCACGCGCGCACGCGAAATCGCCGATGGTGCCCGCACGCGTTACGGTGCGGCCCAAGCGGCTGCCAAGACGGCAGAGACCGCCGACCAGCAAGCGCGCCAGCAGACGCGTAGTGCGGGCAATGCGATCGAAGCCGCGCGCGGCGACATCGCACGCCTCACGCGCGAAACCGAAGCCGAGTCGACCAAGCTTGGTCTGCTCGGCGCCGAAATCGCGCGCATCCTCGCCGACCGCCAGGAACTCGATGCGCGCCGGGCCGGTGCGCAAGAGCGCTTCGATGCGATCCCCGATCCCGCCCAAGCGCGTGCCCAGCTTGCCGAAGACCGCCAGGCTTTGAGCCAGGCGCGCCAGCTTTTGGCCGAGCGCGAAACGGCATCACAGCGCCTCGCACGCGAGCGCGAAAACCGCGCGCGCCGCCGCTTGAGCATCGGCAACGAGCAGCAGGCGTGGGAAAGCCGTGCCGACTCGGCCCAGCGCCAGATCGCGACCTTGGTCGAGCGCCACGAACTGGCCGAAAGCGAGCGTCTCGACCTTGCCGAGCGGCCCGCCAAGATCGCCGCCGACCGTGCGAGCCTGGCCGACAAGACGCAGGAAATGGCGCAGCTGCGCCGCAACGCCGCCGACCAGCTCGCCGCCGCCGAGACGGCCGTGCGCGATGCCGAACGCGCGCTCAAAGCCGTCGAAGCATCCCTCGTCGAAGCGCGCGAAGACCGCGTGCGTGGCCAAGCCCACAGCGAGCAGCAGACGCAAGCCCAAGAGCAGCTCGCACTAACGATCCGCGAGCGGCTCGATTGCGCGCCCGAAGAAACGCTTGCCGCCGGCATGGTCGAAGCCGATGAAGATCTGCCCGCGATCGGCGACATCGAACGTCGCCTCGAGCGGCTCGTCAAAGAGCGCGACAATATGGGCCCCGTCAATCTGCGCGCCGAGCAGGAAGCCGAAGAGGTCGAAGCGCAGATCACCGGCATGACCAACGAAAAGGACGACCTGGTGCAGGCGATCGGCAAACTGCGCCAGGGCATCGGCAGCCTCAACAAGGAAGCGCGCGAGCGCCTGCGCGAAGCCTTCACGAAGGTCGATGGCCATTTCCAGGATCTGTTCCAGCGCCTGTTCGGCGGCGGTCGCGCGCACCTGACCTTGAGCCCCGTGATGGGGGCCGACGGCCAGGTCAACGACGACCCGCTCGAAGCCGGGCTCGACGTGATGGCCTCCCCGCCGGGCAAAAAGCTGCAGTCGCTCACGCTGCTGTCGGGTGGCGAACAGGCGATGACGGCTTTGGCGCTGCTGTTCGCGGTGTTCCTCACGAACCCCGCCCCGATTTGCGTGATGGACGAAGTCGACGCCCCGCTCGACGACGCCAACGTCGATCGCTTCTGCAAGCTCCTCGACGAAATCGGCCGTTCGAGCGGCGTGCGCTTCATCGTCGTAACCCACCACCGCTTGACCATGTCGAAAATGGACAGGCTGTTCGGCGTGACGATGGCCGAGCGCGGCATCTCGACCCTCGTCTCGGTCGATCTTCGCAGTGCGGAAAGGCTGCGGGCGACCGCCTGACGCGGCCTTTTTTCCAATGGCGGATCAAGCACTTGACGTTCTCTAAAGGCGCTTGACAGAGCCAAGTCCCATCCCTATTGTCCGCGCCGTCAGACGGGTGGAAAGGTGCGGATTTCCGTGTCTTTTCCGCCGTTTTCACCGGAGCTTCGAGCATGGCCGATTCCGACGACCGGAACCGCGAGCTTGAAGCCTTCACGGCCAAGGTTGCGGCCGTGCAGCAACGCCGGGAGAAATCGGCAACGCGTTCGGCCGCCGCTGCAGGTGCCAAGACCGGTCAGTTGGGTCTTGGCTTTCGCATCTCGGTCGAATTGCTGGCGACCTTGGCGGTCGGCACCGGGATGGGCTATGTGCTCGACCGGTGGCTTTCGACAAGTCCCTGGCTGACGCTCGCGTTTTTCATGCTGGGGGCTGCTGCCGGCATGCGCAACGTGATCCGGGTGGCAACCGCCGCCCAGAAAAAAGTTGCGGACGACCAGGCCGCAAAGCCCGGACCACCCGCCTGAGCTTGTCTGCCCGAGTTTGCCTGCCCGAGTTTGCCTGCAACGCCATCGGAGATTTGAACCCCGTGTCCAGCCCCCTTGACCAGTTCCAGATCAAGCCGCTCGTGCAGCTCGAAGTGGCAGGCCTCAATCTTGCCTACACGAACTCCGCCTTGTGGATGACGCTGGCCGCCGGTGCGGCCGCCCTGTTCCTGCTGGCCTCGGCCAACGGCGCGCGTTTGGTGCCGGGCCGCCTGCAGTCGATGGGCGAGCTCATGTACGAATTCATCGCGGGCATGGTGCGCGAGAATGTCGGCGACGAAGGCAAGAAGTACTTCCCGTTTTTCTTCACGCTGTTCTGTTTCGTGCTGTTCGGCAACTTGGCCGGCATGATCCCAGGCTCGTTCACCTTCACGAGCCACATCGTCGTGACCTTCACGATGGCGCTGCTCATCTTCCTGGTCATCACCGGCATCGGCTTCGCGCGCCACGGCACGCATTTCTTCCACCTGTTCTTCCCGTCGGGCGCACCGCTTGCGACCGCCCCCATCCTGATCCCGATCGAAGTGATCTCGTACATGGCGCGGCCGATCTCGCTGTCGGTGCGTCTGTTCGCCAACATGACGGTCGGCCACATCATCATGAAGATCTTCGCGGGCTTCGTGATCAGCCTCGGCGCCTATTTCGTGATCCCGGGCGTGGTGCCCTTCTCGGTTCTGGTCGGCATCTCCGCCCTCGAGTTTTTCGTGGCGGCGCTGCAGGCCTACATCTTCACGATCCTGTCGTGCATCTATCTGAACGACGCGATCCACCTGCACTGAGCGCGGTCGCCTTCCGCCTGCCCCGAAAAAAGTGGACCGGCGGACGGAAAGCGGCGAGCGACCAGTAAACTCGTAGAAAAGAAGGAAATAGGACGATGGAACCAGCAGCAGCAAAACTCATCGGCATGGGCCTGGCCGCGATCGGCATGATCGGTGCGGGCATCGGCGTGGGCTCGGTGTGGGCCAGCCTGATCGCCGCGGTCGCCCGTAACCCGGCCGCCAAGGACAATGTGCAGGTGTTCGCCTATATCGGCTTCGCCGTGACGGAATTCATCGCACTGCTCGCCTTCGTCATCGCGATCCTGATCTTCGTCTCCTAACAAGCGTTCCTGCCGGGCGGGCCCGCATCTTCCGCGGCCCGCCCGGCCCCTCTTCTTCTCGCCTCGGGGCTGTCGATGCCGCAATTCGATCCAACCTGGTTCGCCAGCCAGATTTTCTGGCTGGTCGTCGTGTTCGCGGTGTTCTACCGCGTGCTGTCGCGCAACGTGCTGCCGAAGCTCGGGGCCGCGATCGAAGGCCGCGAGAAGCAGATCGAGGGCGACCTCAACCGGGCAGCCGCCCTCAAGGGCGACAGCGACGCGATGATCGCAGCCTATGAAAAAGCGCTTGCCGAAAGCCGCGCCAAGGCCCAGGCCGTGCGCCTCGAAACCGAAGCGGCACTCGCCAAGCAAGCCGCCGCCAAATCGGCCGAGCTCAACGCGGCCTTGAGCGTCAAGATCAAGGCGGCCGAAACCACGATCGCCGCATCGCGCGCGACGGCACTTTCGAACGTCGAAGCGCTCGCCGCCGAAATCGCCGTCGATGTTGCCCGCAAGATCGGCGGCCTCGCCGTGAGCGAAGCCGACGCCAAAGCCGCCGCCGCCGCCGCGCGCGCCTAAGGAAACAGCCATGGCCATTCTGCAAAGCGAATATCTCTGGATCACGCTGGCGATCCTCACCTTGTTCTATCTCGCCTGGGGCCCGGCCAAGTCGGTCGTGATCGGCGGGCTCGATGCGCGCGCCGAGCGCATCCGCAAGGATCTCGACGAAGCCGCCAATCTGCGTGCGCAAGCCGAAAAGCTGCTGGCCGAGTACCAGGCCAAGCATCGCGACGCGATGGCCCAGGCCGACGCGATCGTTACAGCTGCCAAGGAAGAAGCTGCGCGCCTCGCCGCCAAAGCCGAGGCTGACCTTGCGACGTCGCTCAAGCGCCGCGAAACGCTCGCCCTCGAGCGCATCGCCCAAGCCGAAGCGCAGGCGACGTCGGACGTGCGCAGTGCGGCGGTCGATCTGGCGATCGCGGCGACGTCCAAACTTCTCGAAAAGAACCTCGATGCTGGCCGCCAAGACGCGATCGCGGGCCAAGCGATCCAAGCCCTGCCCGCGCGCCTGAACTGACGCGTTTCGGCCCTTTGGCCGCCGAAGAACCCCGCCCCGCCGCAGTCCGGCCGGGCGGGGTTTTTTGTTCCTGGGGTCGGGAGACAGAGGTCGCACGGCTCAGAACCAGAACAATTGCAAAGAATTCGATAAGTATGTAAAGTAAAACAAGATTATACGATCAGTTTTTGTAATCTGCGCATGACACAGACGAAGGACACCTTCAAATGGGCTTGAAACTCAAGTTGGCGACGCTGGCGAACATTCTCGGTTTCCTCGTCATCGTCGGTTTTGCCGCAACCGTACTGACGAGCGACACGGCCTTGCGCAAACTCAAGGTCGGCGGTCCGGTTTACGAGCGCGTCGTGCTCGGCAAAGACCTCGTCGCCGACATCCTGCCCCCTCCCGCCTATGTGCTGGAAGCCTATCTCGAAGCGACTCTTGCGATGCAGCCAGGCAGCGACGTGCCCGCGCACAAGCAAGCGCTCGCCAAGCTCAAGCAGGACTACGACACGCGTCAAGCTTTCTGGCGCAACCCTTCGACCGACATCGACGCCGACGTGCGCCGCAAACTGACGGTCGAGGCGCACCAGCCGGGCGTAGAATTCTGGAAGATCGTCGACGAGCAGCTGATTCCGGCACTCGAAGCACGCGATGCACCGCGCGCACAGACGGCCTATAGCGGCCTGCAGGCCGCCTATGCGCGCCATCGCGCGGGCATCGACGCGGCCGTCGCTGCGACCGAAAAAATGAACGAAGCGACTGAAGCCTACGCCGACGCCCAGGAAGGCACCTTCGTGCTGGTATTGTGGCTGGTCTCGGGGTTCGTGATGCTGGTCGCGATCGTCGGCGTGGGCGGCGTCATTTTCGGCATGATCCGCCCGATCCGCACCATGACCGGATCCATGCGCGCCCTTGCGGACGGCGACACCACGCTCGAAATTCCGGCTCGCGAACGCGCCGACGAAATCGGCGAGATGGCCAAGGCCGTCCAAATCTTTAAAGACAACGCGATCGAAAACGAACGCCTCAAGGCCCAGCAGGGCGTCGCGCGCGCGGAAGCGGAAGCCACCAAGAAAGCCGCAATGCGCGGCATGGCCGAAACGGTCGAGCGCGAAACGACGGCGGCCGTCGAAACGATCTCGCGCAACACGCGCGCAGCCGACTCTGCCGCCGACGGCATGACGCGGCTTGCCCAAGAAGTGTCGAACGATTCGCAGGCCGTTGCCGCGGCTTCCGAACAAGCGCTCGTCAACGTGCAGACCGTGTCGTCGGCGGCCGAAGAGCTCACCGCCTCGATCGGCGAGATCTCGGCGCAGATCGCGCGCGCCTCAAGCGTAACCAAACAGGCCGTCGCCAGCGGCGACAATGCGCGCGCGACGATCCAGTCGCTTTCCGATGCCGTCGCCAAAATCTCGGAAGTGACGAAGCTCATCGGCCAGATCGCGGGCCAGACCAATCTCCTGGCCCTCAACGCCACGATCGAAGCCGCCCGTGCGGGCGACGCGGGCAAGGGCTTTGCCGTCGTGGCCTCGGAGGTCAAAAACCTCGCCAACCAAACCGGACGCTCGACCGAAGACATCGACCGCCAAGTCGGCGAAATCCAGGCCGCAACCCAAGCGGCCGTTGCCGCCGTTACGGAGATCGGCGAGCGCATCCGCGAGGTCGACGAAGTCGCAGGTGCCATCGCCGCCGCGATGGAAGAGCAGGGGGCGGCCACGCAGGAGATTGCGCGCAATGTCGTGCAGACGGCCGAAGCCTCGCGCGAAGTCGCCGCCAAAATCGGCCGCGTCAGCGCCCAGGCTGGGTCGGTCGAATCGAGTGCCGCCGACGTGCGCTCCGCCGTCGCCTCGGTCACCGAAGAGATCGCAAGCCTGCGCGACACGCTCGTGCGCGTGGTGCGCACCTCGACTGTCGAAGCCGACCGACGCGCCTACCCGCGCTATGCGATCAAGGCCGATATCGAACTTACGGACGCTGCCGGCAAACGGCACGACGCGAAGCTTACAGATGCGTCCGAGCAAGGGGCCTGCGTCATCACGACGCTCAAGCTGTCCGAGGGCGGCAAAGGCACGTTGCGTTTCGACGGACTGCCGTCGGTGCAACGGTTTGTCGTGCGCTGGGCCGAACCCGAGCGCCTGCATCTTGAATTCGAGACGACCGATACCGCCTATCTCGAATGGTTTGGCCGACGCAAAGCCGGGCTCAAAGTGCTTTAAGGGTCAGACGCTGGCGTCAGTAGCAGCGGCGTCGGTTGCATCAAGCGCGCAACCGGCGCAGCGGCGGCCTTGGGCCCGCGACGGGCAGGCGCGGCACATGTCGATCGCGGCAATCAGGCGCTCGATCTGTGCCGCGGCGCCGACATTGCCGTCGGCCTCGCGCAGACCTTCCTGCAGACGGACTTCCTGCTCGCGATTCATCACGTCCCCCGGTTTTCGGTTTCCCGTTACCGTGGGACTATCCTTGTTTGCACTGCACAAGTCACGGGAAAACAGGCTTGTTTTCCGATGCTTGCGTGTAGATAGAGCGCTTTTGTCCGCACCCTACTCCGCAGCCTGGGCCGTTTTGACGGGCGGTTTCCAACGCAGCACAGGGGCACGCGCCGCCCGCGTCTCGTCGAGGCGCCGGCGCGGCGTCAAGCGCGGGGCCGCCTGGAACCAGGCGGCGGCACCGGGCTTGCGCGCTTCGACCGCAAGGTAGCGCAGCGTGTCGATGAACGCATCGAGCGATTCCTTGCTCTCGGACTCCGTCGGCTCCACCAGCATGGCCCCGTGCACGACGAGCGGGAAATACATCGTCATCGGATGGTAGCCCTCGTCGATCATCGCCTTGGCGAAATCGAGCGTCGAAATGCCGGTGTCTTTGAGGAACGTGTCGTCGAACAGGGCTTCGTGCATGCACGGGCCGCCGTCGAAGGCCGGGCTCATCACATCGCGCAGGCGTGCCAGGATGTAGTTGGCATTCAGCACCGCGTCGGTCGAGGCTTGGCGAATGCCGTCGGCCCCATGGCTCAACATGTAGGCAAGGGCGCGCACGAACATACCCATCTGGCCGTTGAAGGCCTTTAGGCGGCCGAAGGGCTTGGCTGCACCCGTCGCAGTTTCGACGAGCGCGAAACCGTTCGCCCCGTGCACCACGTAGGGCAGCGGCGCATAGGGTGCGAGCAGGGCCGAGAGCACCACCGGCCCCGAGCCCGGGCCGCCGCCGCCATGCGGGGTCGAAAAGGTCTTGTGCAGATTGATGTGCATCGCGTCGACGCCGAGATCGGCCGGGCGCACGCGGCCGGCGATGGCGTTGTAGTTGGCACCGTCGCAGTAGAAATAGCCGCCCGCCGCATGGATGAGATCGGCGATCTTGCGGATGTCGTTTTCGAACAGGCCGCAGGTGTTGGGGTTCGTCAGCATGATCGCGGCCACGTCGGGCCCGAGCTTCTTTTCGAACGCGGCGAGATCGACGCGCCCGCGCGCATCGGCCGGAATCGGATCGACCGTGAAGCCGAGCAGGGCCGCGGTCGCAGGATTGGTGCCGTGCGCGGACTCAGGGACGAGGACACGCGTGCGCGTGGCGCCTTCGCCCTTCGCCTGGATCGCCGACCAGATCGCGACCATGCCGCAAAGCTCGCCATGCGCACCTGCCGCCGGGCTCATCGCCACGGCCGGCATGCCGGTCAGCGTCTTGAGCCAGTGTGCAAGCTCGTCGATGAGTTCGAGCGCACCCTGCACGGTCTGCACAGGTTGCAGCGGATGGATGTCGGCAAAACCCGGCAGCCGCGCCATCTTTTCGTTGAGGCGCGGATTGTGCTTCATCGTGCACGAGCCCAGCGCGAACAGGCCACTGTCGATGCCGTAGTTCTTCTGCGACAGGCGTGTGAAATGGCGCACGACCTGCGGCTCGGACAGGCACGGCAAGCCGATCGGCGCTTTGCGCTTGAAAGCGCCCAGGCGCGATTTGGCAGCGGGTGCCGCCGGCACGTCGACGCCGATGCGCCCCGGCACACCCTGTTCGAAAATCAGCTTCTCTTCGAGCATCAGGCCGCGATGGCCGGAATGCGTGACAACCGGTGCAAGCGCTTCGCCTGCCGACGGAACGGCCGCAAGGCGGCCCTGGCTTTTGTCCATGTTACAGCACCCCCCCAAGTTCGGCGGCAAGAGCGGACGCGAACAGGTCCATCTCGGCTTGCGTGTTGGTTTCGGTCGCGGCGACGATCAGCAGATTGGCCATGTCGGCATTGCCCGGCCACAGGCGGCCGCCGGGCACGCCGCCAAGCACGCCTTTGGCCACGAGCGCATCGACCACGCTTGCCGCATCGCGCGGCAGGCGCAGCGCAAACTCGTTGAAGAAAGCGTCGTTCAAAAGCTCGACGCCCTTGATCGCACCGAGCTTGTCGGCAAGCAGGCTTGCATGTGCGTGGTTGAGGGCGGCCAGTTGCGCCATCCCCTGCTCGCCCAGCAGCGACAGATGCACCGTGAAGGCGAGCGCGCACAGGCCCGAATTGGTGCAGATGTTCGACGTCGCCTTTTCGCGGCGGATATGCTGCTCGCGCGTGGAGAGGGTCAGCACCCAGCCGCGCTTGCCGTCGGCATCGACCGTTTCGCCGCACAGACGGCCCGGCATCTGGCGTACGTATTTTTCCTTGGCCGCAAACAGCCCTACGTAAGGGCCGCCGAAATTGAGCGGGTTGCCAATCGACTGGCCCTCGGCCACGACGATGTCGGCCCCCATGTCGCCGGGCGGCGTTACGGCGCCCATCGACAGGATTTCGGGCACGGCACACACGAGCAGCGCGCCCGCTTTCTGGCAGGCGGCAGCAAGGGCCGAAAAATCCTCGAGCCGGCCGAACACGTTGGGATACTGCACGACGACGCACGATGTTTTGGCGTCGATGCGTTCTGCCAAGCCCTTGAGCCCGTCGGGCGACGGCGCCAACGCCTCGACCGCGAAGCCTGAGAAGCGGCCGTGCGTTTCGACCGTTTCGCGATAATGCGGATGCAGCGCACCCGACAGGATCGCCTTGCCGCGCCGCGTAATGCGGTTGGCCATCATCACGGCTTCGACGCAAGAAGTGGCCGCGTCGTACATCGACGCGTTGGCGACTTCCATGCCCGTCAGCAAAGCGACCTGGGTCTGGAACTCGAACAGATACTGCAACGTGCCTTGCGCGATCTCGGGCTGGTAGGGCGTGTAGCTCGTCAGGAACTCGCCGCGTTGGATGATGTAGTCGACCGAGGCCGGCACGTGATGGCGATAAGCACCGCAGCCAAGGAAACTCGCCATCGAACCCGCCGGGCGATTCTTGGCGGCGAGGGCCTGAAGATGGCGCTCGACCTCGATCTCGCTTTTGGTGAGGCTCAAGCCCGCGACGGGTCCGGAGAGCCGCGCATGGGCCGGCACATCGACGAACAGCGCCTCGTCGTTGGCAAAACCGATCGTCGCCAGCATCGCTTGGCGGTCTTCGGCAGTATGCGGCAGATAGCGCATGGCGAAATGCTCCCTTAGCCCAGCGACGCGACGAACGCGTCGTAGGCGGCTTGGTCCATCAGATCCTGGAATTCGGCCGTTTCGGTGGCCTTCAATTTGAAGAACCAGCCGGCCCCGGTCGGATCGGTGTTGACGAGGCCGGGCTCGCCCGCAAGCGCATCATTCGCCGCCACGACCGTGCCCGAGACGGGCGCGTAGATGTCGGACGCCGCCTTCACCGATTCGACCACGGCCGCCTGGCCGCCTTTTGCGACCTTCTTGCCGATCTCCGGCAATTCGACGAACACGACGTCGCCAAGCTGGCCTTGCGCGAACGCCGTGATGCCGATCGCGTAGACGTCGCCGTCTTCGACGCGGATCCATTCATGGTCTTTGGTGAAACGCAGTTCGGACATGGGGCAACTCCTTGAGGGGGCGTATCTGCGGCGGCTTATCCGCGGAAATAGCGATGGGGGGCAAAGGGCATGGGGGCGACGCGCGCGGGCAGCGTCTTGCCGCGCACGACGAGGCCGATAGGCGTGCCGGGGGCTGCAAAAGCGCTCGCGACATAGCCCATCGAGATCGGCGCATTGACGCTGGGCCCGAAACCGCCCGACGTGACGGTGCCGATCTTCGCACCGGTCGCATCGACGATTTCCGTGCCTTCGCGCGCAGGTGCGCGCCCGTCGGGCAGAATGCCCACACGGCGGCGTGCGGGGCCTTGCGCCAATTCCCGTTGGATGCGCGCTGCCCCCGGAAATCCGCCCTCCGTGCGCCGACGCCTGGAAATCGACCAGGCAAGATCGGCCTCGATGGGCGACGTCGTGGTGTCGATATCGTGGCCGTACAGGCAAAGTCCGGCCTCCAAGCGCAGCGAGTCGCGCGCCCCAAGGCCGATGGGCTTCACTTCCGCCTCGGCCAACAAGGCCGTCGCCAGGTCGGCCGCACGGGCGGCGGGGACGGAAATCTCGTAACCGTCTTCGCCCGTATAGCCCGAGCGCGTGAAGAAACACGGGATGCCGGCCACATCGCCCGTACGGAACGTCATGAATTTCTGGCCGACCGCGTTGGGGGCAAGGCGCGCCATCACGGCTGCCGCCGCCGGCCCCTGCAGGGCCAACAAGGCGCGGTCTTCGTGGTATTCGACATTCGTGCGGCTGCCGATTTTCGCGCGCATATGCGCGATGTCGGCGAGCTTGCAGCCGGCATTCACCACCAGAAACAGGTTCGAGCCGCGCTGCGTGATCATCAAATCGTCGAGGATGCCGCCCGCCTCGTCGGTGAACATCGAATAGCGGATGGCCCCTTCTTTGAGGATCGCAAGATCGCCCGGCACCAGCGTCTCGAGGGCGGTCACCGCATCGGGGCCGTGCAGCGTGACCTGACCCATATGCGACACGTCAAAGAGGCCTGCGGCGTTTCGCGTATGCAGATGCTCGGCGAGGATGCCAGCCGGATACTGAACCGGCATGTCGTAGCCGCCGAATTCCACCATCTTGGCGCCGAGGGCCACATGCAGCGCATGCAGCGGCGTCTTTTGCAGCTTTTCGGATTCGGCCACGCGACGTACTCCCACGCACACTCTGCCAAGGACGGGACAACGCATGCGCCGGGGCGGTCTATTCCGCCAGCGCATGCCCCCTCTGTCCTTGGACCTGAAAGAATCGTCCGCGATCGTCGGCGGACTTACCTCTTCGGTGGAGCGGCACCCACAGGTGCGGCTCACTTTCCAGAGTTACGGCTCGCCACGCGGTCCGTTTGCCTGAGAGTTTCCGGGGCGGTTGCTCCTTCGGCGTCCCCAACCAGGACCGGGACGATGGCCGGTCGGGGCTCTCTCCCGCGTGGGAGGCGTTTCGCGGATATGGCAGTCCGCGGATCGCAGCAAATACCATAGCTTGCGTAGGCGCCCGGTCAAGGCGGATCGCACAGACGGACCATCGGCGGCGTCCGAAAACTGGGGATAAATCTCAGCGTGTCGGGCGCTGGCTGCGGTTCCAGGCCAATTGGTCGGCCGTCAGCTGGAATCCGACCAGCACCTGGTAGCTCGGCCCGTCCATATTCCGCTGGAGCGGAATATAGGGCTCCCAGATATCGACGCGGCCCACACGCGGCCGGTTGTCGGTCCATTCGAAGGCCGCCGTAAACGTCTCCTTGGCGACGACGTTGCGCTCGGCATCAACGATCGCGACAAAATAAGGCACTGCGGCGCGCCGCGTGCGATCGGCGGGCCCGCGCTCGGCCGCAATCGCGATCTGCAGTTCGAGCGTGACAGACGGGCGCCTGCCGCGCGTTGCATAAGTGCAATCGACGCGCACTTCGACGATCTGCGACTGGACCAGCATGTCGGTAATATCGCGCCCGCTGCCGTCGCGGAACACGGCGACGGTATTGGCGTCGGGCAAAATGCCCGGCCGCGGGCAGACCACGGAGGTCGGCGGCTCGCCCGAACAGGCAGCGGCAAATAGCGCCAACCCGGCTGCCGCCAATATGCGCACAGGCGGCATCACGGGAGGTTTTTGTGCGCGCCGTCGCAGAAGGGCTGATTCTTGCTGGCCTTGCAGCCGCAGAAAAAGAGTTTCTTGGATTCCGTCGCCTCGAACTTCATCGGCTGCATGCCGGAGCCCGCATGGCTGCCGTCGCAGAAAGGCTGCTTTTTTGACAACCCGCAGCTGCACCACCAATAGGCTTTGCCGGCTTCGACGTCGATCGGATAGGGCGCTTTCTGGGGCACGTTGGGAGCGGTCATTGCAGTCTTCCTGGTCGGTTTGGGGGCCGGAAACCGGGGCTGGCGCTGCTGCGCGACTCCGGTGTAACTATCTTCCCGACACTAGAGAAACCGCCATGACCGCACAAGCGCCGCTGACCGTCCTGCTGGCTACCCCGCGCGGATTCTGCGCGGGCGTGGACCGGGCCATTCTGATCGTCGAACGCGCGCTCGAAAAATACGGCGCACCCGTCTTCGTACGCCACGAAATCGTCCATAATCGCTTTGTCGTCGAAGCGCTTGAGGCCAAAGGAGCCGTTTTCGTGGACGAACTCGACGCCGTGCCGAGCGACCGGCCGGTCGTGTTCTCGGCCCACGGCGTGCCCAAAGCCGTGCCCGCCGAGGCCGAGCGGCGCGCTATGTTCTATCTCGACGCCACCTGCCCGCTCGTCAGCAAGGTGCATTCGGCGGCCGAGCATCACTACAAAGCCGGGCGCCATATTGTGCTGATTGGGCACGACGGCCATCCCGAAGTGGTCGGCACGCTCGGTCAATTGCCGGAAGGTGCTATCACGCTCGTCGAAGACGTCGAACAGGCCGAGCGCGTCGAACTGCCCGCCGACCGCGAGCTTGCCTTTTCGACCCAGACGACTTTGTCGGTCGACGATACGGCCGGGATCGTATCGGTATTGCAGCGCCGCTATCCGCAGATCCGCCCGCCGCGCTCGGACGACATCTGCTACGCCACGACCAACCGCCAATCGGCCGTCAAGGCGATGGCCGCCGATACCGATGCAGTACTCGTCCTGGGCTCGCCCAACTCGTCGAACTCGATGCGCCTCGTCGAAGTGGCGCGCAAAGCCGGCTGCCGCAACGCGCATCTCGTCCAGCGTGCGGCCGACATCGACTGGGACGCCCTCGGTCCCTTGCGGCGCATGGGCATAACGGCGGGCGCATCTGCACCTGAGATCCTTGTGCAGGAGACGCTGGCTGCCGCACGGGCGCGCTACGCCGTGACGATCGAAGAGGTCGTGACGGCGCGCGAAGACGTGCATTTCAATCTGCCGCGCATCCTCGAAGATTGAGCGCGCGGAATGGCCGTCTATACCGAGGTTGACGACGACGCACTCGCGGCCTTTCTGGGCCAATACGCGATCGGCGGACTCCGGGGCTATCGCGGCATCGCCGAGGGCGTGGAAAATTCGAACTTCCTCGTCGAGACGACGCAGGGGCGCTACATCCTCACCCTCTACGAAAAGCGCGTGAAGCGCGAGGATCTGCCGTTTTTCCTCGGCCTCATGGACCATCTCGCGGCCAAGGGCCTTGCGTGCCCCACGCCGATCCACCGCACCGACGGGGCCGTGCTCGGCGAATTGTGCGGCCGGCCCGCGGCGATCGTGAGTTTCCTTGCGGGCGTGTGGCCGCGGCGCGTAACCCTCGCGCATTGCGCACCAGTCGGCGACGCTCTCGCACGCCTGCATCTGGCCGGGCAGGATTTTGCGCTGACCCGCGCCAACGCGCTGGGACCGGCGGGCTGGCGGCCGCTCTTCGAAGCCTGCCGACCGCGCGCCGACACGGTCGAAGCGGGCTTGGCCGACGCACTCGCGCGCGAGCTCGAATATCTCGAGCGCAACTGGCCCAAGGACCTGCCCTTCGGCGTGATCCACGCCGATCTGTTTCCGGACAACGTGTTTTTTCTCGACGACGCGTTTTCGGGCATGATCGACTTCTATTTCGCGTGCAACGATTTCCTCGCCTACGATCTGGCGATCTGCCTCAACGCTTGGTGCTTCGAAGCCGACGGCGCTTTCAACGCGACCAAGGCACGCCGCCTCGTGGCGGGCTATGTGCGCACGCGCAAGCTTTCGCCCGAAGAGCTCGCCGCCCTGCCGATTTTCGCGCGCGGCTCGGCGCTGCGTTTTCTGCTGACGCGCCTTTACGACTGGCTCAACCATCCGCCAGGCGCTTTCGTCAAACCCAAAGACCCGCTCGAATATGCGCGAAAGCTGCGTTTCCATGCCGGGGCCGGCAATCTTGCCGCCTACGGCATCGAAAACGGAGAGACCGCGTGAAGCACCTGATCGCAGCCCTGCTGCTGCTTGCGTTCGCCGCCACGGCGGATGCGCAGACCGTGCTCACTTTAACCGAGTCGGCCGAGCGCGAAATTGTGCAAAACCGGCTCACCGTGTCGCTGCGCGCCGAGGCAAACGCCGCCACGGCAGCTGCCGCACAAGCCGAGGTCAACCGGCGCATGGAAGCCGCCGTCGCACGCGCCAAAACCGTTGCGGGCGTGACTGTCCAAACCGGCGGGGCCTGGGCCAACGAAGAGCGCGTGCAGGGCCGACCGGTGCGCTGGCGCGCGGTCGCCACACTCGATCTGATTTCGAGCGATGCGGCTTCGCTGCTCGCCCTCGTCGGCGGCTTGCAGGAAACCGGCCTCGCGATTTCGGGCATGGGCTTCGATCTCACGCGCGAGGCTGCCCGTGCCGCGCAAGACGCGCTGACCGAGGAAGCGCTCGTACGGCTGCAGGCGCGCGCCGCGCGCGTGGCAGCCGCCCTCGACCGGCGCGTGGCTGCGATCCGCACGATCCGCATCGGCGAAACCGGCAATGCCATGCCGCAGCCGCGCATGGCATTGCGTGCCGCCGCCATGGCCGATGCGGCCCCCGCACCCGTCGCCGAGCCCGGGCGCACGAGCGTGCGAATCGACGTCGAGGCCGAAATCCTGCTGGAGCCCAAGTGAGTCCGGACGACAGCACTGCGGACGGTACGGTCGAAATCTTCACCGACGGTGCATGCAGCGGCAATCCCGGCCCCGGCGGCTGGGGTGCCTTGTTGCGCTTTCGCGGCATCGAAAAAGAATTGTCGGGCGGCGAAAACCCGACCACCAACAACCGCATGGAACTGATGGCAGCGATCGAAGCGCTGAAGGCCCTCAAACGGCCCGCGCGCGTGCGGCTGTGGACCGACAGCGTTTATGTGCGCGACGGCATCACCAAATGGGTGCATGGCTGGAAGCGCACCGGCTGGAAAACCGCCGACAAGAAGCCGGTCAAAAACGTCGATCTATGGCAGGCGTTGCTCGCGGCGGCCGAGCCGCACGACGTCGAATGGCGCTGGATCAAAGGCCATGCCGGCCACGCCGAAAACGAACGCGCCGACGCGCTCGCGCGCGGTGCGATTGCCGCCACGCGCGGCAACTAGAAAAAGAAACGCCGACCGCGCGGTGGGCACGGTCGGCGTTGGATACGCGAAAAGGCCGGCGGATCAGCCGACTTGCGTGAGCATCGTCTCGACGTTCGAAACTTCGAAAGCGCCGGGCTTTTCAAGGTTGAAAGTCTTCACTTCGCCGTCGACCACGTACATCGAGAAGCGCTTCATGCGCAGGCCCATGCCGAAGCCCGTGCCGTCCATCTCGATGCCGAGCGCTTTGGCGAAATCGGCGTTGCCGTCGGCCAGCATCATGACCTTGTCGCCGACATTCTGCGCCTTGCCCCAAGCGTCCATCACGAACGCGTCGTTGACCGACACGCACGCGACCGTATCGACGCCCTTGGCCTTCAGCGCGTCGTAATGGTTGACGAAGCCCGGCAGGTGCTTGGCCGAGCAGGTCGGCGTGAAGGCGCCCGGCAGGCCGAAGATCGCGACCTTCTTGCCCTTGAAGATGTCGTCGGTCGTGAAGTCCTTGATGCCGTCCTTGGTCATCGACTTGAGCTTCACTGCCGGAACCTTGTCGCCTGCCTTGATCGTCATGGGAATGTCCTTTCGCCCCCTAAGGGGGCGGCTGTCGGGGAAAGGGTACGGGACTAGGATTTAGAGGGGTGCTCGCGAGATTGCAACGGGGGCGGCGGCTTGGGCGAGGGCGGCGAGCACGGCGTCGGCACTCAGCAATTCGGGCAGTGCGATGCCGCCCGGTGCGCCCGGCCCGTAGACGGCGTTGAACGGGATGCCGTAGCGCCCGAAACTCGCCAAATAGGCCGAAATGCGGGCGTCGGGCCGCGTCCAATCGGCGCGCATCGCGACCACGCCAGCGCTCTGCAGCCGGTCGAGCACGGGAGCCCGCACCACCACGAGGCGCTTGTTGACTTGGCAGGTCACGCACCAATCGGCCGTCACGTCGACGAAAACCACGCGGCCGGATGCGACCGCGCGGTCGATTTCGGTGCGGTCGAACGCGACCCATGCGATCGCAGGATCCGCCGTCAATGCGCTTGCCGGTGCCGTTGCCAGACGCGGCGGCACCGCGACGGCCACGAACACGCAAATACTTGCGAGCCACACGCGCTGCCGCACGTGGCGGCGCGCGCGCAACAAAAACAGCCCGAGTGCGAGACCCACCAGGGCAGAAGCCAGCGCCAGTGCTGCCGCAAACCCAAGCTGGGCCGCCAGCACGCTTGCAAGCCATACGGCCGTGCCGACAAGGGCGAGGCCCAGCACCGCACGCAGCACGCCCATCCAACGGCCGGGGCGCGGCAGAGCCTGGGCGAGGCCCGGTGCGGCCGCGACGGCGAGATAGGGGGCCGCGAGCCCAAGGGCCAGCGCCATGAAGATCGCGAAAATCTCGACAGGCCCTTGCGCCAGCGCAAACCCGACAGCGGTGCCGACAAAGGGTGCCGAGCACGGTGTCGCAAGCAATGTTGCAAACAGGCCGGTCGCAAACGACCCGCCGAATTTGGGGTCGCCCACGCGCCCGAAGGCGGCCGGCATTGGGATTTCGAACCAGCCCCAGAGATTGGCGGCAAAGCCCACGAGGACGAGCGCCATCGCCGCCAAGAACCAAGGCTGCTGGAACTGCAACCCCCAACCCACCGCCTCGCCCGCCGCTTTGAGGCCAACGAGACTTGCGGCCAATATCGCAAACGCCACAACGATCCCGGCGGCGGTTGCCAGGAACGAGAGGCGCGTCGCACGCCGGTCTTCGCGCGCGTGCGACACGAGCCCCGCAAGCTTCATGGCGAGCACGGGCAAAACGCACGGCATCAAATTGAGAATGAGGCCGCCCAACAAAGCGACCGCCAACATCGCCAGAAGCGAGCCCGACAAAGCGGCCGGCGGGGCCGTTCCGAGCGTCAGCGTGCGCTCGACGGCACGGCCGCGATCAACCAGCGTGAAAGTCGCGCTGGCACCGGGCCCAAGTTTTTCTGCGCCCGGCCCTGCTGCGGCCGGCACGATCATCGTCGCAAGCCTGCCCCCGTCGGAAAACTGCACGATGGGTTTGGCAAAGCTCCAGCCCGGCGGGCCTTCGACATAAAGATCGGGGACCGACAAAGACGGCTCGGCGCGCACCTGCACAAGCAGCGACGCCGGTGGCCCCGCCCTTAAATCGGCCGCTTCGATCGCCAAACCGTTGACGCCCGCACCGGCCGCATCGACCGGCGGAACGGACGAGGCAAAGCGCGCCAAATCATGCGCCTGGTCCGAGGGCACGCCGGGCCCGGCTGCAAGATCGAGGGCAAGTTCGGCGCGATAGGGAATGCACACGACCTCGCACACCAGCACGTCCACGCCTGCGCGCACGCGCAACGCCTCGCCCGGCGTATGCAGCACCGCCTCGATCGGCAGGATAACCGTGCCGCCATAGCCGTAGGTTTCGAGCCCGAACAGCGTGAAGCGTTCGGGCACGGGGAAGCGCAGTGCCGCGTTCGCGAGATTGTCCGAGCCCGCCCAGTCGATTGTCGGCGGCAGACCGGCATCGCCAGGCGAACGCCAATAGGTTTTCCAGCCCGGAGCCAACTGCATCTCGAGCCCCAAACCGACGGCGCCTTGCGTGCCCGTGCCCGAATTGGCGGCAACTAGACGCAAAGCGATCTCGGGATGGCGCACCCAATCGGACGCAGCCGCAAACGCCGCACCGGGGTGTGCGAGCAGCGAAAGAGCCAGCAATATCCACAGTCTGAAACGCGTCAATTCAGTCCCTCGGCAAGCCTGCAAATTCGCCCGAAGCTGTGCTATTCTATATTGGATATGGCGCGCACACGCATCGAGATTCCGACCTTCTTCGCGGGGCACCTGCTGGTCGCGATGCCCTCAATGTCCGATTCCCGCTTCGAGCGCTCGGTCATCTACATGTGCGCGCACAATCCCGACGGCGCCATGGGCCTCGTCATCAACCGGCCATTCGAACAGATGAGCTTCCCCGACCTGCTCGAGCAGCTCGAAATCCCGAGCAGCCCGCGCACGCGCCAAATCCTGCTGCGCTCGGGCGGGCCGGTCGAATCGGGCCGCGGTTTCGTGCTGCATTCGGACGACTACATGCACGACGGCTCGATGCGTGTGATGCCGGGCATCGCCCTTACGGCGACGATCGACATTCTGAAAGCGCTCGCCATCGGCGACGGGCCGCAGCGTTCGCTGCTGGCCCTGGGCTGTGCCGGCTGGTCGGCAGGCCAGCTCGAAGGTGAGATCCAGCGCAATGGCTGGCTCACCGTGCCGGCCGATGCCGATCTCGTTTTCGACCAGGGGCTCGACACGCTGTGGCAGCGCGCGATCGGTCGGCTCGGTGTGGATTTGAGCCGCCTCTCGGGCGAAGCGGGCCACGCCTAGAATCTTACGCGGCGATTCGGGCCGCGATTTTTTCGAGACTTTCGAGATTGGCGAGCGGCCCCAAAGCCGCCAAGGTCGGGCGGCCGGCGAAGATGCGCGCGGCCACGCGCATCAGATCCTCGTGCGCGACGGCCTCGACCTTTGCGGTCACTTCCTCGGGCGTGATGTCGCGCCCGAAGATCAGCAGATTGGCGCCGAGCGCATCCATGCGCGCATTCGTACTTTCGAGCGACATGAGCAGACCTGCGCGCATCTGCGCTTTGGCGCGGCGCAATTCAGCGTCGCTGGCCTTGGCGCGTGCACCGCGCAGCTGGTCGACAAGGGCCGGAATGAGTTCGGCCATCTCGGTTTCGCCGGTCCCTGTATAGATATCGAACATGCCGCCGTCGGCGAACGAGGCGGCATGCGCCGAGATCGAATAGCACAGGCCGCGCTTTTCGCGGATCTCCTGGAACAGACGCGAGGACATGCCGCCGCCCAGCATCGTCGCCAAGACCTGCACGGCCCAATAGTCGGGATCCGCAAAACCCACGCCGGGGAAACCGATCACCAGATGCGCTTGCTCGAGATCGCTGTCGTCGCGGAACTCGCCGCCGGTGTAGCGCGCCACTTCGTTGAGGGCGGCACCGTTCGCACGCCAAGCGCCCAGCAGCGCATCGGCACGGTTGGCGAGATGGGTGGGGTCGAAATTGCCCGCTGCTGCGAGCACCACATTGCTCGGCGCATAGATCGCCGCACGCCAATCGAGGGCGGCCGCACGCGGCAATTTGCGGATGATATCGGCCGTCCCCAGCACGGGCCGGCCAAGCGCCTGGCCCGCATAAGCCGTTTCCTGGAAACGGTCGAAGATCACGTCGTCGGGCGTGTCTTCGACTTGGCCGAGCTCCTGCAGGATCACGCCGCGCTCGCGTTCGAACTCGGCCGGGTCGTAGGACGAGTTCAGGAAAATGTCGGCGAGGATGTCGAGGGCGAGGTCGAAATCCTGCTTGAGGCATTTGATGTAATAGGCGGTCTGCTCGCGCCCCGTATGCGCGTTCATAAAGCCGCCGACATTTTCGATCTCTTCGGCGATCGCCTTGGCGTCGCGCCGGGCCGTGCCCTTAAACGCCATATGCTCGAGCATGTGCGCGACACCGTTCAAGGCCGCCGGCTCGTGGCGCGTTCCGGCACCCACATAGATGCCGACCGAAACGGTTTCGACCTGATCCATGCGGTCGCTCGCCACGCGCAGGCCATTGGCAAGGCTTTCGACGCGTACGCTCATCGTGCCCTCGCTGCGAGATCGGCCACGACCTGTTTGACGCGCGCAAGATCGTTGGGCAGCACTTCGACGCGTTCGGGCCGTTCGAACAAATCGGCCAAACGCGGCGGCAAAGCCGGGCGCACGCCGGCCGCACGCTCGACCGCATCGGGAAATTTCGCCGGATGTGCTGTCGAGGCGACCACGACCGGGTTGTCGGAACGTTTGGCCTTGCGCGCCACATGCAGCGCAACGGCCGTGTGCGGATCTATGAGTTCGCCCGTGGTGCGATAGGTTTCGCCGATTTCGGCAAGCGTGGCCGCTTCGTCGCAGGCCCCGGCGTCGAACTCGGCGGCAAGATCGGCATGCTGTGAGGGGGCAAATTCCAAGCGTCCGTCGGTGCGGAACTTCGCCATCATGGCGGCGGTGGCGGCCCCGTCGCGCGCGTTGAGTTCGAACATCAGCCGCTCGAAATTGGACGAGATCTGCACGTCCATCGATGGCGATACGGTGGGGGCGACGGCTTCAAGCGCCATGCGGCCCGTGGCGACCGTGCGCGCCATGATGTCGTTGCGGTTGGTCGCAACGATCATGCGGCCTACAGGCAGACCCATGCGCTTGGCGCCATAGGCCGCCAGCATATTGCCGAAATTGCCGGTCGGCACGCAGAAATCGACGGCGCGATCGGGTGCGCCCAGCGACAACGCCGCATGCGCGTAATAGACGATCTGGGCGGCCACGCGCGCCCAGTTGATCGAATTGACGGCCGAGAGATTGTAGCGGTCGCGGAATTCGAGATCGTTGAACAGGGCTTTCACCGCGTCCTGGCAATCGTCGAAGGTGCCCTCGAGTGCAATGTTGCGCACATTGGCCGACAGCACCGTCGTCATCTGGCGGCGCTGCACGGGCGAGGTGCGCCCGTTGGGATGCAGCATCACGATATCGACGGCCGCCCGGTCCATGCACGCGGCAATGCCTGCGGGCCCCGTATCGCCCGACGTGGCCCCCACGACCATCACGCGCGTTCCCTTGGCGGCCAGCACATGGTCGAACAGGCGGCCGACGAGTTGCAGCGCATAGTCTTTGAAAGCAAGCGTGGGCCCGTGGAACAATTCCATCGTCCACAGGCCGGGGCCAAGCTGCTTCAAGGGGGCGACCGCCGGATGGCCAAAGCCCGCATAGGTCTCGGCTGCAAGGCGCTCAAGATCGCGGTCGGCAATGGTGCCGCCGACGAACGGTCGCAGCACGGCAGCCGCGATCTCGGCATAAGGCCGGTCGCGCAACGCGCGCCATTGGCTTTGCGAGAATTGCGGCCAGGCTTCCGGCACGTATAGCCCGCCGTCGCGCGCGAGGCCTGCGAGCAGCACGTCGTCGAAAGCAAGGGAAGGCGCTTGGCCGCGGGTCGAAATGTAGCGCACGAGCTTTTTCGTCTCCGTCGATAAGGCGCGCGTCAGGCGTCGAGATAGCGCGCCTTAAGGTGCGCTTTGAAGATTTCGGCGTCCAGCGTCTTGCCGGTGGCCTTCACGAGCAGCGCATCGGTGTCGAGATGCGAGCCTTGTTCGTGCACGTTTTTGCGCAGCCACGCCATCAGCGGCGCAAAATTGCCCTTGCCGATCGACGGCACGATATCCAAGTCCGCGCGCTTGGCGGCGTCGAACAATTGGGCGGCCGTCATGGCTCCCAGCGTGTAGGTCGGGAAATAGCCCCACGCACCGCCGGGCCAATGGATGTCTTGCAGGCAGCCGTCGCGGTCGTCGGGCGGAACGGTGCCCACGAGTTCGCGCATGCCGTCGTTCCACGCCCCCGGCAGATCGCGGAGCGCCAAGCGGCCCTCGATCATCGCGCGCTCGAGCCGGTAGCGCAGGATCACGTGTGCAGGATACGTGGCCTCGTCGGCATCCACGCGGATGAGGCCGCGCTGTACGCGGCGATAGACGCGCGCGAAATTCTCGACCGTCCAAGCCGGACCCGATTTGCCGAAGGCTGCCGCCGCCTTGGGGGCGAGGTAAGCCAGGAACGCGTCGCTGCGCGCGGCCTGCATTTCGACGAGCAGCGATTGGCTCTCGTGCACGCTCATGCCGCGCGCAAAGCCCACCGGTTGATGGCGCCACTTGAGCGGCAGGCCGCGCTCGTACATCGCATGTCCGGTTTCGTGCATCACGCCCATCAGGCCCTTGGCGAAATCCGCCTCGTCCCAGCGCGTGGTGAGGCGCACGTCGTCCGGCACGCCGCCGCAAAACGGATGGTGGCTCGTGTCGAGGCGGCCATGCGCAAAATCGAAACCGACGGCCGCCATAAGCTCGGCGGCAAGCTTCTTCTGCGCATCCGCCGGGAACGGCCCGTCGAAAGCAATGGGGGCGGGCTTGCGCGCCTGGCGCTCGAGTGCTGCAGCAATGAAGCCCGGCAGGAACGCCGCGAGATCGGCGAAGATCGCGTCGATCGCGGCGGACTTGCCGCCGGGCTCGTAGGCGTCGAGCAAGGCGTCGTAGAGGCTGCAGCCGAATTTCTGCGCCTTGATCTGCGCTTCCTCGCGCGCAAGATCGAGCACGCGCTGCAAATCCGGCAGCAGGCCTTTGAAGTCGTTTTCCTTGCGTGCGGTGCGCCAGCGCATCTCGCATGTGGAGACCGCGCGCGACTGCGCCTCCACGAGATCTGCAGGCAAAGCCGTCGCGTGCACGAAGCTGCGCTTCATCTCGCGCAAATTTGCGCGTTGCCACAAGTCGAGCCCCTGCCCTTCGCCGGCTGCATCGAGCCATTCGGCAAGGGCGGGCGACGTCGCCTGCTCGTGTACGACGAGCTTGAGCGCCGCGAGTTGGTCGGCGCGCGCGTCCGAGCCGCCGTCCGGCATCATGGCGGCGGCGTCCCATTCCAGCATCGCGATCGCGTCACGCACCAGATTCATGCGTTTGAAGCGCGCTTCGAGATGCGCGTACGCGTTCACGGCTTGCGCCTTTGCGAGAGGAGATAGACCGCCGCCAAGGCGATCGCGAGGCAGAACCACGTGAACGCATACTGCAGATGCGGGCGCGGCAACTGCGTCTGGGTCTGACCGCCGCGCGGCCAGCCGCCGGGATTGCGCGGCTCAAGATCGGCCTCGACATAGACGGGCAGCATGGCGGGCAAAGACGCCGCCTTCTGCATCGCCGGCAGATCGAACCAGAACCACTGGTTCGAGGCGATTTCGTTGTCGGGCATCCAGGGGCCGCGGCGCGGCTCGTCGCGCAGAATGCCCTCGATGCGCTGCACGCCGCCGAGCTGGCCCGCAGTCCGCAGGGACGCATCGCGCAGTTCCTTGCGAACCCAGCCGCGATTGACGAGCACGGCTTGCTTGCCCTCGCGCAGCAGCGGCGTCACCACATAGAAGCCTTCGTTGCCGCGCTGCGAACGCGCATAGACATAGAGTTCCTTGTCGTGCGCGAAAGTTCCCTCGGCCGTCACACGGCGAAAGCGATGGGCCTCCGGATCGGCCATGGCGGCATCGACGTCGACGGCCGCCAAAGCAAGACGGGTCGCGCGAAAATCGTTTTCGGCCCCGCGTTCGATGTGGCGCGAGAACTGCCAGCCCGCGAGTCCGAACAGGATCACCACGCCGGGCAGGCTCAGCAGAGTCGGCACCAGGCGCGGCTGGAAGCCGGCGAAGAACCGGTCAAACATCGACGACGCCTAGGCTGCGAGCGGCGAGCAGGCCGATCAGCTCGACCACGGGCCGTGGCCCGGCAGGCTGACGGGACCTTCGCCAAACACGTAGATGACCGCGAACAGGAACAGCCACACCACGTCGACGAAGTGCCAGTACCAAGCCGCCGCTTCGAAGCCGAAATGGCGCTCGGGCGTGAACTGGTTCTTGATCGCGCGCACGAGGCACACGGCCAGGAAAATCGTACCGACGAGCACGTGGAAGCCGTGGAAGCCCGTCGCCATGAAGAACACCGACGAATAGATGTTGGCGTCGAACGAGAAGGCGGCGTGGCTGTATTCGTAGACTTGGCAGGCCGTGAACGCGATGCCGAGCGCCACCGTCGCAACGAGACCCCAGATCAGACCCTGCCGGTTGCCCTCGATCAGCGAATGGTGCGCCCAGGTGACTGTCGCACCCGAGGCCAGCAGGATCAGCGTGTTGAGGAACGGCAGATCCCACGGATCGAACGTGATGATGTCCTTAGGCGGCCACACGCCGCCGATCGTGTGCAGGGCCGGATAGAACGAGAAGTGGAAGTAGGACCAGAAGAACGCGACGAAGAACATCACTTCCGACGCGATGAACAGCACCATCGCGTAGCGCAGGCCCAAACGCACGACCGGCGAATGCAGGCCCTTGGTCATGCTTTCGTGGATGACCTGGCGCCACCAGCCGTACATCGTGAACAGCACCATTGCGAAGCCGAGCACCAGCTTCCACGGGCCCAAAGCCTTGAAGAAGGCCTCCGAACTTGCGCCGAACAGGTCGGGATGCATCACAAGCAAAGCGCCGACGGCGAGCACCAGGGCGGACAGCGAGCCGAAGGCCGGCCAGCCGCTCGGTTCGACCAGATGGTAGGGGTGCTTGCTCCCGTGTGCGGAGGTCTGGGCCATGATCGTGGTTCCTCAGTTGGGTGTCGCTGCCGCCAGTTTCGCCTGGTCGGCCGCGCGGTACAGCGAGTAGGACAAAGTAATGGTCGTCACGTCGCGCATATTGACGTCGGTTTCGATCGCCGGATCGACGAAAAAGGACACCGGCATGGAAATCGTTTCGCCGGGCGAGAGCGTCTGTTCGGTGAAGCAGAAACACGCGATCTTCTGGAAATAGGGCGCGGCTTTCAGCGGCGTCACGTTGAACGTCGCCGTGCCGGTCGTGGTTTCAGCGCCGCGATTGACGGCCGTGTAGAAGATCAGATGCTCTTCGCCGGTCGTGACCTTGACCGACGAGGGTGCCTGGAAGCGCCAGCCCAAAGCCTGCGGTCCGCCCATCACATTGGCGTCGAAGCGCACCGTCACCTGGCGCGTGCCGAGTTGGGCCGGGGCTGCGGTCGCAACCAGCGGCGTGCCGCCGAAGCCGGTGATCTGGCAGAACAGCCGGTAGAGCGGAACGGCCGCAAAGGCCAGCGCCAGCATGCCAAGGCCGATGCCGGCGACGGCAAGGCCGGTCGCGCGACGCTGTTGGGCGGCAGTGCCGGGGACGGGTTCGGTGCTCATTTGATCATCTTGACGACGGTGATGGCGTAGAACAGCGCGCAGAAGCCGGCGAGCGTCAGCGCAATCGCGACGTTCTTGGCACGGCGGCGCTTTTCGAAATCGGGGGCGACCTTGGGCGCTTCGTCCATCAGAAGCTCCCGTTCGCGTAGGGAACGCGGTCGAAGATCATGAGGCCGAACAGCAAGAACAGATAGACGATCGAATAGCCGAACAGGCGGCGTGCGGCTGGCTCGGCAAAATCCGGCGCGTCGGCACCGTCGGCTTTGCCGTCGCGCCACACGGCGAAGGCACCGGCGACAAAAACGAGCCCCAACACGGTTGCGGCCGCCGCATAAATCGGGCCGACCAGCCCCAGCGCATAGGGTGCGACGCCGAGCGGGGCCATCAACACCGAATAGATCACGATCTGGCGGCGCGTCTCGGGTTTGCCCGCGACGACGGGCAGCATCGGCACGCCAGCCTTCGCGTAGTCGCGGCAGCCGAACAAAGCGAGCGCCCAGAAATGCGGCGGCGTCCACATGAACACGATCGCGAACAGCACGATGGGGGCGAGGGTCACGTCGCCGGTCGCAGCCGCCCACCCGATCATCGGCGGGAAGGCGCCGGCAGCCCCGCCGATCACGATGTTCTGCGGCGTGCTGCGCTTTAGCCACATCGTGTAGATGAACACGTAGAACGCGATCGAGCCTGCGAGCAAAGCACCCGCGACCAAGTTGGTCGCCAAGATCATCGTCACGACCGAGGCGATCGAAAGCACCACGCCGAAGGCCAAGGCTTCCGACGGATCGACGCGGCCCGCCGGAATGGGCCGGGTCGATGTTCGCCGCATCAACGCGTCGATGTCGGCGTCGTACCACATGTTGATCGCACCGGCCGCTCCGGCGGCAACCGCGATGCACACGACCGCAACCGCAGCTTCAAACGGGTGCAGGCTCGGTGGTGCCAGCATCAGCCCGACGAGGCCTGTGAACACCACAAGGCTCATCACGCGCGGCTTCAGCAACGCCACGAAATCGGCAACGCCGCCCGAAGCGGTGGACGCGCCAAGCCCGGGCGCGTCAAGCGCCGGATTCAGCGTTGCTTCGTAGCCACCGTCTGCGGACATTGCCGTGTTTTCCCTGTCCGTTGCTTAGTGCGTGCTTGCCGGATTGAATTTCGGCAGCTCCTCGAACGTGTGGTGCGGGGCCGGGCACGGCACCGTCCATTCGAGCGTGTCGGCATGCGGCCCCCACGGATTGGCTTCCGTGACGCGCTTGCCCGAGCGCAGCACCATGATCGTCATCACGACGAACATCAGCGTGGCGCCGAAGGCAAGGTAGGAGCCCCACGACGACACGAGGTTCCAGCCCGCGAACGCGTCCGGATAGTCCGGAATGCGGCGCGGCATGCCCGCGAGACCCAGGAAATGCTGCGGGAAGAAGGTGAGGTTCACGCCGATGAAGGTCAGCCAGAAATGCAGCTTGCCCCAGCTTTCCGGGAAGATCGTCCCGGTCATTTTGGGCCACCAATAATAGAAGCCGCAGAAGATGCCGAACACGGCGCCCAGCGACAGCACGTAGTGGAAATGCGCCACCACGTAGTAGGTGTTGTGGAGTGCGATGTCGGCACCTGCGTTCGACAGCACCACGCCCGTCACACCGCCCAGCGTGAACAGGAAGATGAATCCCACGGCCCACAGCATGGGCACCTTGAACTCAATCGACCCGCCCCACATCGTGGCGATCCACGAGAAGATTTTGACGCCCGTGGGCACGGCGATGACCATGGTCGCGGCCGTGAAATAGGCGCGCGTATCGACGTCGAGACCGACCGTGTACATGTGGTGCGCCCAAACGACGAAGCCGACCACGCCGATCGCCGTCATCGCGTAGGCCATCCCGAGATAGCCGAAGATCGGCTTCTTCGAGAAGGTCGACACGACGTGGCTGATGATGCCGAAGGCCGGCAAAATCATGATGTAGACTTCCGGGTGGCCGAAGAACCAGAACAGGTGCAAGAAGAGCACCGGATCGCCGCCGCCGGCCGGATCGAAGAAATGCGTGCCGAAATTGCGGTCGGTCAACAGCATGGTGATGGCACCGGCCAACACCGGCAGCGACAGCACCAGCAGGAACGCCGTCAGCAGCATCGCCCACAAGAACAGCGGCATGCGGTGCATCGTCATGCCCGGCGTGCGCATATTGAAGATCGTGGTGATGAAGTTGATCGCGCCCAGGATCGAGGAAGCGCCCGCCACGTGCAGGCTCAAGATCGCCATGTCCATCGCGGCACCCGGATGGTACTGCGCGTTCGACAGCGGCGGATAGATCGTCCAGCCCACGCCCGCACCGCCGCCCAGAACGGCCGAGCCGATCAGCAGCAGGAAGGCGGGCGGCAGCAGCCAGAAACTGATGTTGTTCATGCGCGGGAAGGCCATGTCGGGGGCCCCGCACATCATCGGGATCAGCCAGTTGCCGAACCCGCCGATCAAGGCGGGCATCACGACGAAGAACACCATGATCAGGCCGTGCGCGGTGATGATCATGTTCCATTGGTGACCGTCGGCCACGTACTGCACGCCTGGATGTGCAAGCTCGAGACGCATCAGGATCGAGGCTGCCCCGCCGAGGAGACCCGCCACGATCGAGAAGAACAGATACATCGTCCCGATGTCTTTGTGGTTGGTCGAATAGACCCAGCGCCGCCAGCCCGTGGGGGTGTGGTCGTGATGGTCGTCGTGTCCAGCTGCGTGTGCGGTTGCGCTCATTGCAATGGTGTCCTTGGCGCGAGAGTTCGAGAGGCGAAAAGAAAGACGAGGCTTACTTGGCTTGGTTCAGCGCCATGCGCGGCGCTTCGAGGGCCAGAACGTCGGCCACCGACAAAGGCGGCAGGCCGCTGTCGGCGAAGCGGCGCTTGGCTTCGGCTGCCCAGCGTTCGAAAGTCTGGGGATCGACTGCCTCGACGGCGATCGGCATGAAGGCGTGGTTCACGCCGCAGATCTGGTTGCACTGGCCGTAATAGACGCCGGGCTTGTCGACGCGGAACCAGATTTCGTTCAAACGCCCCGGCATCGCGTATTTCTGCACGCCGAGGGCCGGCACGAACCAGGAGTGGATCACGTCCGCGCCCGCGATCACGACGCGCACCGTGGCCCCCACCGGCACGACGGTGCGGTTGTCGACCTCGAGAAGGCGCGCTTGGCCCGGCTTCAGGTCGGCGTCGGCCACCATGTAGCTGTCGAACTGGAACGCGCCGTGGTCCGGATACTCGTAGCTCCAGTACCATTGGTGGCCCGTCACCTTCAGCGTGAAGTCGGCGTTGGGCGCCTTGTCGGCGAAATAGATGAGGCGGAAGGACGGGACCGCGATCACGACGAGGATCAGCACCGGCACCAGCGTCCAGGCGACCTCGAGCATCGTGTGGTGCGTGGTCTTGGACGGCGTGGGATTGGCCGAGGCGCGAAAACGCACGATCGTGTAGAGCAGCAGCGCCAAAACGAAAATCGTGATCAGCGTGATGATCACGAGCAGCATGTTGTGGAACGAGCCGATGAATTCTTTGACCGGCGTGGCGGCCGGCTGCATGCCGAGCTGCCAGGGCAGCGGCTGGCTCGCTTCGGCCGGAAATGCCAGCAGCAGAAGCGGCAAAAGAAGACGAGCGGCGCGCGATCGGATCGAAGCGGTCGAGAACATGGCCTGCCTATTGTTTCGGATGAGTGCCGGATCGACGTTTTTTTTGCGTTCTGGCCGCAAGGCACCGGCGAACCGGACTCCCCACGAACCGGGGTCAACGTACACGACATAGCGTGGCAATCTCAACAGCGCATACGGCCCCCCGCTTGGGTGCCCACCGATCGCGGCGATCCGGGCGCCAAACCGCAGAAAACAAGGCAAAAACCGCGCTTTTGCGCACCCCCTGCGGCGCTATGCCGCACCTCGATTTCGGGGGGCAGCCCGGCCCTTCCCAATTGCGGCAGTTCCGGGCAAGGTTCGAGACGCAAAACAAGAAAGCGCACAAAAGCACGAGGGAGACGCGACCGATGGCGACCTATGCGGAAATCCACAGCCGTTCGCGACGCGATCCGGAAGGATTCTGGGGCGAGATCGCCAAAGGCATCGACTGGATTCGCCCGCCCGCCCGCGTGCTCGATGCCGATGCCAAACCGGTTGCACGCTGGTTTCCGGGCGGCGAACTCAACACATGCTGGAACGCGATCGACCGCCATGTCGCCGCCGGCAACGGCGAGCGCCTTGCCGTGATCTATGACAGCCCCGTGACCGGGACGATCGCGCGTTTCACCTATGCCGAGATGCAGGCGAAAATCGCCGCCCTTGCGGGTGCGCTCAAAGAAGCGGGTGTCGCCAAAGGCGACCGCGTGATCGTCTATATGCCGATGGTGCCCGAAGCGCTGGTAGCGATGTTGGCCTGCGCGCGCCTGGGTGCGGTGCATTCGGTCGTGTTCGGCGGTTTTGCGGCAAACGAGCTTGCCGTGCGAATCGACGATTGCACGCCCAAGGCCATTCTGTCGGCCTCGTGCGGCATCGAGGGTGCCAAAGTGGTGCCCTACAAACCGCTGCTCGACGCGGCGATCGCGATCGCCAAGCATAAGCCAGCCGCCTGCCTCATCCTGCAGCGCAAGCAACTCGCCTGCACCCTCGTTGAAGGCCGCGACCGCGATTGGAGCGAGGCGGTCGCCGCCGCCGCACCGGCCGATTGCGTGCCCGTACTCGCGACCGACCCGCTTTATATCCTCTATACATCGGGCACCACCGGTGCGCCCAAGGGCGTGGTGCGCGACAATGGCGGGCACGCGGTGGCCCTCCATTATTCGATGCAAGCGATCTACGACATGAAGCCCGGCGAGGTTTTCTGGGCCGCGTCGGACGTCGGCTGGGTCGTCGGCCATTCCTATATTTGTTATGCACCCTTGCTCGCGGGCTGCACCACCGTGCTGTTCGAAGGCAAACCGGTCGGCACGCCCGACGCGGGCGTCTATTGGCGCGTGATCGAGAGCCACGGCGTCAAAACCTTGTTCACGGCCCCCACGGCGTTCCGCGCGATCCGCAAAGAGGATCCCGAGGGGCTGCTCATCCCCAAATACGATCTATCGGGCTTTCGCGCACTTTTCCTCGCGGGCGAGCGCTGCGATCCGGCCACCCTCGACTGGGCCACGCAGAAGCTACAGCGCCCGGTCGTGGACCATTGGTGGCAGACTGAAACCGGCTGGCCCATCGCCGCCAACTGCCTCGGCATTCCGACCGGTACGGGGGCCCTCTTCCCGATCAAGCCCGGCTCGCCGACCAAGCCCGTCCCTGGCTGGGACGTGGCCGTGCTCGACACCGACGGACATGCGCTGGCAGCCGGCGAGATCGGCGCCATCGTATGCCGCCTGCCGCTGCCGCCGGGCACGTTCCCCACTTTGTGGAACGCCGAGCAGCGCTTTATCGATGCGTATCTCGTCGAATATCCAGGCTGCTACAAAACCGGCGATGCCGGCTATATCGACGAAGACGGCTATCTCTACGTAATGACGCGCGTGGACGACGTGATCAACGTGGCGGGCCATCGCCTGTCGACCGGGCAGATGGAAGAAGTGCTGGCAAGCCACACGGACGTCGCCGAATGCGCCGTGATCGGCGTTGCCGACGAATTGAAGGGCCAAGTGCCGCTCGGCTTCGTCGTGCTCAAATCGGGCGTCAACAAACCCGACGCTGCGATCACCGCCGAAATCGTCGCCCTCGTGCGCGACAAGATCGGCCCCGTCGCGGCGTTCAAGCAGGCTGTGATCGTCAAGCGCCTGCCCAAAACGCGTTCGGGCAAAATCCTGCGCGGGACGATGCAGAAAATCGCCGACGCGCAGAGCTACAAGCCGCCCGCGACGATCGACGATCCCGCAATCCTGGACGAAATCCGCGCGAGCCTCAAAAACGCAGGCTACGCGAAGGAAGTCTGAAGCTTACGCTTCGGCCTTCGCGGCAGCCGCGTCGGTTGCGGCTTTGGCCGCACGCTTGGCCGCACGTTCCTGCTCTTTGCGCGCGCGCTCGGCCGAACGGGCCGCACGGCCGATCGCTTCGTCGAGCGCGTCCTGGCTGCACAGGCCGAGCACGACCGGATTGGTCGGCTTGATGTTGGCCATGTCGAAATGGCTGCGGTCGCGGATCTTCTGGATCGTCGGCTTCGTGGTGCCCACGAGCTTGCCGATCGCCGCATCGCCGAGTTCGGCATGGTGGCGCAGCAGCCACGCGATCGCGGCCGGGCGATCCTGACGCTTGGACACGGGCGTGTATTTCGCCCCCTTCGGCCGCTGCACCGGCATCGGCAGATCGACCTTCAGCAGTTCGAGGCGGGCGGCGGGGTCGGCTTCCGCGCGCGTGATCTCCTCGCGCGTGAGCTGGTTGTTGGCGATCGGATCGAGACCGTTGATCCCCATCGCCACTTCGCCGTCGGCAATGCCCTGCACTTCGAGCGAATGCATGCCGCAGAACTCGGCAATCTGCTCGAAGCTCAGCGCGGTGTTTTCGACCAGCCACACGGCGGTGGCTTTGGGCATCAAGGGCAACGACATCGGAAGTCTCCTGGCGGCGGCACGCAAAAATCGACCCTGTCTGCCAGGACGCAATCCCATGGCAAATCGAACCGAGGCGTACCGAATTGTGCGAATGGCACGATTTATATAGGCCGCCCTGCAGCGGGTCAAAACTCTTTGCCCACTTTTCACAAAAATAATTTGATTGTTAATCCTAGATCGGATATTTTTCTGTATATCAAATTAGGAGAACATTGTGGCAAAAGAAACCAACAAAGTCGAAGCAAATCTCATCGCCCGGATTGATCGCGGACAGCGTCCGCCGGGGCCAATTGGCCCCTATGGCGCCAGCCACGGCAGTGGCGATCGTATTTTCGAACAAAACACGAATTCGAGCAGCGCCAACCCGCGGATCGGCCTGCATCCGCTGTTTGTGCGCTGGCTCGAGCCGACCTTGGCGTTGGCCGAGGGCGGCCGGGCTGGCCAGGCCGTGGCACTCGACAATGGGGCGAGCGGCCTGTCGCTCGGCCGCCTGCAGATGGATCTGAGCCAGCAGGCCGAATTGCGCGTGAACCTCGCGGCTTTTGCGCGCGCCCGCCTGCTCGATCTCGATACGCCTGGGCCCGACGCCCCTGCCGTGCGCGTCGATATCGAGCGACTGTTCGCAAAGACAACCGAGAAGATGAACAAAGCCGAACGCGCGCAGGCCGAGCGCATCGGCATGCGCCTGCTGGCGTGGCCTGGGGCGGCCGCAATCCTCGCGCGTTTCGAGCGGCTGAAGCTTGTGCGCATTGGCCTCGCCGTGCGCCGCGTGATTGCGACGGCAAGCCCCGGGGCCGCCAAATTCGCGCGCAGCCTGCGCGGCCAGATCGAGTTTGGCTGCCATCTGCACCAATTCGGCACCGGCTCGACCGAACGGCTCGAAGCCTTCCTTGCCGGCCGCACGGTCGCTTTCGAAGGGGCCGACGGCAAGATGCGCAGCGTGGCGCCGACAATCCCGCTCGATATCGAGCGCTTCCGCGATTTCCGCCGCGCCACGCGCTGGGGGGCCGCCAATCCGCGCGCCAACGAAAGCCGCCACCAACGCATCGACTTGGCGCTCAAAGGCACGCCCGGCGATGCGTAGCGCCCTTTTCAAAACTCCATCGCGTCGACATTCGACCGCGATCGCCAAAAGGCTGTTCGGCGTATAGTGCGGGCCAAGCAAGGAGGCAGAGACTCGACGTGCCGGATCTTCGATACGAACGCAAACTGGGCGGGCGCGTGGCCGGCATCGACGAGGCGGGGCGCGGGCCGTTGGCAGGGCCTGTGGTCGCGGCCGCTGTCGCGTTTGCGGGTACGGCCCTGCCGCCCGCCCTTTCGGGCCTGCTCGACGATTCGAAAAAACTGAGCGAGGCAAAGCGCGAGGCGGCCTTTGCCGAATTGCGCGTACAGCGCCATCTGGGGCACCTTGCCTTCGGCATCGGGGCCGCCAGCGTGCACGAGATCGACCGGCTCAATATTCTGCGCGCCACGCATCTGGCCATGCGCCGCGCACTCGCCCATCTGCCCTTCATGCCCGACGCGGCGCTTATCGACGGGAATCAACTCCCGCGCGACTGGCCGTGCCGCATGCAGGGTCTTGTGGGCGGCGACGGCAAATCTTTGTCGGTGGCGGCGGCTTCGATTCTCGCCAAAGTAGTGCGCGACCGCATCATGGCCAAGCTCGACCGGCGCTATCCCGCCTATGGCTGGGCCAGCAACAAGGGCTACGGCGCCAAAACCCACCTCGAATCCATTGTGGCTGTCGGCCCCTCGCCCCACCACCGATTGAGTTTCGCGCCCCTGGCGCAGGGCCAACTAAGCCTCTGATTCGTTTATCTGTTGACCCGGGAATCCGCATTGACTCAGGATGCGGCCCCATGAACAAGCCCAAGCGCATCGAATTCCCCGAAGGCCTGATCGGCGTCGGCGACAGCATTTCCCAGATGGCCGAGCTGCCCGAGGGCTCGGTCGATATGGTCTTTGCCGACCCGCCCTACAATCTGATGCTGAAGGGCGATCTGCATCGGCCAAACAACTCAAAGGTCGACGCGGTCGACGACGCCTGGGACCAGATCGGCGATTTTCGCGCCTACGACGAATTCAGCCACGCATGGCTTTCGGCTGCGCGCAAAGCGCTGAAGCCCGACGGGGCCATCTGGGTCATCGGCAGCTACCACAACATCTTCCGCGTGGGTGCGATGCTGCAGGATCTCGGTTTCTGGATCCTCAACGACATCGTGTGGCGCAAGACCAACCCGATGCCGAATTTCCGCGGCCGGCGTTTCACCAACGCGCACGAGACGATGATCTGGGCCGCCCGCTCGGAGAAATCCAAATACACGTTCAACTACGAAGCCATGAAAGCGCTCAACGAAGAGCTCCAGATGCGCTCGGACTGGCTGATCCCGGTCTGCGGCGGCCCGGAGCGCATCAAAGGGGCCGACGGCAAAAAGGCGCACCCGACGCAAAAGCCCGAATCGCTTGTGTATCGCGCTGTGCTCTCGTCCACGCGCCCCGGCGAAACGGTACTTGATCCGTTCTTCGGCAGCGGGACGACGGGGGCTGTCGCCAAGCGCCTCGGCCGCCGTTTCGTCGGCTTCGAGCGCGACGAAACCTATGTGGACGTGGCGACGTCGCGCATCCGCGACACGCGGCCCGACGATCCGGATTTCCTCAATGTGCGCGCCAAACGCGAGGAGCCGCGCATTCCGTTCGGTTGGCTCGTGGAACGAGGCCTCTTGCGGTCGGGCGAGGTTCTAAGCGATGCTAGCGGTCGCTGGTCGGCGCGCATCCGGGCCGACGGCACGCTCTCCGCGTCGACCGCGTCGGGCGACCATCGCGGCTCCATCCACCAGGTTGGGGCGGCCGTGATGGGGGCGCCGGCATGCAACGGGTGGACCTTCTGGTGCGCCAACATGGACGGGCGGCGCGTGCCCATCGACGTGTTGCGCCAGAAGCTGCGCGCAGAACTCAACTGACCCGGGCCTGACGGCAACTGCCGCAGGACCGGCCCAACAAGGCGATCCGTCCGATGGCAGAACTTCCCGCAGCCCCCCGCGCCCAAGCTTCCGCCGCCCATTCCCAAGCTGGCCGCCCGCGCGAACGCGTGCGTGCAATTTTCATCCTGTCCAAATCGGTCGGCGAATTGCTGGGGCCGGACCATCACGTGGCGCGCGCGATCCGCACGGCTGCCGACGACGAAAGCCCGTTCAATTTCGAGCTTGCGCGCACCGCATTCGACCGGCTGCCGGGAGCCACGCGCCGGCGCATTCGCGGCCACGCGGAATCGGAAGCCGAGCGCTACGCCGACGCGATCGGCCTCAAGGCCATCTTGCGCAAGCTGCCCGGCGACCAGCCGATCGGCCTCGAAATGATCTGGCCGCAGACCGGCACCTATGCCGGCCGACCGCGCGAGCGCTGAACCCTAAAACGACGGAATTAGAAACGCGCCGAGGTTAAAAACGCGGGGCCGTCTGCGCGTCCGGCAATTCGCCGGCGACGGCAGCCGCAAGCCCGCAGCCGCAGAACGGGCAATTCATCTGCTGGGCGGTTTCGCGCGCCTGCACCTCGCCCACACCCCGCCCTTCGAGCTCGGCCATCAGGTCGGCCAATACGCGCTGATGGGCGTTGCGCGTTTCGCACGCATCGAGGATCAGGCGCTGGCGCGGCACATCGAGATCTTCGACGCGTAAAGCGAGGGCCTGGCGCGGGGCAACCAAGCCTGCGGTCGCCGCAACGGCGGCACACGACAAAAAGGCGCGACGGGTCTTTTCCATGCGCAACACTATAGCGCCAAACCCATGGTTTTTCCAGCCCGCCACGCCATGTAATTGGGATGACAAACCAAGCTCCCATTCTCGTTTTCGGTGCCACCGGCGCCATCGGCCAGGCGCTGGCGCGCAGCCTTGCGGCCGACGGCCAACGCCTGCATCTGGCTGCGCGCGACGCCCCCGCTCTCGCCGCCCTTGGCCAGGAACTGAACGCGCCGACGAGCCCGTTCGACGCGCTCGACGATGCCAGCATCGCCGGTGCCGTTGCGGCTGCATCCGCCGATGGCTCCGGGATTTCCGGACTTGCCTGGTGCGTGGGCTCGATCGTGCTGAAGCCGCTGGCACGCGCTTCCGCCGCCGATTTCGCCGACGCTTACCGCCTCAACGTGATCGGGCCAGCGCTTGCGACCAAAGCAGCGCAATCGGCGTTGGCGCAGGCCAAAGGATCCGTGCTGCTGTTCTCGAGCGTGGCGGCCGGCCAAGGTTTTCCGCAGCACAGCGTAATCGCCTCGGCCAAAGGGGCGGTCGAAGCGCTTGCGCTGTCGCTGGCGGCCGAACTCGCCCCCAATGTGCGCGTGAACTGCATCGCGCCCAGCCTCACCCGCAGCAAGATGGCGGCGGCGTTTCTGTCGAACCCGTCGCTCGAAAAAGCCATGGATGCGATGCATCCGCTGGGCCGCATCGGCGCGCCCGAGGATGCCGCCAATCTCGGCGCCTTTCTGCTCGGCCCCAAAGCGGGCTGGATCACGGGCCAGATCGTCGGGGTGGATGGCGGTCGCGGCAGTTTGCGCGTAAAAGCCTGACATGAGCGAAATCGTCTGGATCACGGGGGCATCGTCGGGGATCGGCCGCGCCCTTGCTTTGCGCTTGGCCAAAGAGGGCCGCACGGTCGTGGCGTCGGCGCGCAATCAATCTGCCCTCGACGCGCTGGCCGCTGAGGGCGGCAAGAACATTGTGCCGCTTGCCCTCGACGCGACCGACAAAGACGCCTGCGAAAACGCCGTCGCCTGGATCGAGGCCGAGATCGGGCCGCTCGCACTTGCCGTGTTCAACGCGGGCACGCATCTGCCGATGGGGGCCGCCGACTTTGCCGTGGCCCCGTTCCGCCAACTCGTCGAGATCAATCTCATGGGCACGGTCAATGTGCTCGCCCCCACGCTTGCCGCCATGCGCACACGCAAGCGCGGCCATATCGCGGTCGTCGCATCCGTCGCGGGCTATTCGGGCCTGCCGACCGCCTCGGCCTATGGGGCCACCAAAGCCGCCCTCATCAATATGTGCGAAGGGCTGAAGCTCGAATGCGATGCGCTCGGCATCAAGCTGCAGCTCGTCGACCCGGGTTTTGTGCGAACACCGCTCACAGACAAAAACGACTTCCCGATGCCGTTCTTGATGGAGATCGACGACGCGATCGATGCGTTCGTGGCAGGCCTTGCCGGCAACAGCTTCGAAATCGTGTTCCCGCGCCGCTTTGCCATCCTGCTCAAATTTCTGCGCATGCTGCCCTACGGGCTCTATTTCAAACTCGTGCGGCGCATGACGGGCGCGTGATGGACAGACTCGACGCCTATGTCGCGTTTTTCGAAACCATCCGACGCGACAATCTCAATGCGCTCGACGCCCTCGTCACACCGGACGTGCGCTTCAAAGATCCGTTCAACGACGTGACCGGTGTGGACAAGATGCGCGCGGCCCTCGCCATGGCGTTCGACCACGGCATGCCGCGCTTCACGGTGCGCGACAAAGCGCGCGGGGCCGCAGGCGCCTATCTCCTATGGCACTACGACCAGGGAAACGGCTTTGCGTTCGACGGCATGAGCGAAATCCGCTTCGCGCCGGACGGGCGTATTTGCGCCCATATCGACCATTGGGACGCGAGCCGCGAGGTCTACGCCAAGCTGCCCGTCATCGGCTGGCTCGTCCGCCTCGTCCAGGCTCGCCTCAAGGTACCTTCCTGAAGGCGAGCGTGACCGAGCCGATATCGAAACCCCATTTGGTCACGTAGGCGCGGTTGAGCAACAGGCCGTCGGGCTGCAGATACATCCAATCGTCGAAATGCACGGCCAAGCGCCGTTCGCCCATCTTGAGATTGATGTTGTATTTGAAACTGAACGCGTTGCCGACTTGGTGGCCCAAAGCCACGCCGATCGCGTCTTCGGTGCGCCCTTCCCAGCGATCGGAGCCGACGCGGCGCAAGCGCCACACGCGGCGGTCCTTCTCGCCGTCGGCATAATCGAAGTGCTCGTCGAGGACGAATTCGTCGCCCTCCCACTTGCCTTCGATGTCGACCGTGAATTCGCGGCGCAGATTGGCGAAGCGGTCTTCGAAAATGCCCCAGGCGCGCGTGCGGCCGAGGAAATACTCGTCGATCTTCAAGACGGGCGTCTTGCCCGCGAAATCTTCGATCTTCATGCCACTGCACCCCATCAACGCCAGCGTCGTCGCTAGCAATACAAGAAAACGGCGGATCATCTCGCACCGACCCTTTCGGCAATGCGCGCACGCAACTGCACTTGCGCAGCTGCGTCGAGCGGGAAATTCCAAATGAGATAGGCGGCCCCGAGCTTGAAAACGACCGGCACGCCCGCATAAAGAAATGCCAGCATAACATGCCCAGGGCTTGTTGGATCGTTCGCGACGAACCCTGCCGCATCGAGGGCCGGAAACGCCAAGGCTGGTGCGAGGGCCAACGCAAGCTTGGTCGCGACCGACCAAATGGCGAAATAGAGCCCGGTGCGCTGGCCCCCGCCGCCGGCCGTGTCGACATCGACGACGTCGGCCTGCATCGAGGCGGGCAAGGCCAAGTCCGCACCGAAGCACAGGCCCGTGAGCAGGCAAATCGCAAGGAACGCCGCAGTGTCCCCATTGCCCAAAAACGGCACGAATGCGAAAGCGCCGCACGCGGCCACCATCGACGCACTCCAGGCGCGATGTTTGCCCCACAATTTAGCCGCGCGCAGCCACAAGGGCACGGCGGCTATGCCGCTCACGAAATAGACGAGCAGGAAAGCGCCCGACTGGTCGCCCGCTCCCAGCACACTGCCCGCATAGAGCAGAAACAACGTGGCGGGCAGCGCGTTGGCAACGCCATTCACCAGATATGCAACGACAAGGCGGCGGAACGGGCCATTGTCGCGCAGCAAGTGCCAGCCCGCGCGCAAATCGAAACCGCTAGCGGCCGCAACGGCCTTGGGCTCGGGCACATAGCGCAGCAGCACAAACGCCGCGATCGGCAGCAGGATGGCGCAGGCAACGACGAGCGCATGCAGCGCAAACCCTTCCGGCGAATCGCCAGGATGCAGGAGCCCGGTCTGCACCGCCACGGTGGGCAGCGACGCTGCGATCGCCACACCGACGACGGTAAGGCTCTCGCGCCACGCGGCAATGCGACTGCGCTCGGCATAGTCGCTCGAAAGCTCGGCCCCCCACGCCTGGTGCGGGATCTGCACCATCGACCAGCCGAGATAGACGACGAGCAGCCACAGCAGCAGATAGCCCGCCCCCGCCTCCGTCGGCGGATCGAACAGCATGAAGCTGCCGACAAGCACGAACGGCAATGCCGCAAGAATCCACGGTTTGCGCCGCCCGAAGCGCGTATGCGTGCGGTCGGAGAGCGCCCCGATGGCCGGATCGACGGCGACGTCCCACAGCCGTGCGACCAGCAGCACGGCGCCGATGGCGGTCAAGCTCAGGGTCGTGGTTTCGACATAGTAGGCGGGCAGAAAAATCAGCAGCGGCAAGCCCAGCATCGCCGCAGGCAATGCCGGCAATGCATAGGCGGCAAGCAGCGAGGCAGGAAGTTTTTTGTCGTCACGCGCGGACAAGGGCGACCTGTGTGACGTCGAGCGAGCGGCCGCGGAAGCCCGCCTCGCAATAGGCGAGATAGAACTCCCACATGCGCTTGAAGCGCCCGTCGAAGCCGAGCGGCTCGATCTCGGGCCATGCGGCCTGGAAGCGGCGATTCCACTCGGCAAGCGTGCGCGCGTAATCTTCGCCGAAATTGCTCTGCTTCTCGAGACGCAAGCCCGCCGCCTCGTATTCGCGCTTGAGGGCGGTGGGCGAGGGCAGCATGCCGCCCGGGAAGATGTAGCGCTGGATGAAATCGACGCCGTTGCGGTAGCGCTCGAAACACTGGTCGGCGATCGTGATGATCTGCAACGCCGCACGCCCGCCGGGCTGCAGGCAATCGTGCAGCTTGCCGAAATAGGCAGGCCAGTATTTCTCGCCGACCGCCTCGAACATTTCGATCGACGCAATGCTGTCGTAGCGCCCTTCGACGTCGCGATAATCGACGAAACGCGTCTCGACGAGATCGCCGAGCCCTTCGGCCTGGACCTTGGCTTGCGTGTGGGCAAGCTGCTCGCGGCTGACCGTGATCGCGGTCACCTTGGCTTGGTATTCCTTGGCGAGATATGCCGCGAAGGAGCCCCAGCCGCAGCCGATTTCGAGCACTTTTTGGCCCGGCGTTACCGCCATCATCGTGGCCATCTGCTTGAACTTGGCTTGCTGGGCGGCTTCGAGATCGGCCACGCCCGTCGGATAGACGGCCGAGGAATAGGCCATCGAAGGATCGAGCCAACGTTCATAGAACGCGTTTCCGAGATCGTAATGGTAGGCGATGTTGCGCTGCGAGCCCGCGCGCGTGTTGGCGCGCAGCGCGTGCCACAGGCGGCGCACATAGCCGACGATGGGGCCGATGCGGCTCGCGGTACCATAATGGATCGGGTCGATCGCCGTCTCGTTCAGCACGGCAAGCTCGAGCATCGCCGCCATGTCGGGCGAGTCGATGCCGTGGTCCATATAGGCCTCGGCAAACCCCACATTGCCGCCGAACAGGATCTGGCGCGCCGCCCGGTTCGTGCGGATCGCAAGCTCGGCTTGCGGGCCGGGCTTCGGCCCGCGAAACACGCGCTGCGAACCGTCGGGCAAGGTCACGGTCAGGCAGCCGATCTCGATATGCTCGCCGGCCGCGAGCAGCGTGCGCAGGGCAAGGCCGGGAATTTCAGATTTCAGCATGGCGAACGACGATTTCGACAGGGATTGCGGGAGCGGCTGGTCTTGCATGGTAGCGGGCACCTTTCAGCCAAAGGCGCAGCGCTTCCCAATGGATAGCGCCGATCACTTTGAACGTCAGCAGCGGATAGCGCACGAAGGCGCGGAATAGATTGCGGTCGGTCCATGCAACGCGCCGGCCGGTCTGGCTTGCGACCAGCAACTCGCCGTCGGCGGCGTCTTCGCGGATCAGCAGCGTGAGTTTTTCCTCAGGCTCGGCGACGCGAAAACGGTAGAGCTGCGCCATGTTGATGAAGGGCGACACGTGGAAATGTTTGGCCGCCTGCTGCACCACGGGTGCGGTCGGCGCACGGTCGGCCGCGACGGGGATGAGATAGCCGTGCTGGTCGCCGAAGGTGTTCTTGACCTCGTACAGCATCGCCGCCAAACGGCCGTCGGCGGCGTAGCAGAAATAGACCGTAAGCGGATTGAACACGTAACCGAGCACGCGCGGAAAACACAGCGCGTAGATTTTGGCACCCGCCGCCCCGAGCTCCGCCTTGTCCAGATGCGCTTGCACCCATTCGCGTACCTTGCTGCCGTCGCGCGCGCCATGGTCGGCGTCGTAGAACGCGAACAAGCCGGGCCGGTTGTAGGCGAACAGGCGCGAGCCGCGCGCCAGGGTCGGCAGCGCATCGAGATCGACGAGCATCGAGAAAACGCCGTAGGCAAAGCGATGCCGGAACGGCCGCAGCCGCGCATGCAACACATTGCCGAAATAGAGGCAGTTTTCTGGCATTTCCCCGGGCTCTTTCAGTCGGCCGCGTTTGCCTGGGCTGTTGCCCAGGGCCGCTTGACGCCCAGCGATTCTGCAACATCGAGGCCCGAACGCAAGCCGTCTTCGTGGAAGCCGTAGCCGGTCCAAGCACCGCAGAAATAAAGCCCGCGCTTGCCCTGTATTTCGCCCAAGCGCTTTTGCCCGGCCATCGCCGCTTCGTCGAACACCGGGTGCATGTAGTCGAACGTCGCCAGCGTCTTGGCCATCGCCGGCGGTGCCAGCGGATTGAGCGACACGAACAGCGGCACGGCCGCATCGAGCCCCTGCAAGAGATTCATCCAATAGGTGACCGATACGGCCATTTCGCCGTCGAGCCCGCGACCGCGACGTTCGGCGAGATAGTTCCAGCTCGACCACGCGGCCTTACGCTTGGGCATCAGCGAATCGTCCTGATGCAAAATCGCCCGGTTGGACTGGAAGCGGAAACGGCCGAGAATCTCTTTTTCGAGAGGTGTGGCGTTGGCGAGCAGCGCCAAGGTCTCGTCGGCATGCGCCGCACAGACCACGCGATCGAAGCGATGACGCTGCCCGTTCGCGTCGCGCACCTGTACGCCGTCGGAGCCCGCTTCGATCGCGGCCGCACCGGGGGCGAGCGTCAAAGCGCTGCCCGCATCTTCGAGCAATTTGCCGATGTAAGTGCGGCTGCCGCCTTGCACCGTGCGCCAGGCCGGGCGGTCAAAAATCTGCAGCAGGCCGTGGTTGCGGAAGAAGCGCGCCAGGCTCACGACCGGAAAATCCATCATGGCCTTGGCTGGGCACGACCAGATCGCTGCCGCCATCGGCAGCAGATGGTTTTCGACGAAGGCGCGGCTGTAGCCGCCTTGCGCCAAGAACGTGCCGAGATCGCGCGGATCGTCGGTTTCGGCCGCACACAACGCGGTCGCCTCGCGGAAGAAGCGCATGCAGTCGCGCAGCATGCGCCAATGGTCGAGGCGCAGAATGTTGCGCTTCTGCGCGAAGAGCCCTGCAAGCGTGCCGCCCGAATATTCGATGCGCCCACGGTCGATCGAGGCCGCAAACGACATGTCCGATTGGCGTGCGGCAACGCCCAGATGCTTGAACAGCGCGATGAGGTCGGGATACGTCGCATCGTTGTAGACGATGAAGCCGGTATCGACGGCGACGTCGCGCACCGAGCCGTCTTCGGCGCGCGCTTTTGTGTGCACCGTGTTGGTGTGGCCGCCGAGGCGATCCTGCTTTTCGAACAAGGTCACACGATGGCGCTTGGCGAGCAGCCAGGCCGCACTCAAACCCGAAATGCCGGAGCCGACGACGGCGATGTTGAGGCGCTCCATGCTAAGCCGCCGCCTTCAGCGTTTGGAAAGCGGCAAGCGCGCGGGCGCGCGCTTTGGCGTGATCGACGATCGGCAGCGGATAGTCGGTGCCGAGACGCAGGCACGCTTTCGTCAGCACGGAAGCGGGCGCCTCCCAGGGTGCGAACAAATATTCGGTCGGCAGCTCGGCGAGTTCGGGCACGAAGCGGCGGGTGTAAGCGCCATCGGGATCGAACTTGGCACCCTGCAGGATCGGATTGAAGATCCGGAAATAGGGCGCGGCATCCGCCCCGCAGCCCGCGACCCACTGCCAGCTTGCCGCATTGTTGGCGAGGTCGGCATCGACAAGCGTGTCCCAGAACCACGCCTCGCCCTGCTGCCAGGGCAGCAGCAGATGCTTGACCAGGAACGAAGCCACGATCATGCGCACGCGATTATGCATCCAGCCGGTCTGCCACAGCTCGCGCATGCCGGCATCGACGATCGGATAGCCCGTCTGGCCGCGTTGCCAAGCACGCAGCTTCGCCGCGTCGTCAGCCCAGGGAAAGAGGCGAAAATCGGCGCGCAACGGCGCTTCCGGCAGATCGGCATGCTGGAACAGCAGATGGTGCGCGAATTCGCGCCAGCCGAGTTCGGACAGGAACGTGTCCGCACCCGCCGTACCGCCAGCCGCGGCTTGGGCGGCATGGAAACATTGGCGCGGCCCGATCTCGCCGAAATGCAGATGTGCGGACAGGCGCGACGTGGCTTCGAGATCGGGGCGGTTGCGGTCTTGTTTGTAGCCCGCGACGGCGTGGGCCAAAAACCGCTTGAGCCTTGCACTGGCCCCTGCTTCGCCGGGCTGCCACAGATCCTGCCAGCCGGCAGCCCAATCGGGTTTGCGCGGCGTGAGGTTCCAGGCCGCAAGCGCGTCCGATATCGGCCACGCGGATGGGGCCGCGAGTTTCTTCGGGGCAGGCATGGGAAGCGGGGGTGCATCTCCCGCCATGCATGTTTTCCAGAATTGCGTGAATACGCGATAGGGCCCGCCGCTTTTGTTGCGGATCGTCAAAGGCTCGAACAGCAGGCTTGCGTTGAAGCTTTTGGCGGCAACGTTGCCTGCTTCGAACGACGCCTTGATCGCAGAGTCGCGCGCGATCGCGGCGGGCTCGTAGCGCCGGTTCCAATAAACGCCCTGCGCCCCCGTCTCGGCGACAAGTGCTTCGAGCACAACTTGGGCCGCACCGGCGCGCAGGATCAAGCGGCTGCCGATTTTGGCAAGCGAAGCACCGAGCGAGGCCAGCGAATGATGCAGCCACCAATCCGACGCAGCCCCCGGCGCCCAAGCGCCCTCGCCGCCAATGTCGCGGATATAGACGCAAATGACGGGCGCCCCGGTCGCCGCCGCAGCAGCGAGGGCCGGATTGTCGGTCAGGCGCAGATCCTGACGAAACCAAACGAGTATCGGCGCCGCTGACATTGTTTTTCGGGAAAGACCGTTTGTTTGAAGTGGCTTCGAGGGGTTTACGCTTCCCGCCCCATCATGGATCACCGATTGGACTTTTTGGCGGTATCCGGGTGCGCCGCAAAGGGAAGCAAACGCTCCCGACCGAACAAATGCAGGCGTTCGCCCCCCAGCATTAGCACGCGGAAGCGCGCACGGCCGAACAGCCGTGCGATAGCGGGGTCCAGCACATCGAGCCCGCCCGCATAGGCGCCGAAGGCCGGCAGCACCATGCGCCGCCCGTCGAGCGCAAAACAGGGTGCCGCGATTCGCCCGGCTTGCGTCGAAACGGCGGCTTTGGGGTGGAAATGCCCGACGATTTCGCCCGGCGCCAAGCCGCTTGGCGCCGCGGGCTCGTGGCGCAAAGCAAGCTTGTCTTCGACGACTTCGGACAGGACGCGCCCGCCAAAAGCAGGCGGGATCGCCGGATCGTGGTTGCCCACGACCCACACCCAATCGTGGGCGGCGACAAGGCGTTTGAGCAACGCGGCGTCGTTCGCCGCCATGCGCGCCTCGGCGCGTATATCGTGGAACGAGTCGCCGAGGCACACGATTCGTGCGGGCGTGAATTTGCGAATGAGCCCCTGCAGCTTGGCAAGGCTCGCGGCCGAATCGTAAGGCGGCAGCAAGGTACGGCGGGCCGCGAACGCCGAACCTTTTTCGAGATGCAGATCGGCCACCACGAGCGTGCGGCGCGCGGGCCAATAGAGAGCGCCCGACGGATCGGCGAACAACGGCGTTTCTTCGAGCGTGAGGCGCGCGTGCATTTCAAATTGCTCAGAACAAAGTCTGCTGCGGATCGTCGTCTTCGAAGCTCGCCTCGTCGATCAGCGCTTGGGCAGCGGCGGCATCGGCGAGCCATTCGTCGGGGGCGGAGCCTTGCACCGATTCGCGCCCCACTTCGAGCAGAATCGGCACCGCGAGCGGCGACACGCGGGCCAAGCTGCGATGCGATATGCGCCCGCGCGCGGCCTTCAGCACTTGGGCCAAGCGCACGAGATCGATCATGCCGGCATCGGCGTCGGCGCGTGCGGCTTTGAGCAATACATGGCCGGGCTGGTGCTTGCGCAATACGTCGTAGATGAGGTCGGACGAGAACGTCACCTGGCGGCCGGATTTTTCCTGGCCCGGATGGCGCCGCTCGATGAGGCCCGCAATCACCGCGACGTTGCGGAAGCTGCGTTTCAGCATCGAACTTTCGGCGAGCCATTCTTCGAGATCGTCGCCGAGCATGTCTTCGGCAAAAAGCTCGCTTGGCCGCTCGACATGTTTGGCCGACCACACTGCGATGGCGTAGTCCGACGCCACGAAGCCGATCGGCCGCAGGCCAGCGCGCGCCATGCGCCTTGTGAGCAGCATGCCCAAACTCTGGTGTGCGTTGCGGCCGGCAAAGCAGTAAGCCACCAGAAACCAGCGCCCGTCGCGCGGGAAGGTTTCGACGAGCAGCCCGGTGCGGTCCGGCATCTGGCTGCGCTTGCGCTGCAGATGCAGCCATTCGCGTATGTCGGCGGGAAAGCCTGCCCAAGCGGGCGGATCCTGCAGCAATTCGCGCACGCGCAACGCAAGCTCGCTTGTGAAAGGCATGCGCCCGCCCGCATAGACCGGCACTTTGGGCTGCTCGGCGGAGGCGGCTTTCGAAACCTCGAGCGTGCCGTCGCGCAAACCTTCGAAGCGCAGGATCTGGCCTGCAAACGCAAACGTGTCGCCGATCTCGAGGCCGAGCGCGAAATATTCTTCGATCGAGCCCAGGCGCTTGCCGCGCTTGAACGCGACATGCAGCATCGGCTCTTCGACGATGGTGCCGATATTCATGCGATATTGGCGCACGAACAAAGGATCGGCCACGCACCAATGGCCGGTCGCGTCGCGCACCAAGCGCCGATAGCGCTCGTAGCCTGCCAGCGCGTAGCCGCCAGTCGCGACATAGTCGAGGACCGCGTCGAAATCGGCGCGCGAAAGGTCGGCATAGGGCAGCGTCGCCACGGTCTGCGCGTAGGCCGCTTCTTGATCGAACGGGCCCGCGCACGCCATGCCCAGCAGGTGCTGGGCGAGCACGTCCAACGCACCGGGCCGCTCGGGCAAGCGGTCGAGCTCGTCCGCCGCCACGGCTGCGATCGCGGCCACGCATTCGAGCATCTCGAAACGGTTGCCGGGCACAAGCAATGCACGGCTTGCGTCGTCGAGCCGATGGTTCGCCCGCCCCAGGCGCTGCAGCAGGCGCGACGCCCCCTTGGGGGCCCCCACCTGCACGACGAGATCGACATTGCCCCAATCGATGCCGAGATCGAGCGAGGACGTGGCGACGACCGCGCGCAGCTTGCCCGCCGCCATCGCCGCTTCCACGCGCCGGCGCTGCTCGGCCGCAAGGCTGCCGTGGTGCAACGCGATCGCCAGATTGTCGTCGTTGAGCTTCCACAATTCGCGAAAACAGATCTCGGCCTGAGCGCGCGTGTTCACGAACACGATCGCGGCACGCGCGTTTTTGAGCGCCATATAGACTTCCGGCAGCGCATGCACGGCCCCGTGGCCCGACCACGGCACGCGTGCGGCCGGATTGACGATCGTGACCTGGGGCTTGGCGCCCGCTTCGCCGAGCACAATGTCGGCCGTGCTGCCAAAGCCCGCCGACAGCCAGCGTGCGAGCATCGGCGGATCGGCAACGGTCGCCGACAGGCCGACGCGCCGCGCGTTCGGCGCCAATGTCGCAAGCCGTGCCAAGCCCAGTGCAAGCAGATCGCCGCGCTTGGTGCCGGCAAGCGCATGCGCTTCGTCCACCACCACGCATTCAAGATCGCCGAATAGCGTACCCGCATCCGGATAGGAGAGCAGCAAGGCGAGCGATTCGGGCGTGGTCAGCAGAAGATGCGGCGGGTCGCTGCGCTGGCGGCGGCGCTTGGACGCAGGCGTGTCGCCGGTGCGGGTTTCGGCGCGAATCCCGAGGCCCATCTCGGCGATCGGCACTTCGAGATTGCGGTGGATGTCGACCGCGAGCGCTTTGAGCGGCGAGATGTAGAGCGTGTGCAGACGCGGGCGTGGATCGGAAGCGAGATCCACGAGGCTCGGCAGAAACCCCGCCAACGTTTTGCCAGCCCCCGTGGGGGCCACGAGCAGCACCGAACGGCCTTCGCTTGCGGCTGCCAACAACTCGGCCTGATGGCGGCGCAAACCCCAGCCGCGCGCAGCGAACCACGCGTCGAAGGGGGCTGGCAGCGTTTGCGGGGGCACGCGTGAGCCGGGGCTGATCGGCGTCAATCCCGGAAATCGACCAGCGCGTCGTCGAGATCGAGGCCGCTGCCATGTTCGCGAATGAGGAAGGCCGGCCGGTTCGAGATGATGCGCAGTTCCTTGTTGCCCGAACGCGGCAGGGGAATGCGCGCGTTTTTGCAGTAGCCGATCAGCGCCGCCGCGATCTCGGACTGCTTGAAGCTGCGCTCGACCTTGCCGCCGGAATCGCGCTCCATATGCAGCGTCATCGAGAAATCGCCCTCGTCGAACACCATGCGCGTGATCATGCCGACGGGCAGCGGCTTTTTCTGCAGCCGCACGAACGCGCCGATCGCCTGTACCATTTCGCTTTCGCGGAAAAAGATGAGCCGGTATTCGGACATGCCGTCAGGCAGAGCGGACTTCTTTTTCATGCGACGTGCTTGACGAGTTCGAAAGCCAGAAACTCTTCGGTTTCGGGTCCGGCGATGTGCACCATCAGCGCCAGCCGCGTGTCGATCAGATAGACCTGCTTTTTGGATTTGAGCGGCAGGCGCACGCCGCGATCCTTGCACTGCAAGATCAGCGCTGCGGCGATGGTTTCGCGGTCGAAGCGGAAAATCTGCGGCCGCGGCGCTTCCTCGTAGGTCAGTTCGATGTCGATCTTTTTGGGGTCGACGACGAACGCGTCGGGGTCGCGCACCGGAACGGCCACGCCGCGCCGACGCTGGAACCCGACCAGCGCTTCGCGGATGTCCCGCCAAGGGAACAGGATGCACCGGTACTCGCTGGCCATACGGGCGTAATCGGCTCAAGGCAGTTGTGGACAATCACCTTCGATAGCCCATCGCGCTTGGCCGCGCAATCACGGTGCTGAAAACCGTCATTTTTGCGGGGCGGCGGCTGCAATTGCCTTTCGTTTCCGCGACATGCTGCGGACCACGACGTAGAAAACCGGCGTCAGGAACAAGCCGAAGATCGTGACGCCGAGCATGCCCGCGAACACGGCCGTGCCCAGCGACTGGCGCATTTCCGCACCCGGCCCGGTTGCCGTAACAAGCGGAACCACGCCCAGGATGAAGGCGAACGCCGTCATCAATATGGGCCGCAGCCGCAGGCGGCACGCCTCGACCACGGCTTCGACCGCGTCTTTGCCTTCGTTTTCGATCTGGCGCGCGAACTCGACGATCAGAATCGCGTTTTTCGCCGCCAAGCCCACCAACACGATGAGACCCACCTGCACGAGGATGTTGTTGTCGAGCCCGCGGATCATCACGCCCGCCAAGGCCGACAGCACGCTCATCGGCACGATCAGCACGATCGCGAACGGCATGCCCCAACTCTCGTACTGCGCGGCGAGGGCCAGGAACACGAACACGACGGCGAGAATGAAGATATACGTCGCCGTATTGCCGGTGAGCTTCTCCTGATAGGCAAGCTCGGTCCATTCGAGGCCAATACCGGCGGGCAGCGTTTCGCCCGCCACTTTCTCGATGAGCGCGATGGCCTGGCTCGAGGTGACGCCGGGACCGGCCGCCGCCTGGATCGGGATCGACACGAACGCATTGTAGCGCTGCACGAGGTCGGCCCCGGTCGTGTCGCGAATATCGACGAGCGTGCCGAGCGGCACTAAGGCTCCCGTCGCCGAGCGCACGCGCAGGCGCGCAATGTCGTCGGTCGTGAGGCGGAACTCGCGGTCGGCCTGGGCGCGCACCTGGTAAACGCGGCCGAACGCGTTGAAGTCGTTGACGTAAGCCGTACCCAGATTGAACTGCAGCGTCTCGAAGATGTTGCCGATCGGCACGTTCAGGATCTGCGCCTTGGTGCGGTCGATATCGAGATAGATCTGCGGCGTGCTGGCCGAGAAAGAGGTGAACACGCCGACGAGGCCCGGCGTCTGGCGCAATTGCCCGATGAGCTGGTTGGCCGCCCCCAGCACGCGCACGACGTCGTTGCCGGTGCGGTCCTGCAGCTGCAGCTTGACGCCGCCTAGCGAGCCAATACCTGGCACCGAGGGCGGTGCAATCGCGATGATGAAGGCTTCTTGGATCTGCTGCATGCGCCCGAAGATCTGGCCGACGATCGCGTCCGAACTGAGGCCTGCCGGGATGCGATCGGCGAACGGTGTGAAGCCAGTGAAGATCACGGCCGCATTGGGCGCGTTCGTGAAGGTCGCCCCGGAGAAGCCTGCGAACGCCACCGCGTCTTTGACGCCCGGGGTCTGCTGCAGAATGCCCATCGCGCGTTTGACGACGGCGTCCGTGCGCTCGAGCGAAGCGCCGTCGGGCAGCTGGATCGCCACGATCGCGTAGCCGCGGTCGAGCGGCGGGATGAAGCCCGTGGGCACGGCCGAGCCGATCCACACCGTGGCCCCGCCGAGACCGGCATAGATCAGAAGCATCAGCGCCTTGCGCCGCACGAGGACGCCCGAAAGCGCTGCGTAGCTGTGGCCCATCTTGTCGAAGCCGCGATTGAAGATCGAAGCAAAGCCGCTGCCGAGCCGCGCGATCGGATTCTTGGGCTTGTGGTGCGGATCGTGCGGCTTCAGGAGGATCGCCGCAAGGGCCGGCGACAACGTCAGCGAGTTGAAGGCCGACAGCACGGTCGCAACCGCGATCGTCGCGGCGAACTGACGGTAGAACTGGCCCTGTAGGCCGGGCACGAACGCCGACGGGATGAAGACCGCGCACAGCACGATCGAAATCGCGATCACGGCGGTTCCCACCTCGTCCATGGTTTCGTGCGCGGCGTCGCGCGGGCTCATGCCGTTGGCGATGTTGCGCTCGACGTTTTCGACGACGACGATCGCATCGTCGACCACGATGCCGATCGCAAGCACCATGCCGAACAGCGTGAGCACATTGAGCGAAAAGCCGAATTCGAGCAGCACCACGAAGGTGCCGATCAGCGACACCGGGATCGCCAGAATGGGAATGAGGGCGGCCCGCCAGCTCTGCAGGAACACGAGCACCACGAGCGCCACGAGCACGATGGCCTCGATCAGCGTCGTGTAGACCGCCGAAATCGACTCTTGGATGAATTCGGTCGGGTTGTAGACGACCTGGTGCTCGACGCCGATCGGGAAGTCGCGCTGCAACTCGATCATGCGCGCGCGGATCGCGTTGGCGGTGGCAAGCGCGTTCGAGCCCGGGCGCTGGAAGATCGCGAGCGCCACCGCGGGCTTGCCGTTCAGATACGAGTTGGTCACGTAGTCTTTGGCGCCGAGTTCGAGGCGGGCCACGTCGCCCACGCGCACGAGGCGGCCGTCGCCCGAATTGCGCACGATCACGTCGCGGAACTGGCGCAGATCTTCAAAACGGCCTTGCGTGGTGACCGCGATCTGGAACGCCGTGTTGGCGTCGGCCGGCGGCGTGCCGAGCGAACCGCCGGAGACCTGCACGTTCTGCTCGCGGAGTGCGCGCACCACGTCGCCCGCCGACAGGCCGTAGCCCGCGAGCTTGTCGGGATCCATCCAGATGCGCACGGCGTATTCGCGCGCGCCGAACACGATGAGATCGCCCACGCCCTCGATGCGCAAAAGCTGGTCGCGCACGCGCAGCAGCGCGTAGTTCGAGATGTAGAGCTGGTCGTAGCTTTCGTCGGGCGAAAGCATGTGCACGACCATCATGAGGTTGGGCGAGCTTTTCTGCGTCGTGATGCCGAGGCGGCGCACTTCTTCGGGCAAACGCGGGGTCGCGATCGCCACGCGGTTCTGCACGAGCACGCTTGCCTGGTCGAGATTGGTGCCGGCCTTGAAGGTGATGGTGAGCGCCATCGAACCGTCGGCGGTGGCGTAGGACGACATGTAGATCATGTCTTCCACGCCGTTGATTTCCTGCTCGAGCGGCGTTGCGACCGTGGCGGCCACGGTCTGGGCGTCGGCACCCGGATATGCGGCGCGCACCACGATTGTGGGCGGGGCGATTTCCGGATACTCGGTCACCGGCAGGGCCGTGAAGGCGACCGAGCCCAGAATGACCATCACGATCGACAGCACCGAGGCGAAGATCGGATGGTCGACGAAAAAGTGCGTAAAGCGCATAGCGCGTATGTCCTTTGATGCGGGCGCTTAGCGCGCCAGACGCTTAACGAGAAAGCGGAAGTTCGATCGTCTGCGCCGTCACGCGCCCGCCGGGGCGCACGCGCTGCAGACCGACCACGACGATGCGCTCGCTGCCGTCGAGGCCGGTGCGCACGATGCGGTAGCCGTCGATGCGCGGACCCGGACGGATCAGCCGGATCGCGACCGACCCGTCGTCGGCCACGACCCACACGAAACGCCGGTCCTGGTCCGCGCCGATCGCCTCTTCGGGGATCAGCACGGCTTTGTAGGGATTGGAGCCCGGCACCTGCACGCGGCCGAACAGGCCCGGCGTCAGCAGCCCGTCTTTGTTGGGGAAGGTAGCGCGCGCGCGCATGGTGCCGCTCGCAGGATCGATGCGGTTGTCGAGGAACTCGAGCCGCCCGATGCGCGGCATGTCGCGCTCGTCGAGCAGGCCTGCGCGCACGTCGAAACCCGCACCGGCGCGGCCCGATTGCTGCTCGCCCGCCTGCACGCGGCGCGTGTAGGCGATGTAGGAGCGTTCGTCGATGTCGAAATTCAGATAGATCGGATCGATCGACACGACCGTGGCCAGCAGCGTCTGGTCGGCCGTCACGAGATTGCCTTCCGAGACGAGCTTGCGGCCGATGCGCCCCGAAAGCGGGCTGCGGATTTCGGTGAAACCGAGATTGAGGCGCGCCGTTTCCTGGTCGGCGCGGAGAGCCGCAATGTCGGCCTGCGCCTGCTGGAAGGTCTGGCGCGTCTGCTCGAGCTGGCGCTCGGGTGCGGTCCCGCTGCGCGCCAGACGCTCGAAGCGCTCGAAATCGAGGCGTGCGAAATCGAGCCGAGTCTGGGCGGCGTTGACGGCCGCCGTCGTGCGCGCGAGCGTGGACTGGTAGAGGCGCTTGTCGATCACGAACAGGAGATCGCCTTCGCGCACGATCTGACCGTCGCGAAAGCGCACGGCTTCGAGATATCCGGATACGCGTGCGCGCAATTCCACCGCATCGGCCGCTTCGAAGCGGCCGGTATAGTCGTCCTGCTCGACGATTTCTTTGACGACGGGCTTGGCGACCGTAACCGGCGGGGCTTGCGGCGGCCCACCCTGCGCAAAAGCGCCCGGCGCGAAAGAAGTTTGCGCCCACAGAAAAGCCGCTGCCAGTGCGACCGCACCCAAAAAACGCTGCGCCATAATCAAGTGCCCCCATGCCGAAATCGGTTGGCGCCGCTTCATTCAGCAGGCGCCACATGGGGAACAGTTACGCGCGTTCGACGCTATTGTGCAAGCGCAGCAATTGCGAATTCTTGTCGCGTCCGCAAATAGTGGTAGCGACTTACCGATTGGCCGCAGGCCCAGTGGGGCTATCCCCGCCGCGCGCAAACCAGAGGCTGCAGCGCGGCGGGAACGACAGCCGGAAGCTTAGTTCTTCTTGGGCTGTTCCTTGGCGGCGGGCGTACCCGTATGGGTGCCCGTTTCGGTCTTCTTGGCGTCGCCGGCTTTCGGCGCCGCCTGTGCCACAGACGGGGCTGCGACGGCAGGCTTTGCCGTCGGCTGCGCGGTCGGGGTCGTCTGCGCGAACGCGGCCGCCGGAACGGCCAGAGCGAGGGCGATGGCAAGAGCCGCAAACTTCTTCATGGGATGTCTCCGCTTCGTGTCGAGCGACGGCACAATACCGTCGTCGCCAAGACAAAGCGCGAGAGGCATCGGCTATTCCGCGCGCAATTGCGGCATCATTGTGGAAAAAATCACCAACCACCGTCAGGCAAAAAGTCGCCCCTCGCCGTCAGGCGAAAAAGTCGTACGTCTTGCCTTGGCCGAACACGACAAGGTCGGGCGCATTGACGCGCGGTCCGTCGAAAAAACTTTTCGGCGTCCAAGGCTGGTTGTTGAAAGCGGCCACGAAGGCGCCGACCTGATAGCCCAGATCGAACTTGGCGGTTCCAGTCGAACTGGCGCCGACCCCGCTGCCCACTGCTCCAAGACCCGACATTCTCGACGGTCTCCGCATGAAATCCGAGCGTTTCTCGCCCAACAGGTATTAAATACCACAAATTTTAGGTATCTGGCAAGCGGCGGTGCGGAACAAGATACCTATACTGCGCGTTGGCCTATCCGGAGCTTTGGATTGGGCGCCGATCTTTCGGTCGGGCACGCGGGCTTCGAGGAGAGGCACATGCGGCGTTTCGGTCCAGCTTTGCGCGTAGCGGCGCTCGTCGGCCTTCTGCCGGCCTGCGCTTCGGCGCAAATCCTCGACGGCCCCGGGCAGGCAGCGCTCGAAACGACGCGCTCGGGCACGGCCACGCAATGGCAGAATCCGGACAGCGGCACGGTCGAAACGATCGTGCCCAAACCAGCCTTCAACAGCGGCGGCACCGTGTGCCGCGAATTCACCAAAACCGTGACGATCGGCGGCACGCAGCAGCAGGCCTACGGCACGGCCTGCCGCCAGCCGGACGGCACGTGGAAACTTGCGCAGCAAGAACAGCAGCCGACCGAACAGCGCTTTGTGCCGCAGCAGCAAGCGCCCGTGATCGTCGCCGCCCCGCCGCCGCGCGTGGTCTATGTCTATCCAGAGCCCTATCACCGGCCGCGGCCCTATTACTATGAGCCTTATGGCTGGCGCCCCTATCGGCCCGGCCCGTCATTCGGCTTCGGCTATGGTTTCGGCGGCCATCGCCACCATCGGTGACGATGGGGCGCTGAAGAATAGTTCGAAAGAAAATGGCGCGGCCGAAGGGATTCGAACCCCTAACCTCCAGATTCGTAGTCTGATGCTCTATCCAGTTGAGCTACGGCCGCGCGGAGGCGTTTCAAACCCGATACCTTGGGGAAACGGTCGCGGACACTAGTCGAACCACCGAGCCCGTGCAAGCGTAAATGCCGAACGCCCACGCGGCCGCATTTGGGTTGCCAAACGCGCGACTAAGGCTGTGGAAAACCGGGATAAAATCGCCGTTGCGCCAATGCGTCGCGTTGGTTACGATCCGCCGCCTTCGGGTTTTGGGGTTGAACGGCCCACCGGCCGCTTGCCTTCAGACACCCACAAAAGTTTCACGGCGACGGCGGCGGTTGCGCTAGCGTTGCCGAGTTGCCGCCAAGAGCCAAGCCCGCCCACTGCTTTGTCCAGCACCTTTCTTTTTGAACGAGCTTGCACAATGACCGATCGGTTCGCCCATCTCCGCAAAACTGCCTTGTTGCTGGCCCTGGGCGTGCCGCTGTCGGGCTGCAATATGGTCTCGGAAGCTTTGTGGCCGTCGCTCTCAGGCCCGAGTGCGGCACCGCAGCCGGCTTCCGTACGCCAGGACATCCCCGCTTCGGCTGCCGAGCGCCAAGCGCAGAGTGCCCCGATGCCCGGCACGACCGTGGTTGTGCCGTCGCGCGCCACAGGTGCCATCGACACGCCGGACACGGGCCGCCTGCCCGGCGGCCAGCAGACAGCCGTCGGCATTCGCGCCCAGGCGATGCGCACCGAGCTGCAAAATCTCCAGGGTGCGGTCCAGACGCGCTCGGGTGCGATCCAGCAGATGCGCGCCGACACGGTCGGCACGGCGCAGCGCTATTTCACGCTCGTGGCCGGCATCAACACGCGCCTGCAAGTGGGCACCACGCCCGGCAACCCGATCCTGCAGGCGCAATGGACGCAAGCGGCTAGCGAACTCGACCGCCTGTCGGCCGAAATCGGCCGCTTGGCGCAGCTTTCGAGCCAGGCTGCGGGCGACGCCGCGATGGCGGCCTTCCTGCTCGACTCGACGCGCGCCGCCTATTCGCTCAACGGTGCGGTCGAAGACGACCATCGTCAGCTGGCGCTGGTCGAAGACGAAGTGAACCGCACGGTCGTGTCGATCGACCGGCTGCTCAACGAGCTCAACGAAGACATCAACCGCCAATCGACCTACGCCAGCCGCGAGCGTTCGAACCTCACGGCGCTGTCGCTTGCCATCCGCAACGGCGAATTGTTCGGTTCCGGCCTCAACAACCGCGCCTTCACGAACGTCGCACCCGCCGACGGCAGCCCGGCGATGCTGGGCGTTGCTCCGGGCGCGCAGCCGCAAGCGGCCAACCCCGCAACGGCTGCCGCCGGTCGCCGTCCGCTCGTGGTGATCCGCTTCGACCGCGCCAACCCGTCCTACGAACAAGCGCTCTACACGGCCGTGAGCCGTGCGCTCGAGCGCAGCCCGACCGCGAATTTCGATCTCGTGGCCGTGGCGCCGACGCGCGGCGGCCAAAGCCAGGCAGCCCTCGCCGCAACCTCGGCGCGCCGCCAGGCCGAAGGCGTGATGCGCAGCCTCGGCAATATGGGCCTGCCCGCCCAGCGCATGACGCTGTCCTCGACCACGTCGGCGCAAGCGCAAGCCAACGAAGTGCATCTCTACGTGCGCTGAGCCTTCGGGCACGGCTTTCGAGCCTGCGAACAGACAAAACCCCGGCCCCCTCAAAGGGCCGGGGTTTTTCGTTTGAGGCGCTGCCCCTAGAACGTGCCGACCTGGCCGTCGCTGCGCGGGTCGGTACCACCTTCGAGCAAGGCCGAACCGCCGTCGGCCGCCGGCGTGCGTACGACCATGCCGGCATGGCCCATGAGGTCCGTGTAGTCGGCAAGCGTTTCGAGATCGTGGCCCATGCCCTTCAAGGCCGCGACGAGGCCGGGGGCAAAGCGGCTTTCCAGGCGCAGCTTCGTGGTCGCCGTTCCCCAGGTGCGGCCCAGAAGCCAGCGCGGGGCCGAGATCGCTTCTTGCGGCGTGTGGCCGTACCAGGCGTAGCGCGAGAAGATCGCGGCTTGCGTCTGCGGCTGGCCGTCGCCGCCCATCGTGCCGTAGACCATCGAACGGCCGTCGTCGAAATGCGCCATCGCGGGATTGAGCGTGTGGAAGGGCTTGCGGCCCGCCGCCAATTCCTGCGGTGCGCCCTTTTCGAGGCTGAACGAGGTGCCGCGATTCTGGAACAGAATGCCGGTTTCGTCGCCAACCACGGCCGAGCCGAACTCCCAATAGATCGACTGGATGAAACTCGCCATGCGCCCTTGGGCGTCGATGGCGCCCATCCAAATCGTGTCGCCCTTCTGCGGCGCTTGCGGCCACGGGGCAGCGAGATGCGGATCGAACTGGGCAGCAAGTTTCGCGATCCGCGCGTCGGCCAGCAGGCTTTGCGCTTCCTGCGCCATGTAGGCCGGATCCTTCACGTGCTTGTCGCGCACGCGGAAGGCAAGCTTCGTCGCCTCGACGAGCGCATGCACGAATTCGGACCCGTCGGCGCGCTCCGGTTTGAAGCGCGAAAAAAGGGCGAGGATCAGCAGCGACGCCAGCCCTTGCGTGGGCGGCGTCATGTTGTAAAGCCGCGCACCGGGCACGTTCACGGTGAGCGGGGTCACGATCTTGGCCTTGTGGCGCTTGTAGTCGTCGAGCGTGACGGGTGCGCCCGCGCGCTTCAGATCGGCGGCGATCGCCTCGGCCAATTTGCCGCGATAAAAGCTCTCCGTGCCTTCCGCACCGATGCGCCGCAATGTGGCCGCCAAAGCGCCTTGCACGAAGCGGCTGCCCGGCTGCGGCACCTGGCCGCCGGGCAGAAACGCTTTTTTGAAACCAGGCGAAGCTTCGCACTCGGCGCGTTTTTCGGCCGTGAAGCGCGTCTGGCTCGCGGTCGTGGGATAGCCGTTTTCGGCGTAGTAAGCACCCGGCTCGACAAGTCGAGAGAGCGGCAATTTGCCGCCGAGCGTCTTGGCGATTTCAAAGGCCGCGCCCCAGCCCGACACCGTGCCCGCAACCGTGTTGGCGGCAAGGGGCCCGCGCGAAGGGATGGTCTCGTGGCCTTGGCGCTTGTACCAGGCAGGCGACAGGACCGAGGCCGCCGCCCCGCACGCATCAATGCCGGCCACGGGCCGGCCGTCGCCCGCATCGATGAGCCAAAACCCGTCGCCGCCGATCGCGTTCATGTGCGGATAGACGACCGGGATCGCCGCCGCCATCGCGATCATCGCTTCGACCGCGTTGCCGCCTTCGCGCAGCACTTCGAGGCCGGCTTGGCTGGCCAGATGATGCGGGGCCGTGACCATTCCGCGGTAGCCGCGCGGCGTGCTGAGCATGGGAGGCTTGCCTTTGCTAGGGAGAAGAACCAGTCTTTTCTAATCGGGGGTTCATGCGATGCGCAAAGGCTTTTTGAGCGTTTTGGTCGGTCTGTGGCTGGCTTTTCCAGCATTCGCCCAATCGCCCCTTGCCCTGGCCCCGGACGAACGCGAGGCAATCCGCAGCACGATCGAGCGGCAGATCGAAGCCTTTCGCGCCGACGACGGGGCCGCAGCCTTCGCGTTCGCGGACGCGAACATCCAAAGCATGTTCGGCAGCCCCGAACGCTTCATGGCCATGGTGCGTCAAGGCTACGCGATGATCTATCGGCCGCGCAGCTACGCGTTCGGCGACGCGAAGCCCGACGGCGGCATCGTTGCCCAGATCGTCGAGTTCGACGGGCTCGACGGCACGTCGGCAGTCGCCCTCTATTACATGGCGCGCCAGAAAGACGGCAGCTTCCGCATCGCAGGCGTCGAGCTTTTGCCCGCCAAACGCCCGGGCGTGTAGCGCTTGCATCGCGCGCGTGCGCGCGGCATGAAGGCGAAAGCTTCCGAACCGGAGTCGCCCATGTCCAGCGCCGACGATACCTATCGCAAGATGTTCACCGTCTCCTGGCAGGAGCTGCACCGCGACTGCAAGGCGCTCGCTTGGAAGCTGGTGGCCGGCGGCCCGTGGCGCGGCATTGTTGCCGTCACGCGCGGCGGCCTCATCCCGGCCGGCATCATCGCGCGCGAGCTCGAGTTGCGCATCATCGACACCGTGTCAATCGCCACGTACCAGGGCCAGCAGATCGGCGACACCTCGAACATCCTGAAGCCGTTGGCGACAACGACGGTCGATGCCAATTCCGGCCCGCGCTGGCTTATCATCGACGATCTCGTCGATACCGGGGCCACCGCCAAGATCGTGCGTGCGATGCTTCCGGGTGCGCATCTTGCCACCGTCTACGCCAAGCCCGCCGGCAAACCGATGGTCGACACCTACGTGACCGAGGTGAGCCAGGATACCTGGATCATGTTCCCGTGGGATACCGAGCCGCAATTCGTGCGGCCCATTGTCGCCCCGCGCTAAGAGGCCATGGGCTGACGCTGGGGCGCACCTAGCGCTTCAATTGCCTTCAGCGATCGTTTCCAAGATCTCACGCTGCAGCAGCGTGACCTGGCTTTGACTAGGCAGGCCAATCAGTCCCGCCTTCTTGAACTGCGTGAAAGTGCGGCTCACCGTTTCGATCGTGAGCCCCAGATAGTCGCCGATGTCCGAGCGGCGCATCGGCAGATCGACGGGCGAGGCAGGCCGCCCGCGCGCGGCTGCACGACGCGACAGGGTGAGCAGGAACGAAGCCAGCCGCTCGCGCGCGGTTTTGCGGCCCAGCAGCAGCATCTGCTCTTGCGCTGCTTTGATCTCGTTGCCGGCAACTTCGAGCAGGCGATGCTCGAGGGCCGGCAAATCCTTGAACAGCTTTTCGAGCCGCTCGCGCGGGAAGCGGCACATGCGCACGACCGTCGTCGCCTCGGCCGAGCAGCCATAGGTCGGGTCGAGGGCGAGCCCGACGAAGTCGCCGGGAAACAGGAAGCCCAGAATCTGGCGCCGCCCGTCGGGCAGCAGCTTGTAGAGCGTCACCGTTCCTTCGATGACGTTGCTGACATGATGGGCTTGCGAGCCTTCTTCGAACAAAGGCGCCATCGGCGCGTAGGTGACGACCGTAGAGATGCTGCGCAGCCGAGAAAGCTGGGCCGCATCGAGAACTTCGCAGATGCTGGCTTCGCGGATGACGCACTCGTCGCAATGCGATTCGATCGCCATTGGCACCGGAACGCCCATTGCACTCGTGACGATTCCCATGCTGCCGCCCCCCTGGCGTTCTGTGATACCATAGGGATCGTGCTACGTGCATCGCTCAAACGCAAGGGCTTCGCGCACGTATGGTGAAATATACCTTCAAGAACAGATGTTTGCGATTTCGCAGCCGAAGATATTGAACCAATTGACGCAAATTGACGTAAGAGAGGTATCCAAGTCAGACACGGAGCACGAGTCAAAATGATGAGCCGTTTCTTCTTCGCGAGCCTTTTGTGGCTTGGGCTCGGCACGGCGCCGCAAGCGCTGGCGAATGTCGGCGTGCCCGCCGACGCGCCGGCCACCACGCAAACCCTGACATTCGACGTGCTGCGCGACGGCTCCAGCATCGGGACCCACCGCGTCACGATCCGCGAAGCGGGCAACCGCCGCGAAGTCGACGTTGCCATCGATATGGCCGTCAAACTCGCTTTCGTTACGGTCTATCGCTACACGCACCGCGCCACGGAAGTGTGGGCGGGCGAGCGTCTTGTGTCGCTCGAAGCGTCGACCGACGACAACGGCACGCGCACCCGCGTGCTGGCCACGGCCGGGGAATCGGGCCTGGCGGTTTCGGGCAGCGGCGGCAGCTACATCGCCCCCGCCGACACGGCGCCGAGCAGCTATTGGAACCGCGACAAGCTGAACCGCGGCGCCCTGCTGGATACCCAAAGCGGCAAGCTTGCAACGGTCGCCAACGAGAATCTCGGCGAGACAAGCATAACCGCCGACGGCCGCCCGCAGCTTGTCTCGACCTATCGCGTCACCGGCGATCTCAAAGCCGATTTGAGCTACGCCGCAGACAACAGCTGGGTCGGCCTGCGCTTCGAGGCGCGCGGCGCCCAGATCGTATATGTCCGGCGCAGCCTCGATCAGGTCGCGCAAGTCCGCTGATTGGCCGGGAGCTGACGATTTATTGGGCGGCATGGGGCTTTAGGGCCACGGCGCACTTGCTCCAGGCCAGGGAACGCGACTAAATACCGTCTGCCCGCTGGGACTGGCGGGCACAAGCCCACGGACGCTTTTTTCTCGAAGCGTCGAGATCCCGAGCGATGACGACCGCGAACGACACAGCACGCTGGACCGGCTGGCGTCCGATTTTGGGCGCGGGTCTCCTGTCGCTGTGTCTCGCACTTGCCGGACCCGCGATCGCGCAAAATGCGCCCGCCGCCCCGACCCTTGCGCCGGTCCCCGCCCCAACCGCCCCTGCGCCGACTTTGCGCGCACAGCCCGAATCTGCGACGCCCGCAGGCCCCACCCGTGCGGCCGTCGCGGCCGACCGCCAGATGGTTGTGGCCGCCAACCCGCTTGCCGCGGAAGTCGGCCGCCAGATTCTGCGCCAGGGCGGCAGCGCCGTCGATGCCGCAATCGCCGTGCAGATGGTGCTGACCCTTGTGGAGCCGCAAAGCTCGGGCATCGGCGGCGGGGCCTTCCTCGTCCATTACGCGGCCGAGGCGCGCAAGGTCGAAACCTTCGACGGGCGCGAGACCGCCCCGGCAGGCGCAACGCCCGAGATGTTCCTCGACGCCAAGGGCAAGCCGCTGCCCTTTGCGCGGGCAGCCCAGGGCGGGCATGCGGTGGGTGTGCCCGGCGTGGTTCGCATGTTGGCACTCGCGCACGAGCAACATGGCCGTCTGCCGTGGCTGCGTTTGTTCGAACCGGCGATGCGCATGGCGGCCGAAGGCTTCCCGATTTCGCCGCGCCTGCATCAGCTGATCGGCGAGACGCCGCAACTCAAAGAATTCCCGGCTGCGCGCGACTATTTCTTCGACGCCGACGGCAATCCCAAGGCGGTCGGCACGCGCCTGGCCAATCCCGAGCTTGCCGAGACGCTGCGCGTGATCGCCAATGGCGGCGCCAACGCCTTCTACAATGGGGGCCTCGCGCGCGCGATGGCCAAGGCCGTGCGCGAGACGAACAACCCCGGCACGCTGAGCGTCGACGACCTCAAAAGCTACAAAGCCCTTAAGCGCGAGCCCGTATGCGGCGGCTATCGCCAGTACAAGGTTTGCGGCATGGGTCCGCCCTCGTCGGGCGGGGTGGCGGTTGCCCAGATCCTCGCCATGCTCGAAAAGTTCGACATGCGCGCGATGGCGCCCAATTCGGTTGCGGCCGTGCACGCACTCACCGAGGCCGAGCGCCTCGCTTTCGCCGACCGCGCGCGCTATCTCGCCGACATGGATTTCGAGCAAGTGCCGCTCGACAAGCTGCTCGACCGTCGCTATCTCGCCACGCGCGCGCGCCTGATCGCCCCTGAGCGCAGCATGGGCCGTGCGGAAGCGGGCCGCCTCCAGCGGGCGGCCTTGCGCGCGCCCGACACGATGAGCGAGCTGCCCGCCACGACGCATTTCTCGATCGTGGACGGGGCCGGCAACGCGGTTGCGATGACGAGCTCGATCGAACAGGCCTTCGGCAGCCGCGTGATGGTGCGCGGCTTCCTGCTCAACAACCAGATGACCGATTTCGCCTTGCGCCCGCGCGACGGCGACGTGCCGAACATCAACCGCGTCGAGCCCGGCAAACGGCCGCGCAGTTCGATGTCGCCCACGATCGTGCTCGACCGCGAAAATCGGCTGGTGATGACCCTGGGCTCGCCCGGCGGGGCGCGCATCATCCCCTACGTCGCGCGCACGCTGGTGGCGACCCTCGATTGGGGGCTCGACATGCAGCGCGCGGTGGCCTTGCCGCACGCCTTGAGCCTCAACGGCCCGACCGAGCTCGAGCGCGACACGGTGATTGCAGGCCTTGCGGGCGAACTTCGCGCCATGGGCCACGAGATTGCGTTCGTGGCCCATGGCAGCGGCCTGCACGGCATCCAGGTCGTGCGCCGCCAGGGTCGCACGCAGCTGATCGGCGGTGCCGATCCGCGTCGCGAAGGCGAAGCCCTTGGCGACTGACGCCGTCGCGTTCGAAACTCTTTTCCGCTTCATCCCCGAAAGTTCGCCATGACCCAAACGTCGCCGACCGGCACGCTGCCGGAAATCCGTCTGCAACCGCAGCGCCACCAGCGCCTGCGCATGGGCCATCCGTGGGCCTATTCGAACGAAATCCAGATGGACAACAGCGCCAAAGCGCTGGCGCGCGGCACACTTGTGCGCGTGATGACGAGCCATGGCGAAAATCTCGGGACGGCCTTTTTCAATCCGCACACGCTGATCGCCGTGCGCATGCTCGAGCGCAATCCGCGCCTTGTCGTCGATGCGGCGTGGTGTGCGGCCAAGCTGCGTACCGCCCTTGCCTTGCGCGAGCGGCTCTATCCGGGCGGGTTCTATCGCCTGATCCATGCCGAAGCCGACGGCTTTCCGGGCCTCGTGATCGACCGGTTCGGCGACACGCTCGTGGTGCAGCGCAATGCCGCGGGCATCGATCTTTTGTGGCCCGCGCTGCGCCAGGCGATCGAAGCCGTGCTTGCACCCGCCGCCATCGTGCTGCGCGACGAAAGCCATGCGCGCAGCCTCGAAGGGCTCGATACGGCGAGCGAAACCGTGCACGGTGCGGTCGCAGGACCGATCCGCCTCGTCGAAAACGGCGCCACGTTTTTTGCCGACGTTGCGGGCGGCCAGAAGACCGGCTGGTTCTACGATCAGCGCGACAACCGAGCGGCCGTCGCCAAAGTTTCGGCGGGTGCGCGGGTCCTCGATCTCTATTGCTATGGCGGCGGCTTCGGCGTGCAGGCGGCCCTTGGCGGGGCTGTGCAGGTCGTGTTTGCCGACCGAGCACAAGCAGCGCTCGATCTAGCCGCACAGGCGGCCGAGGCCAACGGGGTGGCCGCCAAATGCCGTTTCGACAAGGGCGAGATTTTCGACTACGCCGCCAATCTCGACGCAGCGGGCGAGCGCTTCGACGTGGTCGTGTGCGACCCGCCGGCCTTCGCCAAATCGCGCAAGGACGTGCCGATGGCGCTCAAGGGCTATCGCAAGGTCGCACGCCTCGCGGCCGCCCTCGTCGCCCCCAACGGCTTTCTGCTCGCAGCCTCGTGCTCGCACAATGTCGAGACCGCGAATTTCCTCGAAGAGACCGCGCGCGGCATTGCCGAAACAGGGCGCCAGGCGCGTGTGCTGCGCGTCGCAGGCGCAGCCGCCGACCATCCGCTGCACCCGTTTTTGCCCGAAAGCGCCTATCTCAAAGCGCTGCTGATTGCCCTCGATTGAGGCCCGATCACAGCGCCGGCGGCGGATGCATGCCGGCAAAGCCGCCGAAGAACCACACCACCAGGAGGACGACGATCACGGTGCCGAGCACGCCGCCCGCACCCGCATTGCCGTAGCGGCCATGCGCGTTGTAACCCCCGCCGCCGCCGAGCAGCAGCACCAAAACGACGATCAATAGGATTAGGCCCACGGCACTCTCCACGCGTTGGCGGGCGTCGCAATGACGCCCACATCGCTCGAGAGTTAGGCGTGCGCCAATCCACGCAGCAGCCCCGGAAAACACCTAAGCACGAAATCTGGCACGGTCTTTGGGAGTTCGGCGCGACGCAAAAACCGCGCCCCGAAGCGCCGCCAAGGGCGAGATGCCGCCATCGACAAAGCGCTCGCCGACATCCGCCTGGGCTTCATTGAGCCGGAATAGTGTGATGCCTTGCTTAGGGTGCAGCGTTCAGCGCCCAGTCGTAGCTGTAGGACGCGATGGGTGCGCCGCGTTCAAGAGCCGCGCGCGTCTCGGCTGTGGCGTAGCCGAGCAGATGCGCGCGCAAGCCCGCTTCGTCGGCGCCGAAATCTTCTTTGAACCAATCGTAGATCGACGACAGCACGAGGCCGCGCGGCCCCACGCGCACCCCGCGCGGAGATGCCACAAAGCGGCGCGCGGCGGCGTCGAGTTGCGTGTCGAGCCGGTCGGCTTCGAAGGCTTCCGCATCGAGATTGGGGCAGCCGAGGGCCGCACAATTGAGCGCGTAGTGGATGCGCGGGTCTTGCCACAGCGGGCGCAGGATACGGTGCTCGATGTCGTCGAGCGACAGCGCTTGGTTTTCGACGCGCAAGATTTTGGCGCCCCACGGCCCGACCGCAAACAGGCCGGGCGAGGTGCGGATGTCGCGGATCGAGGCGACCGGATAGCGGGTCAGGATCGTTTCGACCGTCGCCGCATTGTAGAGATTGATCCAATAAGCCTTCTGCTGCGGCCGCGACAACGTGCGCGGGGCGACCGCCTGCAGCGCGGCGAGATAGGCCTGCAACGCAGCGCGGTCGGCGACCGAAACGCTGCCATAGGCAAAACGCGCAATGCCGTCCTGCCCTTCGCTGCGGTACGTCGCAAGCAATCGCGACCATTGCGCATGGTCGATGCTTTGCGTCGATGCGGCGTCGTGCGCGCGCCAGAATTCCCACGCCTCGGCCTTGGGCGCACCGGACGCGGTCTGGACCAGTCCCAGCATCAGCGCCACTGCCAGCAGAATTCGCCGCATCGCATCTTCCCGGATCAGAACGGCAGGTCGAACAAGAAGCGCACGAGCTTGCGCGTACGCGGCGAGAAGAGGCGCGGGCTGAAATAGGCCCCGGCCGCGCGCTTGCCCGCTTCCGACAGGGTCGGATAGGGCATCACGGTCCCGGCCATCGTCGCGACCTTGAGCTTCTGGCCGACCGCCACGATCCACGGCGCGACAAGATCGCCCGCATGGGCACCGACGATCGTGGCCCCGATCACGCGGCCGCGTTCGGCCACGATCTTGACGAAACCTTCCGTCTCGCCGGTTGCGATCGCGCGGTCGTTGTCGTGGAACGGCCAGCGCGCTGTTTCGATTTCGCGGCCTGCGGCCTTGGCGGCCGCTTCGCTCAATCCGACTTGCGCAAGCTCGGGTGCTGTATACGTCACCCACGGGATCGCGGTCGTGTCGGCGCGTGCCGGTATGCGGAAACACAGATTGCGGATCGCGATGCCGGCATGCCAGCCCGCGACATGCGTGAATTGCAGCCCGCCTGCGACGTCGCCGAGTGCGAGCACGTCGCGGTTCGAGGTGCGCAAACGGTCGTCGATTTTGATGGCACGTCCGTCGCTGGCAATGCCCGCCGCTTCGAGACCGAGATCTTCGATATTGGCTTTGCGGCCGGTCGCGATCAGCAGATGCGAGCAGGCAAGCGCATCCTCGCCGCCTTTGCCGTCGTCGAGCACCACGACCGTGCCCACCGCATGGCGCTCGATGCGCTTGACCTTCGCATGCTCGCGCAACACCACACCGTCCGCACCCAGGCCCGCGCGCACGACCGCGACCGCCTCTTGATCGTCTTTGGGCAGCATGGTCGCGGCTTCGATCAGCGTGACCTTCGTGCCGAGGCGCGCATGGGCTTGCGCCAGCTCGCAGCCGATGGGCCCGGCCCCGATAACGACCAGATGGTCGGGACGGCGGTCGAGTTCGAACACGGTTTCGTTGGTGAGGAACGGCACGTCGGCAAGGCCCGGGATCGGCGGGACGGCAGCGCGGCTGCCCGTCGCGATCACGAATTTGCGTGCGGCAATGCGGCTGTCGCCCGCTTCCACGAGCTTCGGGCCGACGAACTTCGCGCGCGCGGCCACGACTTTGACGCCGAGCCCTTCGAAGCGCTCGACCGAATCCATCGGTGCAATGGCCGCGATCGTCGCGCGCACATGGTTGCGCACGGCGGCGTAGTCCACCCCACCCGCCGTCTGCAGGCCGAAGCGGCCGGCATTGCGCGCGGCTTTGACCGCCCCTGCCGCCGCGATCAGCGCTTTGGACGGAACGCAGCCGAAATTGAGGCAGTCGCCGCCCATCTTGTGCGCTTCGACGAGCACCGTTTTGAGGCCGAGCTGGGCGGCCCCAGCGGCCACCGACAGGCCGCCCGAGCCCGCCCCGATCACGCAGATGTCGGCGGCAATGTCGGTCATGACGCTTTGCGCCCTTTGAATTTTTTGTAGACGACCGGGACGAGCGACAAGGCCGCCAAGCCCAGCAGCGGCAGGATCACGGACGGACTCATGAACAGTCTCAAATCCGGCTCCTCGCCCTGGTCGAACACGCTGCCGAGCCCGGCCCCGATCGAAGCGAATACGAAGGTTGCGGGCAGGATGCCCAGAAAGGTCGCCAGCACATAAACGCCGAGCCGCACGCCCAAAAAGGCCGGGGCGAGATTGACGAGGAAAAACGGAAAGGCCGGCACCAATCGCAACACCAGCATATAGGAAAGCGCGTTCTCGCGGAATCCCGCTTCGAAGGCGGCCACGGCCGACCCCGCCTTGGCGCGCAAAAAGTCGCCCAGGGCCGAGCGAGCGGCCAAAAACAGCAAGGTCGCCCCGATCGTCGCCCCGACGACGGCCAGAAATCCGCCCCACAAGGCGCCGAACAGGAACCCGCCCGCCAGCGTGGCGACCGTGCCACCCGGCAGCGAGCAGGCGACGACCAGCACATAAGCCGCCACGTAGGATGCCGCCGCCAGTGCGGGATTGGCCTCGGCCCAGTCCAGCAGGTCGCTGCGATGCTCGGCCAAAGCGGCGAAACTCAAATAGCGCTCGAGCCCGCCCGCAAAAGCCAGGGCCAGCACGGCCGCTATCAGCACCAGCGGGGCAAATCTTCGAACGGGGGAGGTTTGGGCCATCTTGTGGTCCAATTCGCTTCAGGGAGACGCGACGTTACATGCTGCGGGGCCGATCGGGCAAACAATGGACTGAAAAACAACGGTAAATGCCTCGATTGACGTGAAGGCAGGGGGTCTGTATAACCCGCGCTCCTTTTCAGACATTCGGCAATTCGGAGATCGCGTCGTGAAGCGCACATATCAGCCCAGCAAGCTCATCCGCAAGCGGCGGCACGGTTTTCGGGCGCGCATGGAAACGGTCGGCGGCCGCAAGGTGCTGCAGCGCCGTCGCGCCAAGGGCCGCAAGCGCCTTTCGGCTTAGTCTCCGGCGGCCCTGCGGCCGTCGGATTCCGCGCCGCCGGGGTCTTGTGGCGGCGACAAGGATAATCATGACCCACGCGCTCACGCGCCTCACCTCGCGAAGCCAGTTCCTGGCTGTTGCGGCAACGCGCCGCAAATGCGCGCGTGTCGGCGTGGTTTTGCAGGCGCGCGCGCGCAACGACGGCGTTGCGGCCATCGGCGTCGGGTTCACGGCCACCAAAAAGATCGGCAATGCCGTGGCGCGCAACCGCGCCAAGCGCCGCCTGCGCGAGGCTGCACGCGCCGTGTTGCCGAAGCTTGGGCTGCCCGGCACGGACTATGTGGCCGTGGCGCGCGCCGAAACCGGCGACACGCCGTTTTTGCAGCTGATCGCCGCTTTCGAAGACGCCGCGCTGAACCTTGCGCGCAATAGCGGGGCCGCCCGATGATCGCGCGGGTCCTCGATGCCTTCGTCGTGCTCTATCAATGGACGCTGCGCCCTCTTTTGGGCGCAAATTGCCGCTATCTGCCGAGCTGCTCGGACTATGCGCGCGAGGCGTTGAAAACCCACGGCGCTTTCGGCGGCACGTTCCTCGCCGCCCGCCGCATCTGCCGCTGCCATCCGTGGGGCGGTTTTGGTTTCGATCCCGTTCCGCCGCGGTCCGGCGATTTGCCGCGTTTCTGACCCGCGCTCTCAAAAAAAGACAGCCCAGACCCCATGCAGCAATTCGACCAAAAAAACCTGATCGTCGCGATCGCCCTGTCGATCGTCATCGTGCTCGGCTTCGAGTTTTTCTGGAACCAGCCGCGCGCCCAACGCGAACGCGCGGCCGAAGCCGAACGCCGGGCGACCGCCGAGCAGGTGGCCCCCACGTCGCTGCCGCCTGTGCCCGGCGCCGCACCGGGGGCAGCCCCGGCCACGATCGGCGCACCGCCCGCCCCCGGCAGCTTGGCCGCGAGCCTTGCCGCCCAGGCCAATCCGGACCGCACGACGATCCTCGCGCGCGCCGCCCGCGTGACGATCGACACCCCGGTTGCGACCGGCTCGATCACCCTGCGCGGCGGGCGCATCGACGACCTCAAACTCACCAAATACCGCCAGAAGGTCGAAAAAGACTCGCCGCCCGTGGTGCTGCTGTCGCCGCTGGGCGCAACCGATCCATATTTCGCCGAATTCGGCTGGGTCTCGGCTTCGGGCGCTTTGGCGCTGCCCGATGCCGACACCGAATGGACCGCCGACCGCAACGTGCTGTCGCCCGGCAATCCCGTGACGCTCACCTGGGACAACGGCCAGGGCCTGCGTTTCGAGCGCAAGATCACGCTCGACGACGAATATTTCTTCCGCATCGAACAGCGCGTGACCAACAACGGCGCGGCCCCGGTGTCGCTGCACGGCTATTCGCTGGCAAGCCGCGTCGGCACGCCCACGCTCGGCGGCTACTACATTCTGCATGAAGGTCCGATCGGGGTCTTCAACGAGCAGCTCAAAGAGCCGAGCTACCAGGATCTGCGCGAGAAAAGGCAGATCCCCTACCAGACGCGCGGCGGCTGGATCGGCATCGTCGACAAATACTGGCTCGTGGCGCTGGTGCCGCAGCAGGGCGTGGAGATCGGCGCACGCTTCGCGCACGCGCTGGCCGGCGGCCTCGACCGCTACCAGATCGACTACCTCGCCCCCGTCCAGACGGTCGCGCCCGGGGCAAGCGCCACGCATTCCACGCTGCTGTTCGCGGGCGCCAAAGAAGTGCGCCTGCTCGACATGTACGGCGAGAAATACAACATCCCGCTGTTCGACCGCGCCATCGATTTCGGCTGGTTCTACTGGCTCACCAAGCCGATGTTCATAGCGCTCGAATGGATCTACGCGGCGGTCGGCAATTTCGGCATCGCGATCATCCTGTTCACAATGGTGGTCAAGCTGCTGTTCTATCCGCTCGCCAACAAATCCTACCGCTCGATGGCGAAGATGAAGCTGCTCCAGCCCGAGATGGAGAAGCTCAAGGAGAAATTCGGCGACGACCGCGCGCGCATGTCGCAGGAGATGATGCAGCTCTACAAGCGTTCGGGCGCCAATCCGCTGTCGGGCTGCTTGCCGATCCTGATCCAGATCCCGGTGTTCTTCGCGCTCTACAAGGTGCTGTTCGTCACCATCGAAATGCGCCACGCGCCCTTCTTCGGCTGGATCCAGGATCTGTCGGCGCACGATCCGACGTCGCTGTTCAACCTGTTCGGCCTGATCCCGTGGGACGTGCCGCCGCTGCTCGAGATCGGCGTGTGGCCGATCGTGATGGGCGTCACGATGTTCGTGCAGCAGAAGCTCAATCCGCAGCCGGTCGACCCCATCCAGGCCAAGATGTTCCTGGCGCTGCCCTTCATCTTCACGATCATGCTGGCCTCGTTCCCGGCCGGGCTTGTGATCTACTGGGCGGTCAACAACACGCTGTCGATCCTGCAGCAATGGATCATCATGCGCAGCATCGAAAACGCGCAAGCCGCCACCGCCAAGGAACCGAGCAAGAAGGAACGGGGCAAGGCGTGACGCAAGCGCCCGCCGATTTGCCCGGTGCCGCTTCGCCGCCGGTCTTTTCGGACGGCGAGATCGAAGCGGCGCGCAAACTGTTCGTGGGTCCGTGCGAGTTCGTGGCAGGCGCCGCCACGCTCGACGCGATCCCGGCCCCGCACATGCCCGAGATCGCCTTGGCCGGGCGCTCGAACGTCGGCAAATCGAGCCTGCTCAACGCGCTCGTCGGCCACGGGCGCATGGCGCGCGTCTCGCGCCATCCCGGCCGCACGCAGCAGCTCAATTTCTTCGCGCTCGGCAAGCGCCTGTCGCTGGTCGACATGCCGGGCTACGGCTATGCCGCCGTCTCCAAGGCCACCAAGGCCGTGTGGAGCGATCTGATGTTGCGCTATCTCAAGGGCCGCCCGACCTTGCGCCGCGCCCTCGTGCTCGTCGATGCGCGCCACGGCCTCAAAGATCTCGACCGCGCTTTGTTCGACATTCTCGATTCCTCGGCCGTCGTCTACCAGGTGGTGCTCACCAAGTGCGACGCGCTCGGGGCCGCCGGCCTTGCCCAGCGTATTGCCGGGGTGGCGGGCGAGCTCGAAGGCCATTTGGGCGCCCACCCCGCGGTGCTGCCGACCTCGTCGGAAAAGAACACCGGCATCGACATTCTCCGCGCCGAGCTAGCGGCGCTGGCGACGCCCTGCTAAAAACCCATCCGTTTCGAATCCCCCGAACCGCCTACGGACGACACGCGCCATGGACACGACCGACGATCCGCAGACCATCGCCCGCATCCTCTCCCAAGCGCTGCCCTACATGCGCGAATACAACGGCGAGAACATCGTCGTGAAGTACGGCGGCCACGCGATGGGCGACGAAGCGATCGCCGGCGATTTCGCGCGCGACATCGTGCTGATGAAGCAGGTCGGCATGAACCCGATCGTCGTGCACGGCGGCGGCCCGCAGATCGGCGCCATGCTCGAGCGCCTCAAAGTGAAGAGCGAATTCATCGACGGCTTGCGCGTGACCGACGCCGCCACGGTCGAGATCGTCGAAATGGTGCTGTCGGGCAGCATCAACAAATCCATCGTCGCGGCGATCAACCGCGCGGGCGGCCGGGCGGTCGGCGTATCGGGCAAAGACGCGAACTTCCTGGTCGCCGCCAAAGTGAAGCGCACCAAAAAGGACCCGGATTCGAACATCGAACGCGTGCTCGATCTGGGCTTCGTGGGCGAGCCCACGCATATCGATCCCTCGTTCCTCGAGAGCTTCGCCAAGTCCGACATCATCCCGGTCGTGGCGCCGATCGGCGTGGGCACCGACGGGGCGACCTACAACATCAACGCCGACACGGTCGCAGGCGCCATCGCCGCCGCGATGAAGGCCTCGCGCCTGCTGCTGCTGACCGACGTCAAAGGCGTGCTCGACAAAAACAAGAACCTGATGCCGGATCTGACGGCCGCCCAAGTGCGCGCGCTGATCGCCGACGGCACCATTTCGGGCGGCATGATCCCGAAGGTCGAAACTTGCCTCGCCGCCGTCGACGGCGGCGTCGAGGGTGCGATCATCCTCGACGGGCGCGTGCGGCACGCAACCTTGCTCGAGATCTTCACCGACAAGGGCGTCGGCACGATGATCAAAGGCTGAAATTGAGCGCCTTCACCGCCCTCTACGACCGCACGCTGGTCCTCTCGCGCGGCCGGCATGCGACGGCGACGATGGCGGCGGTGTCGTTCGCGGACTCGTCGTTCTTGCCCGTTCCGCCGCATCCGCTGCTCGCATTGCTGGTGATGGCGGACCCGGCCCGCGCCTATCGCTATGCGACGATCTGCACGCTTGCTTCCGTCGCGGGCGGCTTTTTGGGCTACGCGATCGGCGACGTGCTCTACGACACGGTCGGCCAGTGGCTGATCGCGAAGCTGCATTACGAAACCCAGATGGAAGCCTTCCAGACGATGTTCGCCGAATGGGGCTTCTGGCTCATCGCGGGCAAGGGCTTGACGCCGATCCCGTTCAAGATCGTCACGATCGGGGCCGGCATTGCGCAATATCCGCTGGCGCCGTTTTTCGTTTCGAGCGTTTTGGCGCGCGGCGTGCAGTTCTACGCGATCGCCTGGCTGCTCAAACACCAAGGCGGGCGCATCGACCGCCTTATGCGCCGCTACGGCACGGCCCTTGGCTGGACCGCCGCCGCTTTGGCTGCGGCCGTGCTGGCCTGGCTGATCTGGCGCTAGGGGCGCGACACCTCGGCCGCCGCGTCTGCGGCCACACCGCTTTTCCCGCGTGCCATGCCTCGCATGACCAACGTCATGATCTTGACTCGGCCCCATCTCGGCATGCCGGTGAATGCAGCCTCAAGCAGCTTTGCCAAAAGTCCCGGACGTACGATCCCTTTGCGTCCAAGCGCATCGAGCGTCTCCGCCGCGACGACTTCGGGCGGGTCGCATCTGTTCATGACCATGTTCGCGCGCGCGGCAAAGCCGCTGGCGATCGGGCCCGGCGCACAAGCGACGATATCGACCCCCTTGGCAGTAAGCTCCGGCCGCAAGCCTTCGGCGAAACTCTGCACAAAGGCCTTGGTCGCCGCATAGTTCGCGGCGCGCGGCACGCCCTGGAAACCAACGATCGAACTCATCAGCACGATGCCGCCGCCGCCGCGCGCGGCAAAACGTTGGCCGAAGCCATGCGTCAGCGCCGCCACCGCACGGCAATTCACGTCGATCATCTCGAGTTCGGCATCCAGCGGCTGGTCGATGAAATTGCCCGACGTACCGAATCCTGCTGCGGCGACAAGCAAGCCGATGTCGCGTGCTGCAGTTTGCTCGAGCACGGCCGCAATTCCCTCCGGCCGTCCGAGATCGGCCGCGATCACCGTGCAGAGCGTGCGGTTGCCAAGATCTAGTTCGTTGGCGAGCACGTCCAACTGCGCCTTGCGCCGCGCCACCAGAACGAGGTTGTAACCGCGCCGTGCCAATTCTCGCGCGAAGGCCCGGCCGATGCCGTCCGAAGCGCCCGTCACAAGCGCGATCGGTCCGTAGGCCGGCGCCGGACTCTGGAGAAGATTGGTCACGCCCGTCATCGACCGAGCCTCACTTCAACGATGGTCACGCGCTCGGCCTGCACGTCGATCTTCGCTTCGTCGAATGTCGGCGCGCGCAGGGTCGGCCGCACATTGTTGCTCACGCCCCAGTCTTCGCGCGGGATGCCGAGGAAGTTGGTGTCGGTTTTGCGGTTGCCGTTCAGGTCGTGCGAGACCGAAACCGCGTAGGCGCCCGGCCGCAGATCCGTGAATCGGCACACCATGCCGGCGGGATCCGCTTTGGCCCACTGCATCGGCGTATCGGCATTGCCGAGCGGAAAAGCGGCCGGGTCCGCATGCAGCGCGCAACCGACTTCGCCGTCGGCACTGCGTACGGCAGCGACGTTGACGACCAAGTCGGCTGCGGCGGCAGCGTTGCCGGCGACTAGAACACACATGAAAGACAAGGGGATTAGGCGCATCGTTGCCTCCAGGTTGACATTGACAACCGATACATAGGCTGTCAGGTTGTCACTGTCAACATATCGGCTAGAAGATTTTTGCGCTGCGCGCTCGACGCGCAAGAGAAGGAGAACCATGTTCGACCACGAAGACGGCGCTCTGGCGCCGTCGCAGCGCAAGCGCCCGTCGCGCGCCGCCCGGTTTCGCCTTGCACTGGCTGCTGCGTTTGCCGGAGCGCTCGCCGGCTGCGCGATCGCAACGCCCTACAAGACCACCGATGCCGGTGCGGCACTGCCGAAGAATGCGCCGACGGTCGTCGCCGTCACGCTGGCGGTCGTGTCCGACGACCGCGCCGCGCGCAAGGTTTTTTGGGAAAACGTGTGGCGCATCGAACGCGCTTTGCCCGAACAGCCCGGACTGCTCGGCTATTCGCTGCGCCAGGAGCTGCTCGGCAACAAAGCCTGGACGATGACCGCGTGGCGGAGCGAAGAGGATCTGCGCCGCTTCGTCGCTTCGCCGCTGCATCGGCAAGCCATCGACGCCACCCCGCCCGCCCTCGTCGACTCGCGCTTCGTGCGCGTCGCGCGAACGAACGGCCAGCTGCCGCTGCGCTGGGACGAAGCACTTGAAGAACTTTCCAGAGGACGGCAAGGATACTGATGCGGCAAAAAACTCCCCGAGCCGGGGAACCGTCCGCATCGGAACGGGCGAACGTGAAGAAGAAAACGCGCGACCTGAAGGAAGAGTGCATTCGCGAAGGGCTGAAGATCATTGCCAAGGACGGCATTGGCAAGCTGAGTTTGCGCGAAGTGGCGCGCCGCCTCGGCGTTTCGCACCAAGCCCCTTACAAGCATTTTGCGAGCCGCGACCATATTCTCGCGGCGATCGTCGCGCGCAGCTTCGACGCCTTTGCCCGCCATCTCGATCGGCACCCGAAGACGGACGACCCCGATGCCGACATGGGGAAGATGGGCCACGCCTATCTCGAATATGCCCACCGCCACGCGCTCGAATACGGCTTGATGTTCAACACGCCGCTGCCGGACGGCAAAAAACACCCCGAGATGATGGCCAACGCCAAACACGCTTTTGCCCTGCTCTGCGACGCGCTGCGGCGCAAGGCGCGGCAGCGCGGCAGGATACCGGACGACGAAGCCGTCATGCTCGACGCGCTTTTCATCTGGTCGGGGCTGCACGGACTTGCTTCGATCGCCGCGTCCTCGACGGTCGCGACGCTCGAGATTACGCCGCCCGTACTGGCGCGCAGCGGCATGCATCTGCTTCAGCGACTCAGCCAAGCGATGGACACACCGAAATAGAACAAGCCGCTGCGGCCGCTAGACGCGCGCGATCGCCGCCACGGGGCCGCCGCCGTCGGGGCCTTGATGTTCGGCACCGCCCGACACAAACAGCTGCGTGTCGCCCACAACACCTGCCAACACGCCGCCCACCAATGCACGCGCATGGCGCGTGGCGTTGATGTCGCTGTCGTCCCACATCGTGTGGCGGCGGCCGCGGATCGCTCCGGTGCGCGCAGGTTCGGCTTTCGCCAGCACGGCCACGAGCCGGTCGCGCGACAAGGGCTCGAGCTGGCCTTTTGCGTCGAGGCCGAGGTCGGCAAGGGCCGCCCACAGAGCGGGTGCGTCGATGCTGTCCTGCATCACGCGGTGGGCGATGGCGAGATCGCCCGACCAAGCGGAAGAATTGCCGAGCACCATGATCTCGTTGCGCATGAGCTCGATGCCCGCCGACGTGCTCGCCACCCCCGAATAAAGCGACCAATCCGCGCAAACGGCAGCTTCGTCGGCAGAAGCGATCTCGCCGAGCGCCACAGCGACGCCGAGTGCCGAAGCCCCACGCGAATAGCCCATGGATTCGTACGTGTCTTCGCAGACCGTGGGCGCTTGCGAAGCCGCGATGCGCTCGGCCGTCAGCAGCGGGCATTTCACTTGCACGTAATGCACGTCGGCGGGATCGGATATGCCGGCTGCCGTCATCGCGTCGCGCACCGCATCCGCCGTCGCCGCGATCATCGCGTTACGGCCGATCTCGTGGGCGGCAAAATCCCGCGTGAAGCCCGTACCAATGGCAAGGCGCTTCGGCCCAACCCCGCGCGGTGCCGAACGGTCCACGGCAAACACCGTCATGTGCGGATTGAGCCCGCCCTCCGTACCGCCCGACATCACGAGGGCCACACGTTTGCCGATCTCGGCGGGCGTGGTGTTGCAGGCGGCCGCGAGTGCGAGCTTCATCGCGAGCGTGGCGTAGCCGCGCGTGAAATCGTTGACGCATCCGTTGCCCTCGGTCTTGCCGAGGATGGCGACGATCGAGCTGGGATCGAGCGTGCCGTCGGCAAAAGTCGCGTTGAGCGCCGTCATGTCGGCAGGGTCGCGCATAGGCAGTCGACGCACGATGGCACGCATTTTTCAGGCTCCTGTAGGGGACGAGTCGCCGGGCAAATCGGAGGGCAAAGATAGCGCGGATTGCGTTCCACGGCAGACCGCAAAAGCAAGTCTGCGCATCGCCGGCGTGACTGTCGCATCGCCATCAACTGCAAAGCGTGCTGCCTTCAGCGTGGCGTCCATGCGCGCGCCGGCATGCTGGAATTCGAACGGCTTCTGCGTACCCGGAAACACGTTGTGCGCCAAAACCCAGTCGAGCTGGGCGCGCACGATTGCCGGATCGAGGGAAGGATTGCGCCGCAGAGCGGCGGCGACCGCGGCATCGGGCTGCGCGCGACTTGCTTCCCACGCCGCGCGCGTGGCTGCGGCCAAAGCGTCGGCAAGGCCGGGATGCGCTTGCAACAGTGCATCCTGCGCCACAAGGGCACCCGCATAGGCATCGAGCCCGTGGTCGGCGAAGGAAAGAAACGCGAGGTCGGAATCGTCGTAGCCGCGCATGCGCATCGCGAATTTCAAAGTCGCGTCGAAGCAGGTGGCGGCACGCACTTCGGTGTTCGCCACCAGTCGGTCGCGCTCCTCAGGTGCGACGACGCGCAGCTCATAGCGCACATGGCCGAGACCGTTCGCGTCCAGCAGCAGAGGCAGCAGGCGCGCGGACGCATCGCCCTTGGGTCCGCACAGAACCGCACCGTCGAGCGCCGCCAAGCGCAAGGCGCCGCTGCTGCGGCGGTAGCCCAGCGAACAGGGGCTGCGCACATGGATCGGCATCAGGCAGGCAAGCGGCGTTGCGTTCGTGCGCAAAGCCGCTTCAAGCACCGACGTCGCGTCGCCGAAACCGAATTCGGCCTCGCCGTCCACGAGCGCGCGCGTAACCTGCGCGGAGCTGAAACCTTCGACAAACGCCGCCTCGACGCCCGCTTGCGCGAAAAAGCCTTCGTCCTGCGCCAGCAGGAACGGCGCGTTCTGGCCCTGGACTAGATGGTTGAGCTTGAAGCGCAGACGCAGCATCGAAACCTTTTTCCTTCCCTTTGCGGGCACGAGCCTAGCGCTGCGCGCGCGCCAGAAACAGCTTGTCGGCGCCGCTGCGCCTATCGCATGCTCGGACATCGGGGCAAAATTTTGGAGAGAGCCATGCAGCGATTGGGTTTCCTTGCGGCCGTCGGCGCATTGATGTTCGGCATCGCCGCCCTGCCGGCTGCAGCGCAAGACTATCGCGCGGCCTTGATCGCCCCCGGCACGCTGACGGTCGGCACTTCGGGCTCTGCCCCGCCTTTCAGCATGACCGGCCCGACGGGCGCCCTGCAGGGTTTCGACATCGACGTCGCCAACCAGCTCGGCGAGGCTTTGGGCCTGCGCGTCGCATTCGTGCAGCTCGATTTTGCGGGTCTGCTGCCGGGCCTGGCGGCGGGCCGGTTTGACATCATCGCCTCTGGCGTCACGCGCACGCCCGAGCGGCTGGCTTCGACGAGTTTCCATCTTCTGTCGCCCTACATCGTCAACGGCGTTGCGATCACTCGGCGCGAGGCCGACACCGCGATCGCCGGCTGGAGCAGCGTGTGCGGCCGCACGATGGGTGCGGTGCGCGGCGGCACGTTCCAGCGCTACGCGACGACCGCCCTGCCAGCCGGCTGCGTCACCCAGACGCGCGAATATCCGGGGGCGACCGAATTGTTCCTCGATCTGCAGAATCGACGCATCGATTTTGCTGTGCACGATTTCCTGGGACCGAACTATCTGAAGAAGGCCGGGCAGCTGCCGGGCATTACCGTGCTCGACGACATCCAGTCGACGATCACGCAGAGCATCGCGGTCGGCACGCGCAACAAGCCGCTCGCCGACGCGATCGACGCGCGGCTCGAGACGTGGCGCAACGACGGCACCTTGTCGCGCATCGTCGACAAATGGTTCGGCGTGGCGATCGACTGGTCGCGCGCGCGCTAGCGGTCGCTGCCGGCGGCGGGTCCGGTTGTTCGATCTCGCACTTGCCTGGCTGCCGCGCTTTTTCGCGGCGGCAGCGCTTACGATCGGGCTTTCCGCAGCGATCTTCGCGTTGTCTGGCCTCGTCGGGCTCGCGCTTGCGCTCGCCGTGCACGAAGCAAAGTCGGCCGCCCCGCGTCGCGCACTTGAAGTTTTCAGTGGCTTCTTTCGCGCGGTGCCCGAGCTCGTCGTGCTGTTCTTCGTGTTTTTCGGCGGCATCCAGATCGGGCTCGATCTTGGTCCGATCGGCGCCACGCTTGTCGCGTTCGGGCTGGTCGGTATTGCCTACGACTTCCAGGTTTTCAAAGGCGCCTTAGCCGCCGTGTCGCCGGGCCAGTTCGAAGCGGGGCGTGCACTCGGCTTCGGCCGCGCGAAGCTCTACGCGTTCGTCGTGCTGCCGCAGATGCTGCCGATCGCGCGCAAAGGCTGGCTCACCTACGCGATCGGCACGGTCAAGCGCGTGTCGATCGCGTCGGCCGTGTCGGTCAGCGAAATCATGTACGTGACCAAACAGGCGATCGCGGCGACGAACGCGCCGTTCCTGTTTTTGTCGATCGCGGTTGCACTCTACATCGCGGTCGTCGCCCCGCTGCTCGCCTTCAACGAAAGGCGGGCGTGATGGGCTGGCTTACCGACCCGGCATTCACGGCCTTGCTCGTGCGCGGTTTCGCCACGACCTTCCTGCTGGCCGCGACGGTTATCGTCACCTCGAACTTGCTGGCCCTCTTGCTTGCGATCTATCTGCAGCAACCTGCGGCGCGGCTGCGCCGAATCGTGGTCGGCTACAGTTTCTTCGCGCGCGCCGTACCGGCACTGGCGCTGCTGTTCGGCCTCTATTACGGCCTGCCGGCGGTCGGCATCTATCTCGAGCCGATCCCGTCGGCCTTGGCGGGACTTGTTTTTGCCTCGACCGCCTACAATCTCGAATTCCTGCGTAGCGGCTTCGAGAGCATTGCGCCCGGCCAGCGCGAGGCGGCGCGCGCCCTCGGCCTGCGCCCGGCGATCGTCTACGCCAAAGTGCTGGTGCCGCAAGCCTACGCGTCGGCTGCCCCGGCGCTGTTCTCGAACGCGATCCAGATCGTCAAAGGCAGCGCGCTTGCAAGCCTCGTCGCGGTCGACGAATTGTCGGCCGCCTCGACGACGATCGTCGCCGAAACCTACGAAGCGATCCCGGTGTTGGCGTTTGTGGCCGCCCTCTACATGCTGATCGCGGGCGGGATCCTGGCGCTGCAGTATCTCTACGAACGCCGCCTGCGTTAGCCGCCCTGCAGGCGGTCGACGATTTGGCGCAGCACGGCGCCCAAAGCGAGTTCGAGAGCGACCAGCGACAATGCTTGAAAGCGGTCGATGCCGAGCGTGACGACCGCGACGCGGAACTGGATCGCCACCGCCGCCGTCACGGCCGCAATGCCGATCACGAACAGCGGCATTCCGTCGATCGCGTCGCTCTGGCTCAGAATCGCGGCAGGCAGATAGATCGCCATCTGCAGCACGCCCGCCCAATTGTAGGCCGGCACATAGTCGTACCACGCGCGCGTTTTGTTCCATTGCGTGCAAAGCAAATGTGCCGCCACCGGAAACAGCGCGAGGCCGACGATATAGGCGAGCGCTTCGAGCAGCAGCGTGTGCGCAGGGTCGTCCGATACGTCGAGATCGGGCATCGACAGATAGAGATAGGCCGGCAGCACCAGCAGGCCCGGCACCAGGAACGAGGCGATCCAGCCTGCGCGCGTGTCGGCCCCGATCATTGCAAGGCCGCTGCGGTCGCCGCGCAGCAAGCGCAGAACGCCGCTTAAAGGTACGCGCACGCTTGCAAACAGGCTCATGCCCGCCCGGCGAAATAGGCGTCGAGCATGTGGCCGTAGATGGCGGCAAGATCGGCGATGTCTTTGACGGCGGCGCGCTCGTCGGTCTTGTGCATCGTGCGGCCGACGAGGCCGAATTCGATGGTCGGGCAAAAGCGCGAAATAAAGCGCGCATCGGACGTGCCGCCCGTCGTCGACAAAGCGGGCTTTCGCCCGAGGCGCTTTTCGACGGCGTCCGACACGAGTGCGGAGAGCGTACCCGGATGCGTGATGAAGCTTTCGCCCGACACGCGCGAGGCGGTCTTGATCTTGCTCGAGAGGCCCAGCGCTTCGATGCGGCCCGCGACCCAGGCCAGCAGCGAGGCCGAGCTGTGCATGTCGTTGAAGCGGATATTGAAGCGCGCGCGCGCCTGGGCCGGGATCAGATTCTCGGTCGGATTGCCGACGTCGAGCGTGGTCACCTGCAGCGACGACGGTTGGAAATGCGCATTGCCTGCGTCCAAGGGCTTCGCCGTGAGGTCTGCCAGCAGCGCGATGAGCGGATGGATCGGATTGTCGGCGAGATGCGGATAGGCCACATGGCCCTGCACGCCCGTCGAGGTGAGCTCGACGTTCAGCGAGCCGCGACGGCCGATCTTGGCCATGTCGCCGAGTGCTGTTTCATTGGTGGGCTCGCCCACCACGCAGATGTCCGGGATCTCGCCGTGTGCTGCGAGCCAATCCAGCATCTTCTTGGTGCCGTTGATCGACGGGCCTTCCTCGTCGCCGGTGATGAGCAAGGAGATCGAACCCGGCAATCCGCGCGCCTTGTGGCGTGCCGCGAAATCGAGAGCGGCGGCCGTGAAGGCGGCGATGGCCCCCTTCATGTCGACGGCACCGCGACCGTAGAGATAGCCGTCGTGGATTTCGGCCTTGAACGGATCGACGGTCCAGCCCTCGACATTGCCGACGGGCACAACGTCGGAATGGCCCGCAAAGCAGAAATGCGGGGCGCCCGTGCCGAGGCGCGCATAGAGATTGTCGATGTCGGGCGTGCCGGGCTCGCTGAAAGGCAGGCGATGGCACACGAAGCCCGCCGCTTCGAGCGTGCGCTGGAGCGTGCCGAGTGCCCCGTCGTCGGCGGGCGTCACCGATTTGCAGCGGATGAGATCGGCTGCAAACGCGACCGGATCGAGCCCGCTCACGCGCGCAAAAGCTCGTTGATCGAGGTCTTGGAACGCGTCTTTTCGTCCACGCGCTTGATGATGACCGCGCAGTAGGTCGACGGCCCCGGCGTGCCGTCGGGCAAAGGCTTGCCCGGCAGATTGCCCGGAACGACGACCGAATAGGCGGGCACGCGGCCCATGAAGATCTCGCCCGTCGTGCGATCCACAATCTTTGTGGATTGGCCGATGAACACGCCCATCGACAGAACCGAACCTTCCTCGACGATCACGCCCTCGACCACTTCCGAGCGCGCGCCGATGAAACAATTGTCTTCGATGATCACGGGATCGGCCTGCAACGGCTCGAGCACGCCGCCAATACCGACACCGCCCGACAGATGGCAGTTGCTGCCGATCTGCGCGCAAGAGCCGACCGTGACCCACGTATCCACCATCGTGCCGCTGCCGACATAGGCGCCGACATTCACGAAAGACGGCATCAGGATCGCGTTGGGAGCGATGAAGGCCGATTTGCGCACCACGCAGTTGGGCACGGCCCGAAAACCAGCCTTGCGGAATTCGGCCTCGCCCCAGCCCGCGAATTTCGACGGCACCTTATCCCACCAATGCGACGGGCCCGGCCCGTGCTCGATGAGCTTGTTGTCGTTGAGGCGGAACGAGAGAAGCACTGCCTTCTTGAGCCACTGGTTGACGGTCCATTTGCCGTCCACGCGCGCGGCCACGCGCACGTCGCCCGCATCGAGCGCCTCAAGGGCGGCGTCCACCGCCGCGCGCACCGCGCCGTGCGTGGAGAAGTTCATCTCGGCGCGCTTTTCCCAGGCCTGGTCGATCGTCGTCTGCATCTCGGCGAGGTTCATTTTCGGGTCCGCTCTAGAGGGTTCGGATAAGGCAAAACGAGCCGGGAAAATGGGCTGCCGACGCACGCCTGTCAATGTTGGCTTGGCGCGGCTGCGCCAATATGGCTAAGGTCGAGCGGTTTTCGCCGTTGGAGACACCTCTGAACCTGCCCTCCAAAGAATCGCGCGCCAAAAACGGCACCTCAACGCTCGAGGCGGCCCTCGACCGGTTGATTGCCGACTGGCCGGGGCCGGCTGCGCGCCTGGCGCGCTCGGGCGACGTCGCGGGGGCGAATGCGCAGGCGCGCCCGATGCTGAACGAGTTTGCCACACGCACGGGCGACCTCGGCGCTTTGGCGGCCGAGATCGTGCAGACGGGGGCCGCCCGCCTCGACACGGTCGTGGTCCCGGGGGCGGCCGCCCCCGTCACGCTCGACGTGGCGTGCGTGCCCGTGGGCGAGTCGACCTTGCTGCTGGCACGCGACGTGAGCCTTGCCGCCAACATGCGCAACGCGCTTGCCGACTCGCGCCGACGCTACAAAGACATCGTCGAAATCTCGAGCGACTTCGCGTGGGAGACGGATGCCACCGGCGTATTCGCCTTCGTGTCGCCGCAGGGAGCACTCGGCTGGCGGGCCGACGATCTTCTGGGCCGCAAGCCCGGCGTGTTCGCGATCGACCCCGACGACGAGTCCGTCGCAGCACCGTTCCTCACGCACGAACCCATCGCCCAGACTGAGCAATGGGTGCGCACCGCCGACGGCAAAGACGCCTGCGTGCAGATATCGGCCGTGCCGCTGTTCGCCCCCGACGGCACGTGGCGCGGGGCCCGCGGCCTTGCGCGCGACGTGACCGAAGCGCGCGAGCGCGAAGCTGAACTTGCCGAAGCGCGCAACCGCGAGCGCTTGATCGCCCACATCGTGCGCGCCGTGCGCGACGAGATGGAGGCGGGCGCCATGCTGCGCGCGGCGGCGGCCGAAACAGCCAACGCGCTCGGGGCCGGCTGCTCGATCTGGCGCGTGGAAGCCGCACCGGACGCAGCGCCTGCGTTCGTCGCCGCCGCCTGCCACGGCGGCGACATGCCGGCCGGGCTCGACATTGCGCGTCGCTTCCAAGCAAGGCTCGACAGCGGCCGCCCGATGGAAGAAGGGCTCGACGCGCTCGTCGAACTCAAATCGCAGGCGGGCTTTGCGCTGGCGGCCCCCACCGCCTTCCGCCACAAGATCAACGGGCTCGTGGCCCTGTTCCGCAGCCCCGATGCGGTCGCGGAAGCCGGCGCCCCCTGGAGTGCGGGCGAGCGCGACGTGCTCGCCGAAATCGCCGCCCAACTCGGCATCGCGCATGCGCAGCTCGACGTGCTCGAAACGCTCGACCGCCAGGCTTCGACCGACGCGCTGACGGGCCTCCTCAATCGCCGCCGCTTCGTGACCGAACTCGGCACGCGGCTCGCCGCCTGCCAGCGCAACGGCGAGCCGGGCGCGCTCGTCTATGTCGATCTCGACAATTTCAAAGCCGTCAACGACGTGCTCGGCCATCCGGCCGGCGACGCAGCCCTCAAAGCCGTCGCGCGCACGTTGCGCAAAGCGCTGCGCGCCAACGATCTGCTCGCCCGGCTGGGCGGCGACGAATTTGCGATCTGGCTCGACCGCACCGATGCCGATGGTGCGATCGCCAAAGCAGCGCAGATCCTCGAGCTGCGCCGCGAGCTTTTGCCGGTGTCGGCAAGCCCCGAAAAACCGCTCGGCTTTTCGGCCGGCATTGCCGCGCACCTGCCCGCCTGCCCCGAAACGGTCGACGGGCTGCTCGCGCGCGGCGATGCCGCCATGTACGAAGTCAAACGGCGCGGCAAGGGCACCTACGCGCTCGCGCCTGCCGCCCAGCCGAACTAGCCGCACCGACGTAAGAAAGAACGCAACGCCGCCATGCAGCCCCAAGACGACGCCGACTACGAAGTCGCCAAACGCATGATCCAGGATCCGGACGTGTTCGTGCGCACCAATCTTGCGCGGCGCACGGACGTGCGGCCCGAGATTCTCTATTACCTGACCGAAGATTCCAGTGCCGAAGTGCGCGCAGCTGTAGCCGACAATGCCGCTTCGCCGCAGCATGCCAATCTCAAACTTGCGCGCGACCGCTCGCAGGAAGTGCGCGCCGGCCTTGCGAGCAAAGTGCAGCGCCTGCTGCCCGAACAGGTGCCGGGTGCCCAGGACGCCGCACGCGCGCGCACGATGCAAACGCTCGAAGTGCTGGCCAAAGACACGGCCACGCAAATCCGCGCGGTCGTCGCCGAAACCCTCAAAGACGTGCCCGATGCCCCGCCCGATCTCGTCCGCCAGTTGGCGCGCGATGCGGAGCTTTCGGTCGCAAGCCCGGTGCTGCAATTCTCGCCGCTCTTGAGCGACGAAGATTTGCTCGAAATCATCCGCGGCGACCATGCCGAGGGTGCGCTCACAGCCGTCGCCAAGCGCAGCAACGTCGCGGCCTCGATCTCCGACGCACTCGTCGAAGCCGACGATACGGCGGCGGTTGCCACCTTGCTTGCCAACAAATCGGCGCAGATCCGCGAAGAGACGCTCGACCTCATCGTCGACCGCGCCCCCTCGCGCGAATCCTGGCACGGGCCGTTGGTCGACCGGCCGACTTTGACGCCCAAAGCTGCCCTCAAGATCGCGGCGTTTGTGGCCGATGCGTTGTCGCAGCGCCTGCAAGCGCGCCCCGATCTCGATCCCGCTACGCGCGACGCCGTCACGGCCGAAGTGCGGCGGCGCCTCGCACAAGCGGCAGGCGGCGGCGACGGCGCAGATGCGGCCGTGCGCAAACGCACGCTGGCCGATCCCGTGTGGGCGACCGGCAAAGGCGGGGCCGCCGGCGACGGGGCCAACGAAACCGTGGCCGACAAGGTCAAGCGGTTGCGGCGCGAAAAGAAGCTCGACGACGCGGCCGTGGCGGCCGCCGCCCAAGCGGGCGAAAAACTCTTCGTGAAGCTGGCGCTCGCCGATCTCGCGGCAATCCGCGCCGAGGCGATCGACAAGATCCTGACCGCACGCTCGGCCAAAGGCATCATCGCGGTGTGCTGGAAAGCGAAACTCAAACTCGCGACGGCCGTAACGATCCAGCAGAAGGTTTTGACGCTGCCGCCCAAGAGCGTGCTGACGGCCGCCAAATGGGACGGCTGGCCGCTCACCGAAGAAGAACTCAAATGGCAGCTCGAGTTTTTCGGCGCGTGAGGCGCCTCCCGATCGTCGGCTAAGCCCTGACGACGATCCGATACGTGGCCTTCAGCCCATCGGCCGCGCTCACGTAAGGCACCGTCACCGAAGCACGTTCGGCCTCGCTCAAGCGGCGCCAGATGCCGTCGCGCGCATTGCCGGGGTCGCCCTCGACATAGAGTTGCGTCGTCAACAGCGTCTGCCGACCGAGCTTGACCTTGGCATGGATGTGGGGCGTGCGGCCGACATAGGGCGACGGGCGAATGGTTCGAAACCTGAAGCGGCCTTCGCCATCGAGCGTTACGCGGCCGAAGCCTTGGAAAGATTGGTCCATGCGCGACCCGTCGCGCGGATGGTCGTAATGGCCATCTGCGTCGCACTGCCAGATTTCCATGGCACCGCCGCGCACCGGCTTGCCCGCGAGGTCCAGCACCACGCCTTCAACCCAGGCCGCATTGCCTTTGGCGTATTCGCGGCTGCCGTTGCGCAGCAGGTCGAAATCGGCGTCGACGGGTTCGCGCAGCGGATAGAAAGGCCCCTCGGCTTGCGCCGGAGTCGGCAGCAACGCCGCAGCATTGCCGGACTGGGCCAGTGCGCGCGTGGCCGTCCAAGCCGCGCCCACCGCGCCCAGAGCGAGCGTGCGCGCCATCAAGAGGCGCCGATGTTGATCGAAGTTTGCGTCTTTCATCGAACCCCTCGATTGCAAGCAGCTGCGAGGACACCATACTGAATTCCGACCCAGAATGCCGCCGAGTTGTTCCTTCAGCTTGGTGATGATCGGATCACTGAATAAGCCTTTAATCTGCTAGCAGAAAAATAGCGTAGTTCTTGAAAATACCTCATTTTTGTGTTCGGATCAAGCATCGCTGCCGGGCTTCTGTCCGGCCGCGTGCGCTGTTTGAAATGTGAAGAAGGAAGAGAAGCAGGCGGCTCGGAAAGCCGTCTTTGCAACATGTAACCTCGAATCGTCGTCGTGGTTACATTCTTGAAAAATCAATGGGTTAAATCGGCGACGGTCGCTGTTTGTCGCGTTTGGTAACCTATTTCAGGCGATCTCGGCGGCAAGTTTGTGGACGATCGCGTCGGCAAAACTCGCAGAATTGCGCGCGGGCACCACAAAAGCGCCGGGGCCGCCGATCACCTCGCTGCGATAGACGGCGGCGAGGTTCGTCTCGTCGGTCAGGATCGGCAGGCCGTTGATGCCGACCCCGGCCGCCACCGCATCGTCGCGGGCAAAACGCGGGAAGCGGCCCTGGTTGTTGCGCCCATCGCCCGACACGTCGATCGTGCGGCGCGCGGCCGCAAACGGGCATTCGGCCAGCACGCGCACGGCATGGTCGATGGCCGCCCCGATCGCCGTCGCGTCGTCGCTCACGAGGCGCGGCTGGCCCTCGAGGCGGGCGGCAAACGCATCGATCGCGGGTTCCGTGTCGAGCAGCGTCCAACCCAGCGTTTGCGTCTGCGCGAATTGGCCGCCCCATTGCGTCATCGCGACCGCAATGCGGCGCGTGGGCCCGCCCAAAATCGCCCGGCGCGCGCGCGCGTGGCGGAACGCCGCCGCATAGCCCTCGGCCTGCAGCCGGTATTCCTGGCCGTCGATCGAGCGCGAGCAATCGACGGCCAACACGAGGGCGAGGTCGGCCGTCGGCGCGCCGAAAGGGCGGATCGGATCGGTGTTCGCGGTTTGGGGATCGGCCAACGCGGAAGACGCGGCCGCCGCGAGGCTGCCGGCCAGAAATGCCCTGCGCGTTGGGTCGGGTCGGGCCATCGGTCCCCCCTCTATCCGCAAATCTTGGCACCGCCGCCGGGAGCGCCACAAGCGACATTGCCCAGCGCCCCGGAATTTGCGAGTTTGCGGCCCGTTTTGTCCGCACACCCCTGCCGCCGCCCGGAGCCAAGCCCATTCGCGTCCTGCATGTCATCGCGTCGATCGCCCAGCGCACCGGGGGGCCCGCCAAGGCCGTGGTCGATATGGCCGCCGCAGTTGCCGCACGCGGCCATGCGGTGTCGATCTACACGACCGACCGCGAAATGTCGGACACGGAACGGGCTGCCATCGGCATGCAATCCGCCGACGGCGTTCAGCGCCACGTGTTCAAGCAGCATTGGCCGCACACATTCGCTGCGAGCTTCGAACTGGGGGCGGCCCTCGAAGACGCGATCCCGCAGGCCGACATCGTGCATCTGCACTCGCTCTATCTCTACCATGTGTGGAAAGCGGCGTCGGTCTGCCGCAAGGCGAAGGTGCCGTATCTGTTGCGCCCGCACGGCACGCTCGATCCGTTTTTGTGGCGCCGCCATCGGGGCCGCAAAAAACTCGTCGAGCTCGCGTTCCAGGATCGCGTGATCCGCGACGCGGCGGCCCTGCACTACACGGCCGAAGAGGAGATGCGGCTTGCGGCCCCTTACGTGCATGGGGCACCCGGCGTGGTGGTGCCCAACGGGCTCGATATGCGGGCCTACGCGGACGTGCCGGCACGCGGCGCTTTTTTTGCCGCATATCCCGAATTGGCCGGCACCAAGCCGATCCTGTTTTTGAGCCGCATCAATTTCAAGAAGGGGCTCGACGTGCTGATCCCGGCCTTCGCGAAGGCTTTGGCGGCGGATCCGGCTTTACGTCTGGTGGTTGCAGGCCCCGACGACGGCTATCTCGCCACCGCCAAGGGTTTTGCCGCATCGGCCGGTGTCGCCGACAAAGTGCTGTGGCTCGGCATGCTGTCGGGCGAGGCCAAAAAAGCCGCGTTTGCCGACTGCGCGGCGTTCGCGTTGCCGTCGTGGAGCGAAAATTTCGGCATCGCGATCGTCGAGGCGATGGCGTGCGAAGCGCCCGTCATCGTTTCGGACCGCGTGAACATCTGGCGCGAGATCGAAGCGGCGGGCGCCGGTCTCGTCTCGCCGCCGGAAGTAGATGCGGTCGCCGCGCACATCTTGCTTCTGGCAGGCGATCCAATGCGCGGTCGGCGCATGGGCGAAGCAGGGCGCAAGCTTGCGGCGGCCAAATACGATTGGGCCACGATCGCGGTCGAACTCGAGCGGGTCTATGCCCGACTGGCGGAAAAATGAGTCCGGTTTCGGTCATTGTACTCACGTTCAATTCCGAGGCCACGATCGGCGCCACGCTCGATTCGGTCGTGGGCCTCAGCGACGACGTGCATGTCGTCGATTCAGGCTCGACCGACGGCACCCTTGCGATAATCGCGGCCAAGGGTGCGAAGCTCGCGTCGCATCCGTTCGAAAACTACGGCGCGCAGCGCAACTGGGCCATCGACAATCTGCCATTGCAGCACGCCTGGCAGCTCCATCTCGACGCCGACGAGCGCGTAACACCCGCACTCAAGGCCGAGATCGAAAAGCTGCTGGCGGGCAATGTGGACGCGGAGATCGGCGGCTTCTACATCCCGCGCCTCGTGCATTTTCATGGGCAAGCGCTCAAACATGGCGGCATGTACCCGATCTACCATATGCGCCTGTTCCGCAAGGGGCGCGGGCGCTGCGAAGCGCGCAAATACGACCAGCATTTCCACGCGCAAGGGCGCAGCGAAAAACTGCAGCACCCGATGATCGACGACATTCGCCTGAGCTTCGGCGAATGGACCACGCGGCACAATCGCTGGGCCGATGCGGAGGTCGACGAGATCCTCAATCCCGGCGGGGGTGGCGTGATCCAGGCGGGCTCGGGCGATCCGGTCGCCGAGAAGCGCCGCGCGCGCGGCTGGTACTATCGCGCACCCTTGTTCTGGCGCGCGTTTATGTTGTTTTTCTATCGCTACGTCGTGAAGCTCGGTTTCCTCGACGGCAAGGAAGGTCTCATCTTCTACGTGCTGCAGACTTTGTGGTTCCGCTTCCTCGTCGATGCCAAGCTCTACGAACGCCGCAAGCAGATCGAGGCCCGCAAATGAACGATCCGTGCCTGTTCTGCGGGGCCGTCACACACATGGCCTTCCCCGACATCGTCGACAATCGCTTCGGCTCGCCAGGCCATTATGCGGTCCATGCGTGTGCGGCCTGCGGGGGTCGCCAGACCTTCCCGCGCCCCGACCAGGCAGCGCTCAAATCCCTCTATGAGCGCTACTACAATTACGGCGGCAAGACCGACGGTGCGTACGCTTCGCTGCGCGAAAAATTTCTGTTCTCGCCTTTCTACCGACTGATGCTCGCACTCGACGGGGACGTATCTTTTCATCTCCAGCGAGGCAAAGGCCGCTTGCTCGATATCGGCTGCAACGAAGGGCGCGGCTTGCGGCTCTACAAGGCCAACGGCTTCGCCGCCGAAGGGCTCGAGCTCAATGCCCATGCGGCCGCCGCCGCCCGCGCGCACGGCTTCGCAGTTCACGAAAAACTCATCGAAGATTTTGCGCCCGCACAGCCCTACGACGTCGCCGTGCTCTCGAACGTGCTCGAGCATGCGCCCGATCCGCGCGCGATGCTGGCGCACGTCGCGCGCATCCTCGCCCCCGGCGGCGAAGTTTGGATCAGCCTGCCCAACGTCGAATCCGCGATGGCCAAACTGTGCGGGCGCGATTGGATCAACTGGCATGTGCCGTTCCACATCGTGCATTTCAGCAGCACACGCCTCGAAAAACTTCTGGCCGAAGCGGGCTTCGAAGTGAAGGCGTCGCGCAATGTCACGCCGGCTTTGTGGGTCGCCCAATCGCTGATCGCCTGGACCTGGCGGCGCGATGCATCCGCCGCCATCCGCCTGCAGCGCAAGGCACCGTTGGTCGCAGGCCTTATGGCGATCGCGCGCGGGCTCTTCTTCCCGCTGTTGTGGGCGTGGACTGCGAGCGGGCGCGGCGATTGCCTCGTCGTGCGGGCCCGCAAACGCTGATGCGCATTCTCGTGCACGATTTTCCGGGCCATGCCTTCCCGGTGCAGCTGTCGCGGGCACTGGCCCATCGCGGCCATACGGTGCGCCATCTGTGTTTTCCGGCCTTCCAAGCGCCCAAGGGGCCGCTGGCACGCCGGGCGGACGATCCGGCGAATTTCGAGGTTGCCTTCCTCGAACTCGACGCGCCGTTCGAGAAGCACAGCTTCGTCAAACGCTGGCGCCAGGAGCGCGAGCTTGCGGGGGCCACGCAAGCCGCCATCGCAAGCTTCGCGCCCGACGCCGTGCTCGCGGGCAATGCCCCGCTCGATGTGCAGGCCGCCAGCTATCGCGGGGCGCGTGCGGCCAATGCCGCATTTGTGTATTGGCTGCAGGATCTCGTCGGCTTCGCGATGCGCAAGATTTTGGGGCGCAAGCTCGGGCTTCCCGGCACGCTCGTCGGCATGGCCTACGAAGCCAAAGAGCGGCGGCTCATGTGCAAGTCCGATGCAGTCGTCGCGATCACCGACGATTTCCGGCCGCTGCTGGCAAAGTGGGGCGTCGCTGCCGAGCGCCTGCATATCGTCGAAAACTGGGCGGCACGCGAGGAAGTGGCCGCAGCCTCCCGCGACAATGCGTGGGCGCGCGAACATGGTCTCGTCGGCCGCACGGTATTTCTCTATTCGGGCACGCTCGGCCTCAAGCACGATCCGAGCCTGCTGCTCGATCTGGCGAAATCGCAGCCCGACGCCGCCCTCGTCGTGAATTCCGAAGGGCTGGGAGCCGACTGGCTGCGCGCACGCGGACCTGAAGCGCCCAACATGCTTATCCTGCCGTTCCAGCCGTTCGAGCGTTTGGGCGAAGTGCTGGCCTCCGCCGACATCCTGGTCGCGATCCTCGAGCCCGATGCGGGCGTGTTCTCGGTCCCGTCCAAAGTGCTCACCTATCTGTGCGCGGGGCGCCCGCTGCTGGTTGCTATCCCGCCTGAAAATCTCGCCGCCCGCCTCGTGCTGCGCGAGGGCGCGGGCCTCGCGGCCGCACCTGGGGATCGTGCGGCGTTTCTGGCGGCCGCGTCCCGCCTTGCGGCGGAGCCTGCGCTGCGCGCGGCCATGGGCGCCAAGGCGCTGGACTACGCCGCTAAGACCTTCGATATTGCGGCGATCGCCCGGCGATTCGAGGCGATTCTCGAACAGGCGATTCGGACGCGAAAAAAGTGAGCCAATCCTTCGACAGCGACCGTTTCTACGAAGCGGAATTCGTCGAGCATCGCGCAGTCGCGGAAGCCACGCACCGCGCGCTCAAGGCAGCGTTCAAACAGCTGCTGGCCCAGGCTGTCGCAACGCTCCAGAACGGCGGCAAGATCCTGCTGTTCGGCAATGGCGGCTCAGCCGCCGACGCCCAGCATTTGGCGACCGAACTCACGGTTCGCTACATCAAAAATCGCCGCGCACTCGCCGCGATCGCCCTTACGACCGACAGCTCGGCCCTCACCGCAATCGGCAACGACATCGGCTTCGAGCGGCTATTCTCGCGCCAGATCGAAGCACTCGGCCGTGCCGGCGATCTTGCGATCGGCATCACGACGTCGGGCGCTTCGCCCAACGTGCTCGAAGCCTTTCGCGTGGCGCGCAAGATGGGCATCGTCGTCGCCTGCCTCACCGGCAAGGACGGCGGCAAGGCCAAGGACCTTGCCGACATCGCGCTGATCGTGCCGTCCAACACCACGTCGCGCATCCAGGAGATGCACATCACGCTGGGCCAGATGATGTGCGGCGGCATCGAGCATGCGCTCGGCATCGCCGACGGCCCCGATCCCTACAGCCCCTAGAAAACCGGGGACGTCCGCAATGACCGTGAATGCCGATCTCGTGGCGCTGGTGCCCAAGCTCGCAGGTGCGCGCATCGTGTGCATCGGCGATCTGATGCTCGACCGTTTCGTCTACGGGCGCGCCGAGCGCATCTCGCCCGAAGCGCCGATCCCGGTCTTGCGCATCGACCGCGAAGAATCGATGCTCGGCGGTGCCGGCAACGTCGTGCGCAACATCGTCGGGCTCGGCGGACATGTCGAGTTCGTGTCGGTCGTGGGCCAGGACACGGCGGGCCGCGAAGTGTTGAGCCTCGTCGCGGGGCTCGAGGGCGTGGAGCCGCATCTGTTGGTCGAACGCGACCGGCCGACCACGATCAAGACGCGCTTCGTCGCCGGTCACCAGCAGATGCTGCGCGCGGACAGCGAAACCAGTGCTCCCATCGCCGCCTCGACCGCCGAAGACGCGGCGCGCCTCGTTGCCCAGGCCATGAAGGATTGCGGCGTCGTCGTGCTGTCCGACTACGCCAAGGGCGTGCTGCTGCCCGACCAGATCGCCGCGATCGTGAAGGCCGCCAAAGCCGCCAAGCGCATCGTGATCGTCGATCCCAAGGGCCGCGACTATGCGCGCTACAAAGGGGCCACGATCCTCACGCCCAATCGGCGCGAACTGGCCGATGCCACCGGGCTGCCGGCCGAAGGGGACAAGGGCGTTGAGCTTGCAGCACGCCGCCTGCTCAAAGTCACGGAAGCGGAAGCGATCGTCGTCACGCGCGGGGCCGAAGGCATGAGCATCGTGCCCGCCAAGGGCAAGGTCGAACATCTGCCCGCCCTCGCGCGCGAAGTGTTTGACGTGTCGGGGGCCGGCGATACGGTCATCGCGACACTCGCAACCGCACTGGCAGGCGGGCTCTCGCTGCTCGAGGCCGCACGCCTGGCTTCGGTCGCGGCCAGCGTGGTCGTGGCCAAGCTCGGCACGGCGGTCGCCTACTCGGCCGATCTCGTGCGCGCACTCCGCCACGACGACATCGCGGTCAGCGAAAACAAATTCGTCACCGATGCGCAGGCGGTCGACCAGGTCGCGATCTGGCGCCGCCAGGGTCTGCGCGTCGGCTTCACGAACGGCTGCTTCGACCTCCTGCATCCCGGCCACGTCTCGCTGATTGCGCAAGCGCGCAGCGCTTGCGACCGGCTCGTGATCGGCCTCAATTCGGATGCCTCGATCAAGCGCCTCAAGGGCGAGAGCCGCCCCGTGCAGGGCGAAGCGGCCCGCGCCGCCGTGCTCGCGTCGCTCGGCCAAGTCGATCTCGTGGTCGTGTTCGCCGAAGACACGCCGATCAAACTCATCAAGGCGCTGAAGCCCGAGATCCTCGTCAAAGGTGCCGACTACACCAAAGACAAAGTCGTGGGTGCGAGCGAGGTCGAAGGCTGGGGCGGCAAAGTGGTGCTGGCCAAACTCGTCGAAGGCCAGAGCACCACGGCCACGATCCGCAAGATCGGGCGCTAGATCGGCGCTTCGAGTTTGCCGGCGACCGGCAAAGGCGCAAGAGCGTTCGAAGCCGGGCGCGGCAGCCAGCGCGCCATCAGCCGCTCGATGTTCTCGAGCCCGTCGAGCAGACCCGGAATAACGGCAGCCGACGGCGGCGCTTGATGGGCAAGTGCCCGCAAGGCAGCCACCATCGCCTCGGCGTCGCGCACGCCGTCGTCGGGCAGCATGCGCGTGAGGCCCACGCTCTCGGCCCGCTCGGCGCGGATGAACTGCTCGAGGCGCGGCGCCACGCGCGGCACGATCACGGCCGGTTTGTCGAACGAAAGAATTTCGCAGAAGGTGTTGTAGCCGCCCATCGCGACGATGCCGGCCGCGCGCGTGATGAGCTGCTCGAGATGCGCATCGAACGTGATCGCCTCGACCCGCGACGACAGGCGCGCCGCACGCTCGAGAAACTCCGACTGTTTTTCCGACTGCATGAACGGGCCCAGCACCAGCAAGGCGCGGTGCGGCAGCGCCGCCCCGCTTTCGTAGGCGCGCAAGACCCAGTCGATCAGCGCATCGCCGTCGCCGCCGCCGCCGGTGGTCACGAGCACGTAGGGCTGCTCGCGCGCTTCGGCCATTTCGACGGTCGAGCGCGGATTGCCCTGCGGCATCATGCGGTGCAGATAGCCCGTATAGCTGATCTTGCGGCGCACGCTCTGCGGAATCGCGAGGCCCGCAAGCGGGTCGCAGATCTGCGGCAGGCCATAGATCCAGATGTCGTCGTAGAGATCGCGCAAGGCGGGCACCGCCTTCTTGCGCTTCCATTCGGGCCCCAGCAAAGCGGGATCGTCCATCACGTCGCGCAGGCCCAGCACCAGCGGCACGCCGCGCCGCTTGAGGAAATGCAGCGTCTCGGAAACTTCGCCGCGCAAACCCAGCGGCTCCTTGTCGACGAGGAAAAGATCGGGATCGAACGCCTCGGCCGTGTGGCGGATGATCGAGCCGCGGATCGACAGGGTCTGGGCGATATCGATATGCAGATTGAGCGAAGTGTATTCGCCGTTACGCAGCTTGATGACGCCCGGAATGCGCACAAAATCGACACGAGCCTTGAAGTCGAACGAGCCGATGATCGGCGAGCCCGACAGGATCAGCACCGAAAGATCCTTGTCGGCCTGCACCATCGCGTGCGCGATCGCGCGGCAGCGGCGCAGATGGCCGAGGCCCATCGTGTCGTGGCTGTAGATGAGCACGCGGCGGTCTTTGCGGAACAACCGGCGCGTCGCACTCCCCGTATCGCTCGCCATCCCCGTCTCCCGCGCTGAAAGCGTGCCGCACCCCTTCGGCACGCCGCAACGCAAGGCACCTTATGCGAGATTGGACGCCGCTGCCAACAAGCATATTGCGGCGCAACCGCCACGATAAGGTCCTTAAATACCGTATTTGAATGGCTTCATGACAATGTCGCATCCGGGCGGTGGCAATACCTTGATTTCTTGCCCCCGGCGGCACGCTCCATATAGTCTCAGGCCACGTACAGCACGCGCAAGACTCGCGAAAAGGCCGAAAGAATGCCGACAAGTTCCGGAGATGGGCTCGAGCGTTCGATCTATCGCTTCGTGGTGCGATTCTCGCTGAAGGACACGATCCTCATCTGCGCGCTCGTCGCCCTTGCGCAGGTCTTCTACTACATCTCCCTCGACCTGCCCAAAAACATCATGAACCAGGGCATCCAGGGCAACGGGATCGCGTTCCCGGTCGATGTCGCGCGCCTCGGCATCCTGTCGCTCGACCAGGTCGGGTATCTGATGTGGTTGTGCTTTCTGTTCCTGCTGGCCGTGCTCGTCAACGGAGGCCTCAAGCAGTTCGTCAATTCGCTCAAAGGCAAGCTCGGCGAAAGGCTGCTGCGGCGCCTGCGCTATCTTTTGATGGCGCGTATACTGCGCTTTCCGGTGGCGCATTTCCGCAAGACTTCATCGGGCGAACTGATCCCGATGCTGACGGCCGAAGTCGAACAGATCGGCGGCTTCATGGGCGACGCGTTCGTCCAGCCTTTGATGCAGGCGGGCATGCTGCTTACGATCGCGATCTTTCTGTTCGCGCAGAATCCGATCATGGGCTTCGCCGCGATCTCGCTGTTTCCGATCCAGGCCTACATCGTGCCGGTGCTGCAAAAGCGCGTCAAAGAACTCGGCAAGGAGCGCGTCAAGACGGTGCGAAAAATCTCCGAGCGCATCGGCGAAACGGTGGGCGGCATCCAGGAAGTGCGCACGCTCGGCACGGCGGCTTGGGAGCGCGCCGACTATACCGAGCGCTTCGGCACGGTCTACCGCATCCGCTTCGCGATCTACCAGCGCAAGTCGCTGGTCAAATTTATCAACAACACGCTGAACCAGTGCGCACCGCTGATGTTCTACGCGATCGGCGGCTATCTCGTGATCCACGGTTCGTTGAGCGTGGGCGCCCTCGTGGCCGCCCTGTCCGCGCACAAGGACATGACGGCACCCTGGAAGGAACTGCTCGACTACTACCAACAGTCGCAAGACGCCCAGCAGAAATACGAGCAGGTCGTCGAACAGTTCCAGCCCGACAATCTGCTGCCCGCAGGGCTGCACGCGCCCGCCGAAGCGGCAGCGCAAACCTTCGACGGACCGATCGTGGCCAACGCCCTCACGGTGCAGGAAGACGCCCAGACCAAGCTCCTCGAGGGGGTGAGCTTCGAACTTCCGCTCGGAACGCATGTGGCGCTGGTCGGGCCGTCGGGCGGCGGGCGGGAGGCTTTGGCGATGACGCTTGCACGCCTCTACCAACCGAGCAGCGGCACCTTGCGCATCGGCAGCCGCGACATGGCGCAGATTTCCGACGCCGATCTCGGCGCGCGCATGGGCTATGTCGGGCCCAACGCGTATGTGTTTTCGGCGAGCTTGCGCGACAATCTCGCCTACGGCCTGCGCCAGCGCGTGCTGGCCCCGCACGAAGATGCCGCGCGCGAGAAGCTGCTTGCGGAAGCAGCACGCGCGGGCAACCTGCCGCTGGACGTGGAAGCGCAATGGATCGACTACACGGCCGCTGGGGCTGCTGACGCTGCCGATTTCGACCGAGTTGCGACCGCGGTTCTGGCCAAGGTCGATCTCGCCGAAGACGTGTTCTTGCTCGGCCTGCGCGGCCAAATCGATCCCATACGCCGCAAAAATGTAGCCGATGCGATCTTGACGGCGCGTGCCGCATTCCGCCAACGCCTGACGGGTGCGCAAGCCGACCCGACCTTGAAGGGCCTCGTCGAAACCTTCGATCCCGAGCGCTACAACGACAATGCGACCTTGGGCGAAAACCTGCTGTTCGGGACCGCCCTCGACGCCAGCCTTGCGGGCGACGCACTCGCGGCCCAGCCGGACTTCCGGCGCATCTTGGACGAAACGGGCCTCGGTGCGGAACTGCCGATCATGGGCCGCAAGGTCGCCGAAACCATGGTCGAACTCTTCGCCGATCTGCCGGCCGGCCACGAGTTTTTCGACCGTTTCAGCTTCATCGCGGCCGACGATCTGCCGGTCTTCCAGACCGTGCTGGCGCGTACGGTGCCGCTTGCCGACGGCAGTCTGCCCGCCGACATCAGCGCCGAGGACCGCGCGCGTCTGGCAAGCCTGCCGCTGAAGCTCGTCGATGCGCGCCATCGCCTCGGCCTCATCGACAAAGCGTTCAAGGAACGCGCACTCGCGGCGCGCAAGGCGCTGCGCGAAAAACTGCCCGAGAAACTGCGCACAAAGATCGCGTTTTTCGACCCGGACATCTACAACGCCGCCGCCTCGATCCAGGACAACATCCTGTTCGGGCGCATCGCCTACGGCCAAGCCAAAGCGCAGGCAAGCGTGGGGTCTGCCATTCGCGAAGTGCTTGAAGCGCTGGGTTTGCGCGAGCGCGTGTTCGAAATCGGCCTCGATTTCCAGGTCGGCGTGGCGGGCGGACGCCTGTCCGCCCCGCAGCGTCAGAAGCTTGCGATCGCGCGCGCCCTCACCAAACGGCCCGACCTGCTGGTGCTCAATGACGCGGTCGCAGTCCTCGACCGCGCGGGGCAAGCGCGCCTGCTCGAGAGCCTCGCCGCCGCCGCCGCCGGCACCACGCTCGTGTGGGCGACGCAAGATACGGCAAGTGCCGCGCGCTTCGCGCGCGTGATGGTGTTTGCCGAAGGCCGTCTCGTCCAGGACGGCACCTACGAAGATCTCGCGGCGCGCGACGGCACGCTCAAAGAGTTGGTGGCCGCCTAGCATTTCGGCCCCTCACAAGGAACGAATCCATGTCGCTCAAAGAAGAAACCGAAGCCCTGCGGCGCATCCCGCTGTTCCAGAATCTGGATCCCGCGAAGCTCAAACTGCTGGCCTTCATGAGCCAGCGTCTGACCTTCGAGCCGGGCCAGGCGGTGTTCGCGCAAGGCGATCCGGGCGACGCCGCCTATATCGTGCTCGACGGCGAAGCGGTCGTGTCGATCGACGCCCCCAATTCGCGCATCGACATAGCGCGGCTCACGCGCAACGAGATCGTGGGCGAAATCGCGATCCTGTGCGACGTGCCGCGCACCGCGCACGTGACGGCGGCGGGCGACAAGGCGCTCGTCTGCCTCAAGATCGAAAAAAACGACTTCATCGGCATGCTGACCGAGTTTCCGAACATGGCGGTCGAAATCATGCGCGAGCTTGCGCGCCGCATCGTCAACACGAACCAGCAGCTGCGCCAAGCCGTTGCGGCCAAAGGCTGAGAAGATGAGCCGTCTCGACAGTTTCATTCGCCGCCTGCAGGCCCAGCGCATCGGCCTCGACTGGGCCTGCGCCGAGCTCGGCCCCGGCCTCGTACTCGAACTTGGGCTCGGCAACGGGCGTACCTACGACCATCTGCGCAGTCGGCTCGGGACCGCGCGCGCGATCCACGCCTTCGACCGCGCCGTCGCGGCCCATCCCGATTGCGTGCCGCCGGAAGATCGGCTGCATCTGGGCGACATTCGCGACACGCTGCCGAGCTTTGCCGACAGATTTCCGCACAGCACCGCCCTCGTCCATTCCGACGCGGGCTCCGGCGTCGCGGCCGAAACCGCGGCCCTGGCCGCTTTCATCTCGCGCCATCTTCCCGCGATCCTGGCGCCGAACGGACTCGTCGTCGCCGACCAGCCGATGCCGAGCGAAGCACTCGCCGAGTTGCCGCCGCCCGTCGGCATCAATCCGGGGCGCTATTTTTTCTACCGCCTGCGTTAAGGAACAAAATCGATCGCGACGGGCACGTGGTCGGAAGGCTGCGTCCAGTCGCGCGCGCCACGCAGAATATGGAAGGCTTTGATCTTGGACGCGAGGTCGGGTGTAGCCCAAATATGGTCGAGGCGGCGGCCGCGATCGGATTTGCGCCAGTCGCTGTTGCGGTAGCTCCACCACGTGTAGAGCCGTTCGGGCTCCGGATGGCGCAGACGCGCCACGTCGACCCAATCGCCCGCCGCCTGCATGCCGCCCAACGCCGCGACTTCGATCGGCGTGTGGCTCACCACATCGAGAAGCTGCTTGTGGCTCCAAACATCGGTCTCGCACGGCGCGATATTGAGATCGCCGACAAGAATCGCCGATCCCTTGCGGCCGCGTTTCTTCCACACGGCAGTCTGGGCTGCGACGAAATCGAGCTTATGCTTGAATTTGTCGTTGGCGACCGGGTCGGGCACGTCGCCGCCGGCCGGCACATAGACATTGTGGAGTGCGATGCCGCCCGGCAATTCGGCCGAAGCATGGCGGCAATCCTCGCGCCCGCAGTGGTGCAAGGGCGCAGGCGATGAAATCGGCACGCGCGACAGGATCGCAACCCCGTTGTAGCTCTTCATACCGTGCGCATAACGGTGCGTGAAACCAAGCTCGGCGAGCCCGTCATGCGGGAACTGGTCGTCCGGGCACTTGGTTTCCTGCAGGCACAGAATGTCCGGCCGCACTTGCGCCACCAGCTTGGCGACCAGCGGCAGGCGCAGGCGCACCGAATTGATGTTCCAGGTGACCAGCCGCAAAGCGCCGCGCGCGGGCTTCGGCAACGGGTCGGTTTCGACGTAAGGGGACGGCGTTTGGCTCATCTGGCCCGTATAGCCGAGATTCGAAAAACACGGGTCCAAAAAGGGAGACGCCCGAATGGAGGGGGTCCATTCGGGCGTCAGGCTCCTAGGGGAAGGAGCGTGTCGGGCCGCCAGGGGAGACGGCCCAGACGACGACCCGGGGGCGGATCGTCACTCCTTGCAAATGGCCCCGCTCCTTCAATTCAACAAGAGGGTCGCGCTGAAATAAACACCGAAAAGCGGTATCTAAATACCATTTTCGACGATTCGGCCGAATTCAGCAAATATAGCGGCCGAAAACGGGTCGGTTTTGACGTGCCATTCGGGGTGCCATTGCAGGCCGAGGGCAAAACCAGGGCCGCCGGTCCAGCGTACGGCCTCGATCGTTCCGTCTTCGTGCGTGGCCTCGACGGCCAATCCGTCGGCCAACCGGTCGATCGCCTGGCCGTGCAGCGAATTCACAAACGCCCGCCCGTCGTCGCCATTGAGCCGCTGCAGGAGGCCGCCGGGTGCAAGATCGACCCAATGGCGATGGGCGTAGCGGGCATCCATGTCGTCGCTTTCCGGGGCGCGGTGGTCGATGCGGCCGGGCAGTTCCTGGACATGCTGGTGCAGGCTGCCGCCCAGTGCCACGTTCAGCTCCTGGTGGCCGCGGCATAGGCCCAGCACCGGCAGCCCACGCGCCACGGCCGCGCGCAGCAGCGGCAAGGTGGTGGCGTCGCGCGCCGGATCATGCAGCGTGCCGGGCCGCGACCGGCCGCCATATTCGCCCGGCTCCACGTTGGACGGGCTGCCGGTCATCACAAGCCCATCAAGGCGCGACAGGATCGCGGCAATGTTCTGGGCAGAGCCGATCGCCGGCAGCAGTACAGGAACGGCACCCATGCCCGCGACCACAGCTTCGACATATTGCGCACGCACGATGTGCTGCAGGCCACGCGGCCCCTGCTGCAGGCATGCACTGATGCCGATGACGGGCGGTTTCTTCATGGGTCCAACCGCTAGCATACCGCCCGGATTCGCGCAAAAAGGCCGATTGATCCTGCGCAAAGTGCCGCCCCTGCCCGGACTGGTAGATTGGGCTTCTCGATTGAAAAAGGGGGTATCGATCCATGAACCACTTCCATGCGGCCGTTTGGCTCGACCATGCGCACGCGAAGATCTTCCATTTCGACGCGCATGTTTTCGAAGCCAAGAACGTCAAATCCGCGCATGCGGATGCACATCTGCACCACAAAGCAGGAGCCGTGGGTGCAGGCCACGCCGCCGAGGACCCCAAATACTACGCAAGCGTGGCAACCGCCTTGGCGGACGCCCAGGAAATCCTCGTGACCGGCCCAGGGTCGGCGAAGACCGTGTTCGGCAAATATCTTGCCGACCACAATCCGGATCTCGCCAAACGCATCGTCGAGACGACGGCGAGCGACCATCCGAGCGACGGCGAAATCGTCGCGATGGCGCGCAAGCATTTCAAGATCATCGACCGCACGACGCCGCAGCGTTCGTAAGGGGCGCCAAAAAGAAAAGGGCCGACAAGGGGGAATATCCCTTGTCGGCCCTTGCCGTCTCAATTCGCCGTTACTTGGCGTGGGCGGCTTCTGCGTCGCCGCGCGTCTTGTAGAGCGAGTAGAGGATGCCCGAGGTGATCATCGTCACGGTCACCGACAGCGACAGCCAAGCCGGGAACTTGCCGATGATGCCGACCAGGAAGATTTTGCAGCCGATGAACACGAGCACGCCCGCCAGCGCGTATTTGAGATAGCGGAAGCGGTGGATCATCGCGGCGAGCGCGAAGTAAAGCGAGCGCAGACCCAGGATCGCGAAGATGTTCGACGTGTACACGATGAATGGGTCGGTCGTGATCGCGAAGATCGCAGGCACCGAGTCGACCGCGAAAATCAGGTCGACCGCTTCGACCAGCATCAAGCACAAGAACAGCGGCGTGGCCCAACGAACCATCTTGCCCGTAACGGGATCGGGCTTCTGCACGAAGAAATCCTGGCCGTGCAGCTCTTCGGTCACGCGCATGCGCTTCTTGAGGAAGTTCAGCACGGGGTTTTCGCCGATGTTTTCTTCCTTGTCGGCCATGATCAGCATCTTCACGCCCGTGAAGACGAGGAACGCGCCGAAGATGTAGAGCACCCAGCTGAATTCCGAGACGAGGGCAGCCCCGAGCGCAATCATCGTGCCGCGCATGAAGATCACGCCGATGATGCCCCAGAACAGCACGCGGTGCTGGTATTTGCGGGGGACCGCGAAATAGGTGAAAATCATCGAAATAGCGAAGACGTTGTCGAGCGACAGCGACCATTCGACGAAGAAGCCCGTGTAGTATTCAAGGGCCGACTGCTGGCCCATGTACCACCACACCCAGCCGCCGAACGCCATGGCGAGCGCGAAATAGAAGCCCGACAGCTTCAAGCTCTCGGCGACTTCGATCTCTTTGTTTTCCTTGTGCAGCACGCCAAGGTCGAACACCAGCAATGCGACGACGATGGACAGGAAGCCCACCCACATCCACACGGGCTTGCCCAAAAATTCGTTTGCGACCAGAAAATCCATTTGCTCCATCCTCAAAAGGCACCGCGGCCGCCGGGTATCCCGGGCGGCGCGAACTCGTTCCACTATGTCCCATGGAAGTCCGACATCACGGCGCCAACGGAACTCTCCTCCCCATCGGGACAAAAGAAGAGACCGGAAAACGCGCCGCCAGAGGAGCCCGGACTGTTGCAGCGCAACAAGTAGGGTTGATCCTGCCGCAATGCAAGAGGCACAGACCCTGATTTAGGCAAAAAAAGGGCGACGGCCGCCATTTGGCTGCCGCATTTTGCTATTGCTGCAAATAGGGCCGTGCCGCCTGGACAGCCTGGGCGCAATTCGGGTCGAGATCGGCCAGGACGGTCTCGATGTTTGCCGTTCCGACCCAAATCCGCGCAACCGTGGTGACGATCCAACCAGGATCGGCGAGGCCCTTTTCCGCCAGAATCGGCCCGCCACGCCGCGCACAATCGCCGATCTGGCGCACGATTTCCTGCGGCGCACGTGCGGCGGCAAGCTTTTCGCGCGTGGCAGCCTCGAACGGTTCCACAAAGAAAATCGCGAAAATCCAGGCAATCAAATCGGCGAACATGGCGGCCCTTTTTCCAATGCCGGTCCGTCCGCATGACGGCAACAGCCATCCCCATTTGGGCGTCGTCAGCACTTGGCGCAAGTGCGAAAGGCAATATAGATTCAACGGCTTACGCCTGTTGATTTGGGGCGCTGCCGACTCGGAGTTTTCACAATGGCGCCCTAAGAAAGCCGAAATCGCCCTGCATCGTTACGTCATGGTCGATAGCGGCGAATTCACCTGCGCGCGTGTCGCGATGCGCAACCAACGTTTGGCATTGTGGGCAGGCCGACAGCTCGGCTACAGCGAACCGTGGCTCGCCGCCTATGTGCAGGAAGTGGTGACAGCGGATTATGCGCTGCCGGGCAGCGAAGATGTGGTCGCGAAAATCGCCGCTGATTTTGCCGAGCATGGCGTGGCGCTCGACGCAGCCGCGATCCGACTTCAAATCCGGCGCCTGGGCGGCTGAACGCGCCTACTCCGCGAACGCTTTTTCGCGCAAACGACGCAGCGAAGGCGCCAGCACCGCGATCAAGAGCACGACCGCCATTGCAAGCAAAGCCGCACTGATCGGACGCTCGATGAAGATCGCCGGATCGCCGCGCGAAAGGCGCATCGCCCGGCGCAGATTTTCTTCCATCATCGGCCCCAGAATGAAGCCGAGCAGCAGCGGTGCGGGCTCGCAGCCGAGTTTCACGAACAGATACCCGAGCACGCCGAAACCGAGTGTGAGATACACTTCGAACACCGAGTTGTTCAGCGCATAGACGCCGATGCAGCAGAACACGAGGATCGCTGGATAGAGCAGCCGATAGGGGACCCGCAGCAGCCGCACCCAAATGCCGACGAGCGGCAGATTGATCACGACCAGCATCAGATTGCCGACCCACATGCTGGCAACAAGGCCCCAGAACAAGCCAGGCTCGCGCGTCATCACTTGCGGGCCCGGCACAATGCCGTGGATCGCCATCGCCCCGATCATCAGCGCCATCACGGCATTGGGCGGAATGCCGAGGGCCAGCATCGGGATGAACGAGGTCTGCGCACCGGCATTGTTGGCGGACTCAGGCGCCGCCACGCCGGCCACGGCTCCTTTGCCGAAACGCGCGGGATCTTTGGCGAGACGCTTTTCGAGCGTGTAGGCGGCAAAGGCAGCGAGCAAAGCACCCCCGCCCGGCAGCACGCCCAAGACCGAGCCCACGGCCGTGCCGCGCAGCACGGCCGGGAAGGCTTCGCGGGCTTCCTCGCGCGTCGGCCAAAGGCTGCCCATCTTGGCCATCGCGTCGCGCACAAAATGTTTTTCGAGCTGCACGGCGATTTCCGCGATCGCGAATAGCCCCATCGCCAACGGCACAAAACCAATGCCGTCGGACAATTCGGGAATGCCGAAGGTGAAACGCTGGGTACCGGAATTGACGTCCGTGCCGCACAGGCCCAGCAGCAGGCCCAGCACCGTCATCGCGATCGCTTTGGCGACCGAGCCGTGCGCCAGCACGATCGCAGCCACAAGCCCGAACGCCATCAGCGAGAAATACTCGGCAGCGCCGAACAGCATCGCGAATTTGACCATCGCCGGGCTTGCGACCGCGACGATCAAGGTTGCGACCGTGCCCGCAAAAAACGATGCCAGGGCTGAAACCGCAAGGGCAGCGCCCGCGCGCCCGCGCCGCGCCATCGCGAATCCGTCGAGACACGTGACGACCGACGAAGATTCGCCCGGCATGTTGACGAGGATCGCCGTCGTCGAGCCGCCATACTGCGCACCGTAATAGATGCCGGCGAGCATGATGAGCGCACCAACCGGCTCGAGCTGGAACGTGATCGGTAGCAGCATCGCGATCGTGGCGACCGGTCCAATACCGGGCAGCACGCCGATCAATGTGCCCAGCAGCGCGCCGAGCAGACACCAGAAGAGATTGACGGGCGTGAGGGCGACCGAAAAGCCGAGCAGCAGCGGATCGAACAATTCGCTCATCGCGGAACCAGCGGGATCGGCAAGCCCAAACCGATCACGAATATGAGCGCGCCCGCCGTTGCGAGCCCGCCGGCAAGCAAGACAACTTCGCGCCAGCGATAGGGCCGCTCGGCGAGCCGTGCGACCGCCACGCATGAAGCGATCGCGACCACGAGCCCACCGCGCTCGAGCAGCAGCGCAAAAGCAGCGACGCCGAGCAGCAAGAACAGCAGCGGGCGCGCGTCGCTCTGGGGGACGGCATCGGCGTCGCGCGCGAAAAAGCCCGCCAGCGCGATCGCAGCCCCCAACGCGACGAGCCCCCAGCCCAAACCAGTCGGAACGAAGCCGGCACCCATGCGCGTCGGCGTGCCGTAGGGATAGTCTGCGGCAAGCCAAATCGCGACGGCACCGAACGCGGCGAACAGCAGGCCCGCCAGCGTTTCGGCGCGGTTCAGGCGTTCAAGCACTCAATCGATCCGCGCACCCGACAAGCGGACGATCTCGCGATACTTGGCGTTCTCGGCCGCAACGAAGCGCCCGAACTCGGCCGGACTGTTGCCGACCGGTACCACCGCAAGGCGGGCCAAGCGCTCGACCGTGGCCGGATCCTTGAGGGCGGCGATTGCGGCGTCCGCAAGCCGGGTTACGACATCGCCCGGCACGCCCGCCGGCACAAAGATGCCGAACCAAGTGCTGATGTCGAAACCCGGAATGCCGGCCTCGGCCATCGTCGGCACGTTGGGCACTTGCGAATTGCGCTGCGGCGTGGTGACGGCGAGTGCACGCACGCGGCCCGCTTCGATCTGCGGGAAGGCGTTGGCGAGATTGTCGAACGTGAATTGCGTTTCGCCCGACAGCAGCGCGTTCAATTGCGGAGCGCCGCCCTGATACGGGATGTGTTCGATCGGCACGCCGATGCGATCGGCGAACAAGGCGCCCGCAAGATGCCCGCCGCTGCCGTTGCCGCCCGAGCCGTAATTGAAGGCTTTGGGGTTGGCGCGAATGTCGCGCGCGAGCTCCTGTACGTTTGCGGCTTTGACCGACGGACCGACGATCAGAATGTTCGGCACGTCGCCGATCTGCGTAATCGGTGCGAGGTCTTTCAGCGGATCGAACGGCATGCGCGCATAAAGATGCGGATTGACCGCATGCGTCGACAGCGCACCCATCACCATCGTGTAGCCGTCCGGTGCGGACTTCGCCACGAGATCGGCGCCGACATTGCCGCCGGCACCGGGCCGGTTCTCGACCACGACCGGCTGGCCCAGCAGAACGGTCATGCGATCGGCAACCGCACGCGCCGACACGTCGAGCGAGCCGCCCGGCGGGAAAGGCACAACGAACCGGATCGGCCGGTTCGGGAAGCTTTGCGCAAAAGCGGCGGCAGGCAACAAAGCGGCGACCGCAGCGACGGCCAACGCATGACGACGCGACATTTCCATAGGGGGCGTTCTCCTCGAAAAGACTGACAGGTCCGCAAAGGCGTTGATTCGCCTGCTGGGCCTTTATGCAGCTAGTTTAGGCGAAAGGTCGCGCAGCCGTCACCCGGCATATTCGCCCTTGGGGGCGAGAACTTCGCGCTTGCCGACATGGTTGGCGGCACTGACCACGCCGTCCGCCTCCATGCGCTCGACGATGCGAGCCGCCCGGTTGTAGCCGATCTGCAGATGGCGCTGGATAAAGCTCGTCGAGCATTTGCGCTCGCGCGCCACAAGGGCGATCGCTTGGTCGTAGAGCGCGTCGCCGCTGCCCTCCCCGCCTTCGCCCCCGCCGGCCCCGCCTTCGCCCAAGGCCGCCGCCATGTCGCCCTCGGCGTCTTCGGTCACTTCTTCGATATAGGCAGGCTCGCCCTGCGCCTTCAGATGCTGCACCACGTGTTCAACCTCGCGGTCGGACACGAACGGCCCGTGCACACGCGTGATGCGACCGCCGCCGGCCATGTAGAGCATGTCGCCTTGGCCCAGGAGCTGCTCGGCCCCCTGCTCGCCCAGGATCGTGCGGCTGTCGATCTTGCTGGTGACCTGGAACGAGATGCGCGTCGGGAAGTTTGCTTTGATGGTGCCGGTGATGACGTCGACCGACGGGCGCTGGGTCGCCATCAGAATATGGATGCCGGCCGCGCGCGCCATCTGTGCCAAACGCTGCACGGCCCATTCGACCTCTTTGCCCGCGACCAGCATGAGATCGGCCATTTCGTCGACGACCACAACGATGAAGGGCAAGGGCGTGGTGTCGAGCGGCTGGTCTTCGAACACGGGCTTGCCCGCCTCGTCGAAGCCTGTCTGCACTTTGCGCGTGAGCGATTCGCCGTTTTTCTTGGCGTCGGCCAAGCGCTGATTGTAGCCCGCAATGTTGCGCACGCCGAGCTTCGACATGGCACGGTAGCGCGTTTCCATCTCGCGCACGGTCCATTTGAGGGCGACGACCGCCTTCTTGGGATCGGTCACGACCGGCGACAGCAGATGCGGAATGCCGTCATAGACCGAGAGTTCGATCATCTTGGGATCGATCATGATGAAGCGGCATTCGGCCGGCGACATTTTGTAGAGCAGCGACAGGATCATCGTGTTGATCGCGACCGACTTGCCCGAGCCCGTGGTGCCCGCAATCAGCAAATGCGGCATGCGCGCGAGATCGACGATGATCGGCCCGCCGCCGATGTCGCGGCCAAGCACGAGGCTCAAGCCCGGCTGCTTGTCTTCGAAGGTCTGCTCGAGCAGATCGCGCAAGAACACGGTCTGGCGCTCGGCATTCGGCAGTTCGATGCCGATCACGTTGCGCCCCGGCACGACCGCCACGCGCACGGCAAGGGCCGACATCGAGCGCGCAATGTCGTCGGCAAGGCCCACAACGCGCGCAGCCTTCGTACCGGGAGCGGGCTCGAGTTCGTAGAGTGTCACGACCGGACCCGGCCGCACTTTTACAATTTGGCCTTTGACGCCGTAGTCGTCGAGGACGCCTTCGAGCAAGCGCGCATTCTGCGCCAAAGCGCTTTCGTCGATCGCGATCAGCTTGACCGCTTTGGGCTTGGCCAAAAGATCGATCGACGGCGCTTGGTATTCGCCCTGCACGGCGAGATCGAGATTGGCTTGTTTGGGCTTTTTCTTGGTCTCGGGCTTTGCCTTCTCAAGAACCACCGCGCGCTCGACGAGTTCGGCCGGCGTGGGGCGCGGCTTTTCAGGAGCAACCGGCGCCAGTTCCGGTTCCGGATCCGGGCTGCCGTCGAGCGAGGGCTCGAAACGGTCGCGTTTGAGCTCTTCTTTTTCGCGCGCGCGCGCTTTGGCGGGATCGCCACGGCGCAACTTGGCCACCAGGGCCGTCGTCGCAATGTAGAATGCAGCCGTTGTTTTCGCGGCCATGCGCGCGACCCACGCACTGGCGATCGCGGCCGTGCGATATTCGCCCCACGTGATGGCGAGCACGAACACGAAGGCCAGCATCGCAACGCCGGCGGCCATCACGGCCAGCATGTCCGCACCGCGGCCGAAATCGGCCCCGAGATCGAGCATCGCCGCCAGGAACAGGCGCCCGACGACACCGCCCAATCCCAGATCGAGCGGATGCTGCCAGCCCGCCGGCGCACCCCACGTGGACAGCGCCATCGCGGCCAGCAGCACGCAGGCCGGTAGCAACGCAATGCGCAGCCACCAGAGCGGCAGATTGCGCGCGCGCATCAAGCGCCACCCCCACGCGGCCAGCGACACCGGCAGCAAAGCCGCCGCAATGCCCAAAGTCTGCAGCATCAGGTCGGCGGCGATCGCGCCTGGGAGCCCGAGCAGATTGGCGGGCCGCAGATCGTTGGCGTTGCTCAAGCTCGGATCGCCGGGCGTATAGGTCGCCATTGCGGCCGCGAGCAAAGCGCCGGCGACGAGCAAGGCAAAGCCTGCGATTTCGGCGAGGCGCTTGCGCACGAATGCGCCCGCACCTTCGGGGAAGAGGCCTGTGGAAATGCGCGACGCGATCGCCATGGCTGGGTTCCTCTAGAGCAAAGTCGCAATGCGGCTCAAGGCACGCTCGACCGTGTCGAGATCGTGCACGAGGGCAATGCGAATGAAGGGGGCGCCGATATTGCGCCCGTCGGGTTCGTTTTTGGCGATGTAGCGGCCGGGCAGCACTTTGATCGCCGCCTCGCTCCACAAACGGCGCGTCGTGGCCTCGCCATCGCCGACTTCGATCCACAAGAACATGCCGGCTTGCGGTGCCGTGAAGCCTTTGTGGCCGCCGAGCAGGCGGGCGGCCGCATCGAATTTGGCTTTGTAGCGCGCGCGGTTTTCGACCACGTGCGCTTCATCGCGCCACAAGGCGGCCGACGCAAGCTGCATGGGTACGGGCGTTGCGGCGCACGAATAGCTGCGCACGCGATTGAGCGTGGCAATGTCGGAAGGCGTGCCCACGGCAAAGCCCGAGCGCATGCCGGCTGCCGAGCTGCGCTTCGAGAGCGTGTGGAAGCACATTACATTGTCGAGCGCGTGGCCCTTGGGCCCGCGGCCCAGCGCGTAGGCCGCTTCCACGCCGCCCACAGGGGCCGAGTCGCCGTAATAGAGCTCGCTGTAGCACTCGTCCATGACGAGCAGAAAATCGTATTGGCGTGCGAGGCCGATGGCCTTTTCGATATAGGCCTTGGAAGCAACCGCGCCTTCGGGATTGCTTGGCGAGCACAGATAGAAGATTGCCGTGCGTGCGAGCGTGTCGCCCGGGATCGCGTCGAGATCGGGCAGGAAGCCCGTTTCGCGCGTGGCCGGCAGATAGACGGGCTCGGCCCCCGCCATCACGGCAGCGCCGTAATAGACTTGATAAAGCGGATTGGGCATCAAGGCGGCAGGCGTTTTGCCGCTTTTGTGGCGGCCCACGGCCATGAGTGCGACAACGAATAAACCCTCGCGCGCACCGGCGATCGAGGTCACCTGTGCCGCCCGGTCGATCGTCTGGGAGGCAAGCTTGTAGCGCCGCTCGAGCCAGGACCCGATCGCCTCGCGCAGCTCCGGGATGCCGGGTTGCGAAGGATAGGTATTCCACCTGTCGGCATGCTGGGCGACGATTTCGGCGGCAAAGGCCGGCGGCTGGTGCTGCGGGTCGCCGATCGACATCGCCAGCGGTGCTTCGTTGGCACGCGGGTTCACATCGGCAATCAGGCCCGCCAGGCGCGTAAAGGGGTAGTCGTTGAGTTGATCCAGCCGTTCGTTCAGCATTGCTAACCAGTGATTCGAGGGAACCTACAAGATTTTGCGCAAAAAGCCGGATACCCGCGCCCGCAAATGCGCAGGTACAAAGATGAAACAACAATAACCCGACCACTCTTAAAGTACAAGATTAAGAGACCGCGACCTACTCCGCCTAGCGGCTCAATTCGATGTTCCCCACGAAATACCCGAGTCGCCCCGATTCGCATGGGTAGTCCGAAACATAAATAGAACAAATCGTGGCAACGGCTTGAAATCGGACGGTTTTGCCGATTATTTGTGCAACGTCGCAAGGCACTAATTCTAGGGGGTCAGGATTGTCGGGAAATCGGCGACAATTTGTGGGAAAAGACCGGCATGAAAATTCTGTTCATCGTGCATGACGGCGATACGGGCGGGGCCACGACCCCTATCCTCGAAACGATCGATGCGCTGGCCGGAAAGGATTTTTCGTTCGCCGCTCTAGTCCCGCAGCCGGGCAGCCTGTCGGCAGCCCTCACCCAGCGCGGCGTGCCGTGGAAGGCGCTGCCCTTGCCGCTTTGGACCTCGACCAAGGGACGGCGGCGTTTTCGCAATATGTGGGACAATTGGCAGGCGGTGCCGGCGGTCGTCAATGCCGTGCGCGCGATCGCCCCCGATCTCGTGCTGTCCAATTCCGCGACGATCGGGCTGGGCAGCATGGCCGCCGCCCATCTCGGCATCCGGCATGTGTGGTGGCTGCAGGAATTCGTTTGGGAAGACCATCAGCTCGCTTTCGATTTCGGCTGGAAGCTGACGGGCTGGCTCATGGACCAGCGCAGCGTGCTGGCCCTTGTTCCTTCCAAGGCGATCGGCGCCAAATGGGCGCCCTATATCGGGCCGCACAAACAAGTGCTGATCGACTACCACATCAAAGACCTGCCCTCGGCCGCCGATGCGCCGGCCTTCAAGCCGGCAGGCGCGTTCCATCTCGTGCTGGCGGGCTCGCTCAATCCGCAGAAAGGCCAGATGGACGCGATCGACGCAATGGGGCGGCTGCATACGCGCAATGTGCATCTGCATCTGTTCGGCACCGGCGGGCGCGGCTATTCGGCACGGCTGCGCGCGCGCGCCGATACGTTGGGCCTCAATGAGCAGGTGCATTTCCACGGCCATGTCGACGGCGTGGGGGCGCGCTTGCAAAAGGCCAATGCAATCCTGATCACCTCGCGCTGCGAGGGGCTGGGCCGCATCACGATCGAGGCGATGCGCTCGGGCGTGCCAATCGTGGCGACCAACGCCGGCGGCATTCCCGAACTTATCGAAAGCGGCCGCACTGGCATTCTCTATCCGCCGGGCGACGCTGCCGCGCTCGCCGAAGCGATCGAACATCTGATCGCAAGCCCGCAATATGCGGCAGGCCTGGGTGCAGCGGCCAAACAATGGGCAAGCCAGCGCTACGGTGCCGCCCAATTCGCCGAGGCGATCGAAGCCGCACTCCGACGCGCCGACGCCACCCAAACAGCACCCCGTACGAGGTAACATGGCCTTTCCGCTACTCGCCGACCAATCGACCAAAGCGCTTGTCGGGCGTCTGCTGGATCGCCATGTGCGCAAGCATTGGCGGCGCCTCGCCTTGGCCGCGATCTGCATGGCGCTGACGGCGGCGGCCACCGCCTTCAATGCCTGGATGATGGAGCCCGTACTCGACAAGGTGTTCGTCGAGCGCAATACGGCGATGCTCTATCTCATTCCAGCCGCCGTGGTACTGGCGGCCTTGGTCAAGGGCCTGTCGAGCTACGGGCAAGGCGTGCTGCTCAACCATGTCGGGCAGCGCATCATCGCCGATCTGCAGCTCAAGCTGTTTGCCCAGACCGTGCGCGCCGATCTTGCCTTCTTCAACGACAACTCGGCCTCGAAGCTCACCATGCGCCTGTCGCACGATGTGGGCCTCATGCGCCAAGCGATCACCCAGGCGATCACCGGCATCACCAAGGACACGCTCACCGTCGTGTTTCTGGTGGCGCTGATGTTCTACCAAGATTGGCAGATGGCGCTCGTCGCGTTCGTCGTTTTCCCGATCGCGATCCTGCCGATCGTGCGCCTTGGCAAGCGCATGCGCAAAGTCTCGACATCGATGCAGGGCGAACTCGGCGGATTCGTGTCGCTGATCGACGAAGCCATCCAGGGCATTCGCCACGTCAAAGCCTATGGCATGGAAGGTGCCGAAACCGCCAAAGCGAAGCTTGCGACCGATCGCATTTTCGAGCTCACGCACAAGGGTGCACGCACGCGCTCGGCCGCTTCGCCGATCATGGAAACGCTGGGCTCGGTTGCGATCGCCCTCGTGATTTTCTACGGCGGCTTTCGCGTGATCGAGGGGGCGACCACGCCTGGAACGTTCTTTTCGTTCATCACCGCGCTGCTTTTGGCCTACCAGCCGGTCAAGAGCCTCGCCAATCTCAACACGGCCCTGCAGGAAGGGCTCGCGGCGGCCGCGCGCGTCTTCGCGCTCGAAGACATGCAGCCGCAGATCGTCGACCGGCCGGGGGCGGTTGCGCTCCCGAGCGTGCGCGGCGAACTGCGCTTCCAGAATGTCAGCTTCGGCTATGGCCCTCAGCGGCGCACGCTCGACGGCATCGATCTGTTCGTGCCCGCCGGCAAGACCGTGGCGCTCGTCGGCCCCTCGGGCGGGGGCAAAACGACGATCCTCAATCTACTGCCGCGCTTCTACGACATCGACAGCGGCAGCATCCGCATCGACGGATACGACATACGCGACATTCGCATCGAATCGCTGCGCAGCCACATTGCGCTGGTCACGCAAGAGACCAACCTGTTCCACGACACGATCCGCGCCAACATCGCCTACGGCAAACGAGACGCCGACGACGCCCAGCTGCGCAATGCGGCACGTGCGGCGGGTGCCCTCGAATTCATCGAAGCGCTGCCCGAAGGTTTCGATACGGTCGTCGGCGACCGCGGCGTCAAGCTTTCGGGCGGCCAGCGCCAGCGCATCGCGATCGCGCGCGCCTTTCTCAAAGATGCGCCCATTCTGCTGCTCGACGAAGCCACGAGTGCGCTCGACAACGAATCCGAGCGCGTGGTGCAGGCATCGCTTGCCATATTGATGCGCGGACGCACGACCGTGGTCGTCGCCCATCGCCTGTCGACGATCGTGGATGCCGACATCATCTACGTGATCGAAGGCGGGCGGGTGGTGGAAAGCGGTTCGCATGCCGAGCTTTCCGTCGCGGGCGGCGTCTATGCGCGTCTGCATGCGCTGCAAAAAGAGGCCCCGGAAAGCGGCGCTTCGGAAGCCTGAAAACAAAACGGGCCGGGTTCGAAAACCCGGCCCGCGCGTTTGCCGTCCCCTTGAAGGGCGACAGGCGTTACTGGACGCTTTCGCCGTGCAGCGACAGGTCGAGACCGTCGCGTTCGGCTTCTTCCGAGACCCGCAGGCCGACGATGAGATCGACGACCTTGAGCAGGATGAACGAACCGATGCCCGAGTAGAGCAGCGTGGCGATCACGGCGTAGAACTGCAGCATCACCTGTTCGGCGTTGCCGTCGAGCAGGCCGCTATAGCCGTCCGGCGTCGAGGCCGAAGCCGAGAGCACGCCCACGGCGAAGATGCCCGTCAGCAGCGCGCCGACGATACCGCCCACGCAATGCACGCCGAACACGTCGAGCGAGTCGTCGTAGCCGAGCATGCGCTTGAGGCTCGTCGAGGCCCAGAAGCACACGATGCCCGCCACGAGGCCGATCGCAAGCGCACCGCCCGGGAACACGAAGCCCGAGGCCGGCGTGATCGCAACGAGACCCGCAACCGCACCCGAGATGATGCCGAGCACCGACGGCTTGCCGCGCGTCGCCCACTCGGCGAACATCCACGCGAGTGCGGCAGCGGCCGTGGCGATCTGCGTGACCGCCATCGCCATACCCGCACGCGCGCCGGCGGCACCGGCCGAACCGGCGTTGAAGCCGAACCAGCCCACCCACAGCAGCGAGGCGCCGATCACGGCCAGCACGAGGTTGTAGGGCGAGAAATTCTCGGTGCCGTAGCCCTTGCGCTTGCCGAGCACCAGGGCCGCAACGAGGCCCGCAATGCCGGCACTGATGTGCACGACCGTGCCGCCCGCGAAGTCGAGGGCACCCATCACGAAGATGAAGCCGTTCGGATGCCAGACCCAATGCGCGATCGGCGAATAGATCAACACCGACCACAGACCCACAAACCACAGCATCGCCGAGAACTTCATGCGGTCGGCGAACGCACCGCAGATGAGCGCCGGCGTGATGATCGCGAAGGTCATCTGGAACATCATGAAGATGGGTTCCGGGATCGTGAAGGCGATGGCGCTGTCGCCCGAGCCCAGCGTGAAGGGCGTATCCCACGCCATGTTGGCGAGGAAGAAGCGCGAGAAGTCGCCGACATAGGCATTGCCTTCGCCGAAAGCGAGCGAATAGCCCACGACCATCCACAGCACCGTGACGAGGGCCGTGATCGCAAAGGACTGCATCATGGTCGCAAGCACGTTCTTCTTGCGCACCATGCCGGCATAGAAGAGCGCCAGGCCCGGAATGGTCATCATCAGCACGAGGGCCGTGGATGTGAGCATCCACGCCGCGTCGCCGGTATCGACCTTCGGCGCATCATCCGCGAAAGCGGGGGCTACAGCGCCCAGCATCGCGACGGTTGCAAGCGCCCCGATGCGCGCCAGCTTATCGATTTTGCTCATTTTTCGTCGTCTCCTGGCTGCCCCAGCACGATGCCGGGATGTTTACGCCGACGGACCGGGGGCCCGCTGGATCGTTTCGTAATAGTCAAAAATCGTGCCACACGCGCCGACCTATGCTGCGGTGCAAAATAGATTGATTCAGCTACATTTTTCGAGGGTTTCACGAAGTTGATTGGGCCGCAAAGCTTGGCGGCAGCGGCAGCTCCCGATAGAGCCGCCGCTTTTTTAGGCCAAATAGATGATCAAAATTTAGGCGATTGTCTTAAAGCGCTTCGACGTTGGTTTCGCCGGTGCGGATGCGCACCGCATGGCTCACATCGAGCACGAAGATCTTGCCGTCGCCGATCTTGCCGGTGTTTGCAGCCTTTTGGATCGCCTCGACGACGCGTTCGACGAGCGGATCAGCGACCGCGACTTCGATTTTCACTTTGGGCAGGAAATTCACCGAATATTCGGCGCCGCGATAGATCTCGGTCTGCCCCTTTTGGCGCCCGAAACCCTTGACCTCGGTCACGGTCAGCCCCTGCACGCCGAGGGCCGTGAGCGCCTCGCGCACTTCGTCGAGTTTGAACGGCTTGATAATCGCCATCACCATCTTCATGACCCGTACCCTCCGACTGAACGACGCGCGACAAAGCGCCCAAAACAGGGCTTTCTTTTCAAGAAACATGCCGCGCGCGAAGCATGCCGCACTGCGGAAGGACAGGGCAACAAGAATCGCCCGATGCGGCCGAAAAGCCAATCTGGACCGCTGCACCGCCGTGCCCTAGGTTTGAAGCATGGTGCCGAATTCCCAGACAGACTGCGACGTCGCGATCGTCGGCGGCGGCCTCGTCGGCCTCACGCTTGCGATCGCCCTCGACCGTGCAGGCTTGCGCGTGGTCCTGGTCGATGCCGACGAACCAGCCAAGCTGGCGCGCGACGAATTCGACGGCCGGGCCGCCGCGATCGCGACCGGCTCGGCGCGCGTGCTGCAGGGCATCGGCGTATGGAAGCTGATCGCCCCCCACGCCGAGCCGATCCGCGACATCCGCGTGTCGGACGGCGATTCGTCGCTGTTTTTGCACTACGACCATCGCGAGCTCGGATCCGACCCGTTCGGCTACATCGTCGAAAATCGTTTCACGCGGCGCGCACTCTATGCCGCCTTGCGCGATACTGGGGTCGATCTGCGCGCGCCCGCCCGCGCAACCGCAACGGCAAACGACGCCACCCAAGCAACCTTGACGCTCGACGACGGCAGCCGCATCGCCGCCCGACTCGTCGTGGCGTGCGACGGCCGGCCCTCGCCCTTGCGCAAAGGGGCCGGCATTCGCGCCCTGCGCTGGGACTATGCGCAAGCGGCCATCGTCTGCGCGATCCGCCACGAGCGCCCGCATGACGGCATTGCGCATGAGCGGTTTTTGCCGAGCGGTCCGTTTGCCATGCTGCCCCTGCCCGACGGCCCGGACGGCAGCCATCGCAGTTCAATCGTGTGGACCGAGCGCGCCGAACTCGCCGACCATCTGATCGGCCTGCCGGACGACGAATTCGCCGACGAAATCCGCGAACGCTTCGGCTGGGGCTTGGGCGCGCTCGCCCCCGTTGCCCAGCGCTGGCGCTATCCTTTGACCTTCGTGCAGGCCGAGCGCGCGACGGCACCGCGCCTCGCCCTTGCGGGCGATGCACTCCACGGCATCCATCCGATCGCGGGCCAGGGTCTCAATCTCGGTTTGCGCGACGTCGCCGCCCTTGCCGAAATCCTCGCCGATGCCAACCGGCTCGGCCTCGATTTCGGGGCGGCGGATACGCTCGATCGCTATGCGCGCTGGCGCGGCGTGGACACGGTCGGCCTCTCGGTCGTGACCGACGGGCTGTTGCGGCTGTTCTCGAACGACATCGCCCCGCTCAAGCTCGCGCGCGGGCTGGGGCTTGCACTCGTCGATCGGATCGGGCCGCTCAAGCGCGTCTTCATGCGCGATGCGATGGGCATTCTCGGCAAATTGCCGCGGCTGATGCGCGGCGAAGCACTTTAAGTCGCAGCAAGAGCTGCCGCCCAAAGACGCTGCTTTTCGGCGCGCGCGATCCGCGCATGTGCCGGACTCGTGGACGGCAAACAGATCTGCGCCAAGCCGGCCCATTCGGGCGGCAAGTCCGGCACGACAAGACGGCGATAGAGAGAAGCGGCCGTCGCCCCGTTGAAGGCCACGCGGGCGATGAAGCGATGGTTTGCGAAAAACCCGGCAAAATCGTTGGGCCGGATCGACCGGCGTACAAGCGCGCTGTCGAGACTGCCGGCGCGCGTCGCTGCACCGCACACGTCCCAGACGGCGATACGCGCCGCAAAAAGTGCGGCAACGCGCGACGCGTAAGGTGCGGTCGCATCGAACCCCAATTGGGCCGCTAGAATGGGCCAGAACGCATTGTGGGGATGCGCATAATAGCACTGGGCGGCAAGCGAGGCTTGGCCCGGCAGCGTTCCCAAGATCAGCAGGCGCGCGTCGCCCTGCGCCAATGGCGCAAAGCCGGTCGAAAGCGGTGCCGGCGAACGCATTTTTTGCGGCATCGATTTTCCTTCAGAAACCTGCGCATTTTGCTCGCACTGCGATTCCAGGACAAAGCAATAGGCGCTCGCGCCAAAAGACGATAGAAAAACGTTGTTTTACGCCACTTGCGAAAACAGGCTCGTTCGATGGTTCGGCGCTTCGCGGCAATCGCCTTCGTCTTGATCGCTCTCGCACTCGGCGCGATCGTGCTCGCGGCAAATCGCTTTGCCGAATCGGCCGTCGTGCGCGCGGGCACGCATTCGGCAGAAGTCGTCGCCCAAGCCTTCACCAATTCCGTGTGGCCGCAGATCCGTGGCGACGTGCTCGGCCAAGCCGATGCGAGTGCCGAAACGCTGCGCACGCGGCCGCAGACGCGCACGATCGACGGCTTCCTTCGCGGCTTTCTGGCCGGCACCGATCTCGTCAAGGTCAAGCTCTACGATCTGCGCGGGCGAGCGATCTACTCGTCCGAGTTCGCGGAAATCGGCCAGGACAAGACCGCCCAGCCGCCTTACGAAGACGCGCGCCGCGGCATCGTCGGCAGCGCCCTCGCCTTTCGCGAACAGATGAACGGCTATGACGGGCCGCGCCGGAACGTCTACATCCTCGGCACCTACGTGCCGATCCGGGCAGCCGACGGCACGATCGAAGGCGTGCTCGAATTCTACGCCGACCAGACCGAAGTCGTCGCCGAATCGCGCATGCGGCTGCTGGTTCTTGGAGCAGCTCTGACGCCGATCCTGCTCGTTCTCTACGGTGCCTTGTGCATCCTCGTGTGGCGCGCCGACCGCGTGCAGCGCCGCCAAACGGCCGAACTTGCCGCACTTGCCGAGCAGCGCCGCGCCATTGCCGAACGACTGGGCCAAGAGCAGCAGGAACTCGTCGCCGCCAATCGCAGCAAGGAAACGCTGCTGGCCGAACTCGGCCACGCCAAATCGCAAGCCGAAGCGGCAAGCCAGGCCAAATCCTCGTTCCTGGCAACGATGAGCCACGAGATCCGCACGCCGATGAACGGCGTGGTGGCGATGATCGATCTTCTCGCCAAGACGCCACTCGACGCCGCACAGAAGCGCTATGTCGAAATCGTCAGCCGGTCGGCCGACATTCTGCTCGCCGTAGTCAACGACGTGCTCGACTATTCGAAGCTCGAGGCGGGCGCTATGCGCGTTGAATCCACCGCCTGCGACGTGCGCCAGATCGTCGACCAGCTCGTGGCGCTGATGAGCGGGGCCGCGGCCGGCAAAAACATCGGCGTTACCGCGACCTTTGCGCCCGACCTGCCAGCGCAGGTGCGCACGGATCCAGCGCGCCTGCGTCAGATTCTGCTTAATCTGCTCGGCAATGCGGTGAAATTCACCGACCATGGTGCCGTCGCGATCGCGGTCGACGCAAAGCCGGCCGAGAACGGGCGCTTCGATCTCGCGATCGCCGTCGCCGATACCGGCATCGGCATCCCGGCCGAAATGCTGCCGTCGCTGTTCAACCGCTTCAGCCAGGCCGACGGCTCGCTCACGCGCCGATACGGCGGTTCGGGCCTCGGGCTTGCGATCGCGCGCCAGCTTGCGCGAACGATGGGCGGCGACATCGATGTCGCCTCGACGCAAGGGCAGGGCTCCACCTTCACGCTGCGCCTGCCGGTCGATCCGATACGCCAGCCCACGGCCGAGGTGCAATTCGATGTGCCGGCCGCCACGACTGATCTGCTCGCAGGTCCGGCAGCGGGACCGAAGCTCGACGTGTTGGCGGCCGAAGACAACGAGGTGAACCGCACGGTCATCAAATATCTGCTCGCAAGCCTCGGCCACACGGTCACGTTCGCGGCCGATGGGGCTGAAGCGCTGGTGCTGTGGCGCCAGCACGATTTCGATTTGATCCTGATGGACATCCAGATGCCGGAGGTGGACGGTGTGACCGCCACGCGCCATATCCGGGCGGCCACCGGCGCCAAAGCGCGCATACCGATCGTGGCGCTGACGGCGCATGCGATGGATACCGAGCGCGCCGAATATCTCGCCGCCGGCATGGATGCGGTCATCACCAAACCGATCAAGATGGGCGATCTGCGCGCCGCCCTCGAGCTCGGCAGCCGCCACGCGGCAAACGCCGCGGACTAGCGTGAACCACGGCCGGCCGTTCGGCGCCGCCCCTATTCGGCGTGCGGCGCCTGTAGAACGACGCCGTACCAGCCAAGGCCCTTGTAAGTCTCGTAGCCGGGCGTCAGCGCGAAGCCGACCATCGTTCCGTCCGGCATCTGATAGGCGCCGCTTTGTTTTCCTTCGGTCTTCAGCTCGAAGGTTTCGTCGAGCACGCCGCGGCCGTCCGACGCCGCAATGATACGGCCGCGCGAATCGACCAGCAGGCAGCGCGTGCGCGCACGCTCTTCGGGCGCCACGCGCACGCCGTCGACGACCGCTTTGGCCTGCGGCTCCCAGTCGAAGAAAATGCCGATGGCCCCCAGGCTCTTGCCGTCGGCCCGGCCGTTCGCGCGGACGGCGGTCGCGTAGGTCGCAACGGCGCGCCGGTCGAGCATGGCGTTGCGCGCCACGTCGAGGGCCGCATAGTCGTTGCCGCTGTGCGTGGCCATCGCCTGGCGGAACCAGCTCTCGCCCGCGACGTTGGTGCCGACGGCACGGAAGCGCCCCGGGCGCCCCGACGCCACGACATTGCCTTGCGCATCCGCCACCCACAGATCGAGATAGACCGTGTAGGCGTCGAGAATGACGCCGAGGCGTCGGCTGGCGAACGCCGCCGCATCGGGCGTTGCCGTTTCGAGAGCGGCAACCAAAGCAGTGTCGGTCGCCCACCAGCGCACGTCGCACGAGCGTTCGTAGAGATTGCGGTCGATCACGTCGATCATTGCAAGCGACAGATCGGCCAGGCGCTGGCCGCGCATATTGGCGACCATGCGCGAGCCGAGCGTCACCAGCTCGTCGGTCGCGGCCGCCAAATCGCGCGACAGCGCCTGCGAAATGCGCGCGACGGCTTCGGAAACCTCTTTGACCTCGTTTGCGACGACCGCAAAACCGCGCCCGGCTTCGCCTGCGCGCGCCGCCTCGATCATTGCGTTGAGCGCAAGGATTTTGACGCTCCCGGTGATCTTGTTGATTTCGCCGATCTTCGCGGCGGCAATCTGTCCCACATTCTGCGACAGCATAACGATGCGTTCCGGTTCGGCCATAACCCTTCCTCGCAAGAGTCCACGTGTAACGAAAATGAAAACACGGGTGCACAACCGCAAGCAAGTCGCGCGCCATTCTGCCGACAGCAACGCCGTCGACGGCGGCCTCGGAAAAAAACGCTGTCGCGGTTTAGGCTGCGGCGAGTTTCGCGGTTGCGATCTCGATGCGCGCGGCAATGCCGCGGCGTTCGCCGTCGTCGGTGGCCGCCCCGAGCTTGGCGCGCAGGCCTTCGATTTCCTTGCCCACCGCCGTCTTGTCGATGTCGGCGATGCGCGTGGCTTCGTCGGCCAGCACCGTCACGCGCTCGGCCGAAGCCTCGGCAAAACCGCCGGCCACGAAGATGCGGTCGGTGATGGCCCCGCCATTCCACACGTCGATGGTGCCAATACGCAAGGTCGAGATGACGGGCGCATGGCCCGCCATCACGCCGAAATCGCCTTCCGTGCCCGGAACCACGACCATGTCGACGTCAAGCGACGCGAGCAGGCGTTCGGGTGCGACCAGTTCGAACTTCGTCTTGTCGGCCATGGGACGGCGACGCCTCTTCCGGTTAGGCCGCTTCCGCGGCCATCTTGCGCGCCTTAGCGCGGGCTTCGTCGATCGTGCCGACCATGTAGAAGGCCGCTTCCGGCATGTCGTCGCAGTTGCCCTGGACGATTTCCTTGAAGCCCTTGATCGTGTCTTCGAGCTTAACGAGCACGCCCGGCGTGCCGGTGAAGACTTCGGCCACGTGGAAGGGCTGCGACAGGAAGCGCTGGATCTTGCGCGCGCGCGCCACGACGAGTTTGTCTTCTTCCGACAATTCGTCCATGCCCAGAATGGCGATGATGTCCTGCAGCGACTTGTAGCTCTGCAGCACCTTCTGCACGTCGCGGGCGACCTGGTAGTGCTCTTCGCCGATGACGCGCGGATCGAGCATGCGCGAGGTCGAGTCGAGCGGGTCGACGGCCGGGAAAATCCCGAGTTCGGCGATCTGGCGCGACAGCACGGTCGTGGCGTCCAAGTGCGAGAACGAGGTGGCGGGGGCCGGGTCGGTCAAGTCGTCGGCGGGCACGTAGATGGCCTGCACCGAGGTGATCGAGCCCTTCTTTGTCGAGGTGATGCGCTCTTGCAGAGCACCCATGTCCGTCGACAGCGTCGGCTGGTAGCCGACGGCCGACGGGATGCGGCCGAGGAGGGCCGACACTTCCGCACCTGCCTGCGTGAAGCGGAAGATGTTGTCGACGAAGAACAGCACGTCCTGGCCTTCTTCGTCGCGGAAGTATTCCGCGACCGTGAGGCCCGACAGGGCGACGCGCGCACGCGCACCCGGCGGCTCGTTCATCTGGCCGTACACGAGGGCCACTTTCGAGCCCGGACCGTCGGTCTTGATGACGCCCGATTCCATCATTTCGTGGTAGAGGTCGTTGCCTTCGCGCGTGCGCTCGCCCACGCCCGCGAACACCGACACGCCGCCATGCGCCTTGGCGACGTTGTTGATGAGTTCCATGATCGTCACGGTCTTGCCCACGCCCGCACCGCCGAACAGGCCGATCTTGCCGCCCTTGGCGTAGGGGGCGAGCAGGTCGATGACCTTGATGCCCGTGACAAGAATTTCGGCTTCCGTCGACTGGTCGATGAAGGCTGGCGCCTGGCGGTGGATCGGCAGCGTGCGCTTGTTGCCGATGGGGCCGCGCTCGTCGATCGGCTCGCCGATCACGTTGATGATGCGCCCGAGCGTTTCGGGGCCAACGGGCATCGCGATGGCGTTGCCGGTGTCGACGGCTTCGTTGCCGCGCACGAGGCCGTCGGTTGTGTCCATCGCGATCGTGCGGACGGTCTGTTCGCCGAGATGCTGGGCCACTTCGAGAACCAGCTTCTTGCCCTGGTTCTGCACGACGAGCGCGTTCAGAATCTTGGGGAGTTCCCCGTCGAAGCGCACGTCGACGACGGCACCCGTGATCTGGACGATGCGGCCGACATTGTTGTTCGCCATTGTTGCTGCTCCTGGTGAATCAGACGGCTTCGGCGCCGGAGATGATCTCGATCAATTCCTTCGTGATCGAGGCTTGGCGCGAGCGGTTGTAGTTGAGCGTGAGTTTCTTGATCATGTCGCCGGCGTTGCGCGTGGCGCTGTCCATCGCCGACATGCGCGCACCCTGTTCGGATGCGCCGTTTTCGAGCAAGCCCCCATAGACCTGGACCGCGAGATTGCGCGGCAGCAGGGCTTCGAGGATTTCGCCTTCTTCGGGCTCGTATTCGTAGGATGCGCCCGTGTCGTTGGCGGGCGCTTCGCTGGGCACGAAGGGAACGAGCTGCAGGCGCGTTGGTATCTGCGAAATCGCCGACTTGAAGCGCGCATAGTAGAAGGCGCACACGTCGAATTCGCCCGCGTCGAACATCGCCAGCACCTTGTCGGACACGCGCGTGGCGTCGGCGAAGGAGAGGCGCTTGCGGTTGAGCTCGTCGATCGAACCGACGATCAGATTGGCGTAGTCGCGGCGCAGCTGTTCGCGGCCCTTGCGGCCCACGCACAGCAGCTTCACGGTCTTGCCTTCGGCCTGGAGCTTGCGGATGTCGCTGCGCACGAGGCGCACGATCGTCGAGTTGAAGCCGCCGCACAGGCCGCGGTCGGACGTGGCGACGACAAGCAGATGCACCTTGTCCGCACCCGTACCTGCGAGCAGCTTGGGCGCACCCGCCCCCGCCGTCATCGAGGCCGCGAGCGAGCCCAGCATGCGGCCCATGCGCAGCGCGTAAGGGCGGGCGGCTTCGGCCTGCTCCTGCGCGCGGCGCAGCTTGGCTGCCGCCACCATCTTCATGGCGGACGTGATCTTCTGCGTCGACTTGACCGACGCGATCCGCATCCGAAGTGCTTTGAGAGTGGCCATTGCTTGCTCTTCTAGCCCTGTCGGATCAGGCGGCGAACGTCTTGGCGAAAGCTTCGAGCACGCCGCGGAGCTTCTTGTCCGTCTCGGGCTTGATCTCGCGGTCGGTGCGCACGGCGTCGAGAATGTCGGCGTGCTTGGCCTTGATCGCGGACATGAACTGGGCTTCGAACTTGCCCACGTTCTTGACCTCGATCCCGTCGAGATAGCCGTTGACGCCCGCGAAGATCGAAACGACCTGCTCTTCGACCGGCATCGGCGAGTATTGCGCCTGCTTCAGAAGCTCGGTCAGGCGCGCACCGCGCGCGAGCAGCTTCTGCGTCGACGCGTCGAGGTCGGAGGCGAACTGCGCGAACGCCGCCATTTCGCGATACTGGGCGAGCTCGAGCTTGATCTTGCCGGCGACCTGCTTCATCGCCTTGATCTGGGCGGCAGAGCCAACGCGGCTCACCGACAGGCCGACGTTGATGGCAGGACGAATGCCCTTATAGAACAAGTCGGTTTCAAGGAAGATCTGGCCGTCGGTGATCGAGATCACGTTGGTCGGAATGTAGGCCGACACGTCGCCCGCCTGGGTTTCGATGATCGGCAGAGCCGTAAGCGAACCCGCCTTCATGTCGTCCGACATCTTGGCCGCGCGCTCGAGCAGGCGCGAATGCAGGTAGAACACGTCGCCCGGATACGCTTCGCGGCCCGGCGGGCGGCGCAGAAGCAGCGACATCTGGCGGTAAGACACGGCCTGCTTCGACAAGTCGTCGTACACGATGACGGCATGCATGCCGTTGTCGCGGAAGAACTCGCCCATCGCACAGCCCGTGTAGGGCGCGAGGAACTGCAGGGGAGCCGGGTCCGACGCGGTCGCGGCGACGACGATCGTGTAGTCGAGCGCGCCATAGTCTTCGAGCGTCTTCACGATGCGCGCGACGGTCGAACGCTTCTGCCCGATGCACACATAGATGCAATAGAGCTTCTTCGATTCGTCGTTGCCGGCGTTGATCGTCTTTTGGTTCAGGAACGTATCGATCGCCACGGCGGTCTTGCCGGTCTGGCGGTCGCCGATGATAAGCTCGCGCTGGCCGCGGCCGACCGGCACGAGCGCGTCGATCGCCTTGAGGCCCGTCTGCATCGGCTCGTGCACCGACTTACGCGCGATGATGCCCGGTGCCTTCACTTCGACGCGCGTCAGCTTGGCACCCGTGAGCGGGCCCTTGCCGTCGATCGGATTGCCGAGACCGTCCACGACGCGGCCGAGCAGCGCCTTGCCGACCGGCACTTCGACGATGGCGCCCGTGCGCTTGACGACGTCGCCTTCCTTGATGTCGCGGTCGTCACCGAAAATCACGATACCGACATTGTCGGTTTCGAGGTTCAGCGCCATGCCCTTGATGCCGCCCGGAAACTCGACCATTTCGCCGGCCTGGACGTTGTCGAGCCCGTAGACGCGCGCAATGCCGTCGCCGACGGAGATGACCTGGCCCACTTCGGCCATTTCGGCCGACACATCGAACTTGGCGATCTGGTCCTTGAGGATCGCGGAAATTTCGGCCGCACTAATGCCCATCGTTCTGTTCTCCGATCGAGTTCAGGCCCGGCCCGCCAGGGCCAGGTGAAGACGCTTGAGTTGGCCTTGCAGCGAGGCATCGATCAGGCGGGAACCCACCTTGATCTTGAGGCCGCCCAGCAGGGCTGGATCGATTTTGAGGTCGAGAGTGACTTTGCGGCCCGCGGCGGCGCGCAGCTTGGCTTCGAGCTCGGCCAGGCGAGGCGCCGACAGGGCCGAAGCCGCCGTCACTTCCGCGACCGTTTCGCCGCGCGCTTCGGCGAGCTGTGCGCGATACTGCGCTGCGATTTCGGCGAAATTGGCAAGGCGCCGGTTGCGCGCGAGCGTACCGACGAAGCGGCGCACGAGATCGCCCACACCGAGCTGGGCGCACACCGCAAGCACGGCCTTTTCCTGGGCGGCGCGCGCGAGCAGCGGGCTGCGCATCACGCGCTGAAGATCCGCACTCGATGCCAGTGCTGCTTCGACGGTCTTGAGGTCGGTTGCCACCGCATCGAGAAACTGCGGGTTGGCAAGTTCGTACAAAGCGCCCGCATAGCGTTGGGCGATTCCGGCGGAAGAGGCGTTCTTGGCGGCCACGCGCGGTTCCTATGGTCAGCGGTCTGTTTTTCGACGGCCTCGGCAGCGGCACGAAACCTTGCCAAAGCCGCGAAAAACAACAAAAAAGCCCACACGAAAGAGACGTCTCTTGCGCGTGCGGGCGAGTAGCTACCACAGGCTTTTGCGCGATGCAATATCCCCTCGGGTGCAATGCGGCGGAAAATCGCTAAAGGAAACTATAGGGGTCGATATCGAGCTGCAGGCGCACGTTATTGGGCAGTTTCGTCTGCGCCAGCCAATCGGCGACAATGGCCTGCAAATTCGCGTCGCGCCGCGTTTTGACGAGCAAACGGCGGCGATGGCGGCCGCGTAAGATCGCCATGGCGGCCGGGGCGGGCCCCAAAACTTTCACATTCGGGCCCTGTGGAGCTGTCGCCCCCAAACGACGGGCGACGCGATCAACCAAGGCCTCGTCTTCGCCCGACAAAACGATCGCCGCCAAGCGTCCGAAAGGCGGCCAGCCATGGCGCTCGCGATCGGCGCGCTCGGCCGCCAAAAACTTGTCGCGATCGCCCGCCGCCAGCGCCTTCATGACAGCATGGTCGGGCATGTGCGTTTGCAGCAGCACACGGCCTGCATGTGCCGCCCGCCCTGCCCGGCCCGCAACCTGGTGCAGCAGCTGCCAACTGCGCTCGCCCGCGCGCAGATCGCCGCCTGCGAGGCCCAAATCCGCGTCGACGATGCCGACCAAGGTCAGCAGCGGAAAATGATGGCCCTTGGCCACGATCTGCGTGCCGATCAGGATGTCGATCTCGCGCGCGGTCATACGGCGCACGAATTCTTCGGCCGCCGCCGGGCCTGTGACCGTATCCGACGTCATCAACTCGATGCGCGCATCGGGGAACAGGGCGCGTGCCTCCTCGGCCACGCGCTCCACACCGGGACCGCAGGCAACAAAACTGTCTTCGGCCAAACACGCAGGGCAGGTTTTCGGCAACGGGGCTGCGTAGCCGCAATGGTGGCATTGCAGGCGCCCGTAGAGCCGATGCTCGACGAGCCACGCCGTGCAGCGCGGGCATTGCAGCCGATGGCCGCAAGCCCGACACAAGGTGAGCGGTGCATAGCCGCGCCGGTTCAAGAACAGCATCGCCTGCTCGCCCGCCGCCAAAGTCTGCGTCAAAGCCTCGCGCAAAGGCGGACTCAAGAAGGACTGGCGCGGCGGCGGATGGCGGCGCAGATCGACGAGCGACACGTCCGGCAACGCCGCCCCGCCATGGCGGGCGGGCAAAGCGACGCACGCATAGCGACCGCGCGCGACGTTTTCGAGCGTCTCGAGCGACGGTGTCGCCGAAGCAAGCACGATCGGGCAGGCTTCGAGGCGCGCGCGCACGACCGCCATGTCGCGCGCATGGTAGATGGCGCCGTCTTCCTGTTTGAATGCCTGCTCGTGTTCTTCATCGACGACGATGAGCCCAAGTTCGCAGAACGGCAAAAACAGCGCCGAGCGGGCTCCAACCAACACGCGCACGCGGCCCACGGCCACATCGCGCCACACGCGCGCGCGCGCCGTGCGGCCCAATTCCGAATGCCACGCGGCCGGTGCCACGCCGAAGCGGGACGCAAAACGCGCCAACCACTGCGCGCTCATCGCGATTTCAGGGAGCAGCACCAACACTTGCCGGCCGGCGGCAAGAGCCGCCGCAACCGCTTCGAAATAGACTTCCGTTTTGCCCGAACCTGTCACGCCGTCGAGCAAGGTCACGCTAAAGCCATTGCCGACGGCAGCCGCCAGCACGCGCGCCGCGTCGTCTTGCGCCTCCGACAATACGGCACGCGGGCGATTTGCGTCGGGGGCGGGATCGGCGTCGGGCTCGGCTTCGAAGCGGGCAAGCCAGCCTTTGTCGGCCACACCTTTAGCGACGGCAGGCGAAACTTGCGCGGCACGCGCAAGTTCGGCCAAAGGCCGCGCCCCCGCACTTGCCTCGAGCAGCAAGCGGCGACGCGCAGGCGTAAGAATGCCGGGCTCTGGCGAATGCGGATCGGGCGCTTCCGCTGCGAGGCGATAGAACGCGATCAGGCGCGGCGGGGCCAGCGCTTCGGGCACGCTCATTGCCATGCGCAATACGTTGCCGAGCGGCGCAAGCGTGTAGGCCGCAACCCACGCAACGAGCTTGCGCAAAGGGGCGGCCATTGGCGGCGCATCGAGTTTCGCTTCGATGTCTTTGAGTTTGGCTTCCGGCAGATCGGCGTCGGCGGCTTCGTCCCACACGACGCCGACGACGTGATTGCGCCCGAGGGGTACGCGCACGAAATCGCCCGGTGCGACGGAAAGATGCTCCGGCACACGATAATCGTACGGCCCGAGCGGCAGCGGCAGGGCCACGCGCACGCGCATGCTGGCAGACGACTCGACCATCGGCTAGACTCTGGCCGTTCGAGTCGCACTTGCCTAGAGCCGTCCTGAAAACGCGTCGCAACAGGGAAAGCCCGCACGACATGGCCGACAGCGACACAGCAAACGCCCTCGCGGGTGCCGCACCGGTCACCAGTGCCGCGGTTGCCGACTATCTGCGCAAACACCCCGACTTCCTGATCGAGCATCCGGATCTTGTGTGGGTGCTCACACCTCCCGCCCAGCGCAGCCAGGACGGCGTGGTCGACATGCAGCGCTACTTGGTCGAGCGCATGCGCACCGACCTTGCCAAAATCACGGCCGCACAGGCCGAACTCATCGCCACCAGCCGCGGCAATCTCGCCACGCAAGGGCGCATCCATGCGGCCGTGCTGGCCGTGCTCACGGCAAAGTCGCTGCCGCACTGCATTGACACGATCGCGGTCGATCTGCCGATGCATCTCGAAGTGGACGCGATCGGCCTCGGGTTTGAATCCCTTGAGCACGTACCTGCCGGCGAGACCGCGCAGAATCTGCGCATCCTGCCGCGCGGCACGGTCGACCGGCTGATGGGCGAACGGCGCGACATTCTGCTGCTCGCCGACGAACCCGGCGATTCGAGCATCTACGGCGGGGCGGCGACACTCGTGCACAGCCAAGCCCTGCTGCGCCTGCAGCTCAAGCGCGACATGCCGCCCGGCATCCTCGCCTTCGGCGCACGCGTACCCTCGAAATTCCACTCGGGCCAAGGCACCGAGCTGCTCAATTTCCTCGGCCGCGCGGTCGAAGCCGCCTTGTGCGGATGGTTGACGCGCCAGCGCTGAGTTTTGCGGCCGCAGCGGACGTCCAGGCCGCGATCGCCGCGTGGACGGCGCGTCTCCAAAACGAACGCCGTGCCGCCGCCAACACGCTGTCCAACTATGCGCGCGATTTGGCTGCGTTTCTCGCGCATCTGCGGGACCATCTCGGCGGCCCGCCGAGCTTGGCCGATCTTGCCGCGTTGCGCCCCGCCGATTTTCGCGGCTTTCTCGCCAAGCGCGCGGCGGCGGGCCTCAAACCCGCGTCGAACGCGCGTGCACTCTCGACCTTGCGGGGCTTCTTCCGACATTTGGCGCGCAGTGGCTTGTGCGACAACCCACACGTGGCGGCCCTGCGTGGGCCCAAATTGCCGCGCAATCTGCCCAAGGCGCTGAACTCAGTCGATGCGACTGTCGTGCTCGAATCGGTCGACGCGATCGAAGACCGGCCGTGGGTCGCCGCACGCGACCGCGCCATCTTCACGCTGCTCTACGGGGCAGGTTTGCGCATCGGCGAAGCGCTTGACCTGCCGCGCAAAGCCGCCCCCATGGGCGACATGCTGCGCGTGGTCGGCAAGGGCCGCAAAGCGCGGGACGTGCCGATGCTGCCTGCCTGCCGCGAAGCGGTCGACGCGTATCTGACTTTGTGCCCGCATCGCTTGGGCCCCGCCGATCCGCTGTTCGTGGGCGTGCGCGGCAAGCGGCTCAAAGCCGGCATGGTACAATTGCGCCTGCGCAATCTGCGCAACACGCTGGGCCTGCCGGAGAAGACCACGCCGCATGCGCTGCGCCATTCTTTCGCGACGCACCTGCTCGGCGAAGGGGCGGATCTGCGCGCGATCCAGGAACTGCTTGGCCATGCGTCGCTGTCGACCACGCAGCGCTACACGGCGGTCGACGCCAAGCGCCTGATCGAGGTCTATTCCGCCGCCCATCCGAGGGCCGGCAAATGATTGGCGACACGCGCAAAGTTTCGGAAATCCTCGCGACGATGCGCGCGAACGCAAATGAGCGCGTGAGACTTGCCGACATCGTCGCCGAACTGGGCGAGCGCGCCTTCGGCGTGGCGATGCTGCTGTTTTCGCTGCCCAACGCCGTCGGCATCGGCGTGATCCCCGGCATATCCACACTGTTCGGCGTGCCGCAGATCATTCTGGCGATCCAGATGCTCGCCGGTTTCGAGCGGCCGTGGCTGCCGGCTTGGCTGCTCGAAAAATCGATCGCGCGCGCCGATTTCGAACGCATGATCGACAAGGGCTTGCCGATCCTGATCCGCGTCGAGCGCTATCTGAAACCGCGTGCTTCGGCCCTGACCGGGCCGCTTGTCGAACGGCTGATGGGCTTGGTTTTTCTTGTGCTCGCGGCCGTCGTGTCGCTGCCAATCCCGCTTGGTAACCAGCCGCCGGCCGTTGCGATTGCCGTGGTGGCTCTGGGTCTCTCGGCGCGCGACGGCGTGTTTGTGGCCATCGGCTGCGTGATGGGCGTCGGCGCCGTTGTGATCGCCAGCCTCGTTGTCCTCGGCGGGGCGGCCGTGATCTGGTTCGCCGTCACGAATTTCATCTTGGGGTGAAGACCATGAAACTCTACGGATCGCCCGGCAGTGCGGCGATGGCGCCGATGGCCGTTCTCGAACATGTCGGCGCGGCATACGAATGGGTGCGCCTCGATCTCGAGGCGGGCGAACACCAGCAGCCCGAATTTCTCGCGATCAATCCCAAGGGCCGCGTGCCCGTACTGGTGGACGGCACGACGACGTTGACCGAATCGGCCGCGATCTGCCTGCATCTGGCCGAGCGCTTTCCGCAGGCGGGCCTGCTGCCCGCCGCCGGCACGCTCGAGCGCACGCGGACCTACGAATGGCTGTTCTATCTTTCGAACACGCTGCAGGTGGCGTTGATCGACTGGTGGCACCCGGTCTGGCTCACGCGCGACGCCGACGCGCAAGACGCCGTCAAAGCAGGTGCGGAAAAACGCATCGGCATCTGCTTCGAACTCATCGACGCGAAGCTTTCTGATGCCGCGAACCCCTTTTGTCTCGGCGCCCAGCTCACGGTCGTCGATTATTTCCTGCACATGGCGGCGCGCTGGAGCCGCTATCTTGTGACGCCCGCCTACGCATACCCCGCGATCAAACGCACGACCGACGCCGTGCGCACCCTGCCCGCCACGCGCCGCATGATGGAAAAACAGGCGATCGCGGAAGCGTGAGAACTAGGTCGGTTTGCGGCCAGGGCCTTCGTTGCTGTATTCGATCGAACAGAAGCTGCCGCCTTGAAAGCGGTCGCCGATCGGGTCGGGTGCCAGCTTCGACTGCTCTCGCATCGCAGTTTCCAGCATCGGCTCCGAGCCGTGCTTCGGCTTGTAGCCGAACGCGTGCGCGCGCGAATTGTCCCACCAGCCGCGCGCATTGTCCGACGCGCCGTAGAAGACTTCGAACACGATATCCGGGTGATCGAGACCGATGGCGATGAGCTGCACAAGGTCTTCGGGGTGCAGCAGTATCGACATGCGGCGCATGTCGAGCGGCGTCTCGCCGACATTTCCGATCCGCAGACACGCAACGCCGATTCCGTGCTTCATCGCGTACATTGCGCCCAATGCCTCGCCGAACGCTTTGGACACGCCATAGCGCGTGTCGGGCAGCACCGTCACGTCCTGCGCAATCTTTTCGGAGCGCGGATAAAAACCGACCACGTGATTGGACGACGCAAAAACAATGCGCCTGACGCCTGCGAGCCGGGATGCCTCGAACATGTTCCGGCAGCCCACGATGTTGGCCGACAGAATCGTCTCCCAAGGACCTTCGACGGAGTAGCCGCCGAGATGGATTATGCCGTCGGCGCCCGCAACGGCTGCCTGCGTCGCGGCCATGTCGGCAAGGTCAGCTCGAACGAACGGCAGGCCATGCGTGTTTTCGGGCGGATCCAGGTCCGACAGGACAAGCCCTGGATAAAGCGTTTTCAGCATCGGCGTAATCGCGCGGCCGACACCGCCGGCGGCTCCGGTAAGCAATATTCGGCGCACTCTCAGTTCTCCTTGGATTGCGGATCAACCGCGCCGCGCGCAGCGGCATTGGCAAAGCTGCGATAGCGGACGGCCGCCAACACGAGATGTTCGCGCATCGCTCTCCGCGCGCCGTCGGCATTGCCGGCAGAGATCGCATCGACGATAGCGCCATGCTCAGCTTCGATTCGCGCGAGATAGGCAGCCTTGTGGTCGCTCGTCATGCTCCAGACGCGTCGATTGCGCCGCGGAATCACGATCGTGCCGAGAAAATTGAGAAACGCCAGAAATTGAGGATTTCCGGTCGCCGCCGCGATCGCAAGGTGCGTGGAAAAATCCTCGTCGGCGCCCGATTCGTCCCGGGAAACGGCAGCGAGCATTGCTCTGTGCGCGGATTGGATATCCGCCAGCATTTGAGGCGTCGCGCGCGCGGCCGCGAGCCCTGCGGCCTCCGTTTCAACCGCCTGCCGGAGTTCCAGCACTTCAATGACCGAATCGAGCGAACGCAGCAGTTCAGGGTCGATCCGGAATTCTTGCCGCCGCGGCTGGTCGGCGACAAACGCGCCGGAGCCTTGACGCGTCGTAACGAGGCCTTGCGCCTTCAACACGCTGATCGCCTCGCGAACGACCGTCCGGCTGACTTTGCCGGACAAGGCCATCGCTTGCTCGGTCGGCAGCCGTTGCCCAGCGGCATAGCGGCCGCTCGCGATTTCCGCCGATAGCCGTTCGGCAATTTCGCCAACCAGCGACCGGCTTTTGCGAATGCTCCCGAACAAATCCGTCGCGTCGGCCGGCACCCGCTCCGCAAGCGTCAAATCCGGTCTGGACTTTTGTTGTCTGGTCATCGTACAACTTTCTACACTGATCCGGAGAAGCCACGCAATACTACAAACCGGCACCCGATTTCAGGAAACAATCGAAGAAAAACCGTCGGACAAGGGAGGAAATACAGAATGAAACGCCGCACCTTTTTGGCTGCCACGGCAGCCGCATCGCTCTTGCCTGCCGCAACCGTCGTCCCGGCTGCCGCACAAGCCAAAATGATCCTCAAAGCAACCGACGTGCACCCGCTTGGCTACCCAACCGTCGAGGCCGTGGTGCGCATGGGTGCCAAACTCGAACAAGCGACCGGCGGCCGCATCTCGATTCAGATGTTTCCGTCCATGCAGTTGGGCGGCGAGAAAGAGATGATCGAACAGGCGCAACTCGGCGCCGTGCAGATCGCACGCATCTCCGTCGGGCCGATGGGCCCGCTGGTCCCCGAGATGAACGTCTTCAACCTGCCCTTCATGTTTCGCGACTCCGCACATATGGAGAAGGTCGTCGATGGGGAAATCGGCGACGAGATCCTGAAGAAACTGTCGGACCATCCGACGGCCAATCTGATTGGCCTGTGCTGGATGAGCGGCGGCACGCGCCACGTCTACAATGCGCGGCGGCCGATCACGGCGGTCGCCGATCTGAGGGGCCTCAAGATCCGCATGATGGGCAATCCGCTTTTCGTCGACACGATGAATACGCTGGGCGGCAACGGCGTGGCGATGGGCTTCGACCAGCTCATCAACGCGCTACAAACCGGCGTCGTCGATGGCGCCGAGAACAATGAACCCAGCTATGCCGCCGGCCAGCACTATCGCTACGCGAAATACTACTCGCTGACGGGACATCTGATCATTCCCGAGATCCTCGTCTTCTCGAAACGCAGCTGGAACGCGCTTTCGGCGGGCGACCGCACACTGATCTGGAATATGGCCAAGGAAGCGCAGAAAGAGCAGCGCCAACTCTGGCAGGCCGAGGAGGCGGCAGCCCTCAGAAAGATGATTGCGGCCGGCACCATCGTGAACGAAGTCGGAAACAAGCGGGAGTTCCAGGACGCTGTCAGGCCGGTCTGGGACAAATACGGCGCCCAGCATCAGGCGCTCATCGCGCGCATCCAAGCCATCAACTGAACCCGAACCGCTGCGGATCGTTGCATTTCTGCGACGATCCGCAGCGAATTCGACAAACCGACGACTGCACCATGCTTGAACTCTATTTCCGCGCCATGGACGCGCTGCACAATCTATGCGTCGTAGCGGCTTCTGCCGCGCTCGCGGTGATCACGCTTATCATTCCGTGGGGCGTCTTCACGCGCTACGTGCTCGAGAGCGCCTCTTCGTGGCCGGAACCGCTCGCGGTGCTGCTCATGATCTGGCTGTCGTTCCTTTCTGCGGTCGTTTGCTACCGCGAGCATCTTCATATCGCGGTCGGGATTCTGCCCAACGCATTGGCGCCGGGCGCGCGCAAAATCTTGGGCTTCGGCGTCGAGCTTTGCATGCTTGCGGCGAATCTCTTTCTGCTGTGGTTCGGAACGAACCTCGTTCAAGTCACCTGGCACCAAAGCATCGCCGAATTTCCCGCCGTCTCGGTCGGCATGTCGTATTTGCCGGTGCCGATCGGCGGCGCGCTGACAGCCTTGTTCGTGATCGAACGTCTGCTCAAGGGGGATCTGTTTCCGCCGCCTGCCGAACTCGATCCGCACGAAACCATCTCGAGTGAATAGCGGCAACGAGGTCAGACGATCATGGACGCATTGGTTTTGCTCGGCGGCTTCTTCGTTTTCTGCGCGATGGGCGTGCCCGTTGCCTATGCGCTGGGGCTTTCCGCAATCTGCGCAGCACTATGGCTCGACATACCGCTCGAAGCGATCGCTCTGAAGACGTCCGACGGCATGGACGACTTTCCGCTGCTCGCAATCCCCTACTTCATCCTTGCCGGTGCCATCATGGCCGAAGGCGGGATGGCGACGCGGATCATCAACCTGGCCAAACTATTCGTCGGTTTCATCCGCGGCGGGTTGGCACTCGTCAACATCCTCGCCTCGACCATGTTCGGCTGCATCTCCGGATCGTCGGTCGCCGATACGGCTTCGATCGGCAGCGTCATGATCCCGCAAATGATCAAAAGCGGCTATCCGCGGCTGTTCGCGGTCAACGTGACGATATCGGGTTCGCTGCAACCCCTGCTGCTTCCGCCGTCGCACAATATGGTGATCTTTTCGCTTGCGGCCGGGGGCACCGTCTCGGTGGCGCACCTGTTCGTGGCCGGCATTGTGCCCGGTCTGTTGCTGGGCATCGCATTGATGCTGCTTTGCCTGTACATCGCGTATCGCGACAAACTCCCGAAAGGCGAGGCGATTTCGCTTCGCCAGGCCGGGCGCATTGTCTACGAGGCGGTGTGGGGTCTGGTGACCGTATTCATCATCCTCGGCGGCATCCTGTCGGGCGTTTTCACGCCGACCGAAAGTGCGGCGGTCGCGAGCGTTTGGGCATTGCTGGTGACTGTTTTTATCTACCGCGACTACAGCCTGCGCGACCTGCCCAAGCTGCTGGCACGCGTCGTGCGCACGGTCGGCATGGTGATGATCATGATCGGCTTCTCGGTCGCCTTCGCCTACATGATGACGCTGATGCGCATTCCGGCGAAAGCGACGGAGTTGTTCCTTGCGATCGCCACCGACAAATACATGTTCCTGCTCTACACCAACATCCTGCTGCTGCTGCTCGGCACGTTCATGGATCTGGCGCCAATGCTGCTGATCTGCACGCCGATTTTCATGCCGATCATCGCGCAGTTCGGCATCGATCCCATCCATTTCGGCATCGTGATGATTTTCAATCTCGGGATCGGCCTGCTGACTCCGCCCGTCGGCCCAACGCTCGCCGTCGGCTGCGCGATCGGCAAAGTCACGATGGAACAGGTGTCACGCTCGATCATGGTGTTCTACGTGCCGATGCTCATCGTGCTCGGCCTTGTCACCTACATACCGGCGCTAACACTGTGGCTGCCGCGCCTCGTTCTCGGCTGAACAGACCCGCTCACATATGGATCGGGCGGCCGTCCACGGCGAGGGCTGCTTCGCGCACGGCCTCGGTCAAGGTCGGGTGCGCGTGGCAGGTGCGCGCGATGTCTTCAGACGACGCGCCGAATTCGATCGCGAGCGCCATTTCGCCGACGAGTTCGCCGACCGACGGGCCGATCATGTGCACGCCCAACACGCGGTCTGTCGTGGCATCGGCCAGGATCTTCACGAAGCCGTCGGTGTTGTTCTGCGCGCGTGCGCGCCCGTTGGCCGTGAACGGGAACTTGCCGATGCGGATCGCAACACCTTCTGCCTTCAGCTGCTCCTCGGTCTTGCCGACGGAGGCAACTTCCGGCCACGTATAGACGACCGACGGAATCGCATCGTAATTCACGTGGCCGTGCTGGCCGGCGAGAATTTCGGCGACCGCCATGCCTTCGTCTTCGGCCTTGTGCGCCAGCATCGGCCCGGCGATCGCATCGCCGATCGCGTAAACACCGGGAACGTTCGTCTGGAAATGCGCGTCGATGGCGACGCGGCCTTTTTCGTCGAGTGCCACACCCGCTTCTTTGAGGCCGAGCCCGTCCGTGTAGGGGCGGCGGCCGACCGCGACGAGCACGATGTCGGCTTCGAGCGTTTCGGCCGCACCGCCTCCGGCGGGCTCCACCGTGAGCGCCACGCTCTTGGCGCCGACCTTGGCACCCGTGACCTTCGTCGAGAGCTTGAACGCCATGCCCTGCTTGGCAAGGATGCGCTGCATGCTCTTGGAAATCTCGCCGTCCATGCCGGGCATGATGCGGTCGAGAAATTCGACGACCGTGACTTTCGCCCCCAAACGCTGCCACACCGAACCCATCTCGAGCCCGATCACGCCCCCGCCGACGAGCACCATCGTCTTCGGCACTTCCGCGAGCGTCAAAGCGCCCGTTGAAGACACGATCTTCTTTTCGTCGATCGGCAGACTCGGCAGCGAGACGACTTCCGAGCCCGTGGCGATAACGATGGCTTTGGCGGCCAGCGTTTGTGTGCCACCCGCGTTGAGGGCGACTTCGACCTTGCCGGCGGCCGCGATCTTTCCAGCACCCTTGATCCAGTCGATCTTGTTCTTCTTGAACAAGAACGCCACACCGTCGACGTTCGATTTAACGGTCTTGTCCTTGTGCGCCATCATGGCTTTGAGGTCGAGTTCGACCTTGCCGGTCTTAACGCCGAAGGCCGCGAGGCCGTGCGATGCTTCTTCGAACTTCTCGGACGCCTGCAGCAAAGCCTTCGAGGGAATGCAGCCGACATTGAGGCAGGTGCCGCCGAGCGTGTCGCGTTTTTCGACGCACGCGACTTTCATGCCGAGCTGGGCCGCTCGGATGGCGCACACGTAACCGCCGGGGCCGGAGCCGATGACGACGAGATCGTAGGAGGCTTCGCTCATGTCGTTCACATGTCCAGGATGAGGCGGGCGGGATCTTCGATGCATTCCTTGACGCGCACAAGGAACGTCACGGCTTCGCGCCCGTCGATGATGCGGTGGTCGTAGCTCAGCGCCAGATACATCATCGGCCGGATTTCGATCTTGTCGCCGACTGCGATCGGGCGCGACTGGATCTTGTGCATGCCGAGAATGCCCGATTGCGGCGGGTTCAGGATCGGCGTGGACATCAGCGAGCCGTAGATGCCGCCGTTGGTGATCGTGAAGGTGCCGCCCGACATTTCGTCGACCGTGAGCTTGCCGTCGCGCGCGCGCCGGCCGAAATCACCGATCTTCTTTTCGATGTCGGCGAACGAAAGCACGTCGCAATCGCGCACGACCGGCACTACGAGGCCCTGCGGCGTGCCCACCGCAATGCCGATGTCGTAGTGGTTCTTGTAGACGATGTCGCCCGCGTCAATCTCGGCATTGACGGCCGGGAGTTCCTTCAACGCGACCACGCACGCTTTGGCGAAGATCGACATGAAGCCGAGCTTAATGCCGTAGCGCTTCTCGAAGGTCTCGTTGTACTTGGAGCGCATCGCCATCGCCGCCGTCATGTCGACCTCGTTGAAGGTCGTCAGCATCGCGGCCGTATTCTGCGCGTGCTTGAGGCGCTCGGCGATCTTGCTGCGCAGGCGCGTCATCTTCACGCGCTCTTCGCGCGGGGCGAGTGCGCGCGGGGCGGCAGGGGCAGCCGGTGCTGCAGGTGCCGGCTTCGGCGCTGCGGCGGCTGCGGCCACGTCGGTTTTCGTCACGCGCCCGTCTTTGCCCGAGCCTGCAACGGCCGAAGCATCGAGGCCCGCTTCGGACAGTGCCTTGCGCGCGGCGGGGCCGGGCTGCTTGTCGCTTGCGATAGCAGCAGGTGCGGCGGCGGCCGGTGCGGCCTTGGCGGGTGCCGGTGCGGCAGCGGCGGGTGCAGCGGCTTTGCCGGCAGCGCCCGCTTCAAGTTCGCCGAGCTTGGCGCCGACCGCGACAGTCGTACCCGCAGGCGCCGTGATCGCCGAGAGCATGCCGGCGGCCGGGGCCGGCACTTCAACCGTGACCTTGTCCGTTTCGAGCTCGCAAAGCGGTTCGTCCGCCTTCACGGCGTCGCCGACATTCTTGAACCATTTGGCGATGGTCGCTTCGGTGACGGATTCGCCCAAAGTCGGCACTTTGATTTCGACGGCCATTGCGTTTTCCGTTTCTTGTTTGGCGGGTAAAAGGACGCGTCAGACGCTCAACGCGGCGTTGACGAGATCGGCCTGCTCTTTGTTGTGGCGCTTGTAGAGGCCGGTTGCGGTCGCGGCCATCTCCGAGCGGCCGACATAGCGCGGACGCTTGGCCGGATGCTTGAGATTGGTCAAGAGCGCTTCGAGGCGCTGGTCGACGAAGGTCCACGCACCCATGTTCTGCGGCTCTTCCTGGCACCACACGATCTCGGCGTTTTTGTAGCGGCCAAGCTCGCGTTCGGTCGTGGCAAGCGGGAACGGGTAGAGCTGCTCGATGCGGATCAGCGCCACGTCCTTGAGGGCGCGCTTGGTGCGCTCTTCCAGGAGATCGTAGTAGACCTTGCCCGAGCACAGCACGACGCGCTTGATCTTGTCGTCGGCGACGAGTTTTTCGGCCTCGGGCAGGATGCGGTGGAAGCTCGTACCCGGCCCAAAGTCGGCCAAATTCGAGACCGCGAGCTTGTGCCGCAGCAGCGATTTGGGCGTCATGATCAGCAAGGGTTTGCGGATCGTGCGGCGCACCTGGCGGCGAAGTGCATGGAAATAGTTGGCGGGCGTGGTGAGATTGCAGACCTGCCAATTGTCTTCCGCGCACATCTGCAAAAAGCGCTCGAGCCGGGCCGAGGAATGCTCGGGGCCCTGCCCTTCGTAGCCGTGCGGCAGCAGGATCGTGAGACCCGACATGCGCAGCCACTTGGCCTCGCCCGACGAGATGAACTGGTCGAACATGGTCTGGGCACCGTTGGCGAAGTCGCCGAACTGCGCTTCCCACAGCACGAGCGCGTTGGGCTCGGCCAGCGAATAGCCGTATTCGAAACCGAGCACGCCGAACTCCGACAGTGGGCTGTCGTGCACTTCGAACGTCGCCTGGCCCTTGCGGATATTGTTGAGCGGCACGTAGCGCTTTTCGGTTTCCTGGTCGACCAGCACCGAATGGCGCTGCGAAAAGGTGCCGCGGCCGCAATCCTGGCCGGACAGGCGCACGGGCGTTCCTTCGACCGCGAGCGTGCCGAAGGCGAGCGCTTCGGCCGTCGCCCAGTCGAGGCCGACGCCCACGTCGAGGATCTTGGCTTTGTTGTCGAGCTGGCGGCGGATCGTGCGGTGAATATTGTGCCCATCCGGCACGGTCGAGATCGCCTTGCCGACTTCGCGCAGCAGCTCGGTCGGCACAGCCGTGTTGCCGCGATTGTCCTCTTTCTTCGCAAGCTCGATGCCCGCCCACTTGCCCTCGAGCCAGTCGGCTTTGTTCGGCTTGTAGTTCTTGGACGCTTCGAACTGCGATTCGAGATGCGCCGCGAAATCGTCGTAGATCTTCTGCGCTTCTTCGGCCGTCATCGATTTTTCGCGCACGAGCTGCTCGGCATAGAGCGTGCGCGTGGTCATCTGGGCCGCGATCTTGCGGTACATGATGGGCTGCGTGAAAGACGGCTCGTCGGCCTCGTTGTGGCCGTGGCGGCGGTAGCAGATCATGTCGATCACGACGTCGCGGTGGAAACGCTGGCGGAACTCGACCGCGATGCGCGCCACATGCACGACTGCTTCGGGATCGTCGCCGTTGACGTGGAACACCGGAAATCCAAGGCCCTTGGCGATGTCGGTGCAGTAAGCGCCCGAACGCGAATAGGCCGGTGCCGTCGTGAAGCCGATCTGGTTGTTGACCACGAAATGGATGGTGCCGCCGGTGCGGTAGCCCAGAATATCCACGAAGCTCATCGTTTCGGGCACAATACCCTGGCCCGCAAACGCCGCGTCGCCGTGCAGCAGCATCGGCATTACCTGCGCGCGGTCGTTGTCGCCGAGCTGCACGCTCTTGGCGCGCGCCTTGCCGAGCACCACGGGATTGACCGCCTCGAGATGCGACGGGTTGGCGGTCAGCGACAGATGCACCTTGTTGCCGTCGAACTCGCGGTCGGACGAGGTGCCGAGATGGTATTTGACGTCGCCCGAACCTTGCACGTCGTCGGGCTGCGAGGACACGCCCTGGAACTCCGAGAAGATCGCGACGTACGGCTTGCCCATCACGTTGGCGAGCACGTTGAGGCGGCCGCGATGCGGCATGCCGATCACGATCTCGCGCACGCCCAACTGGCCGCCGCGCTTGATGATCTGCTCGAGGGCCGGAACGGCCGACTCAGCGCCGTCGAGGCCGAAGCGCTTGGTGCCGACGAATTTTTTGTCGAGATAGCGCTCGAAACCTTCGGCCGCCGTCAGACGCTCGAGGATCGCGCGCTTGCCGCGCTCGGTGAAATCGGTGTGGTTGCGCGGACCTTCGATGCGCTGCTGGATCCAGCTTTTCTGCTCGGGATCCGTAATGTGCATGAACTCGACGCCGATCGAGCCGCAATAGGTTGTTTTGAGGGCCGCGATGATCTCGCGCAGGCTTGCCGAATGCATGCCGAGCACGTTGTCGATGAAGATCTTTCGGTCCATGTCGGCTTCGGTGAAGCCGTAGCTGGCCGGATCGAGCTCGGGATGCTGCTCGCGGTTGGTAAGGCCCAACGGATCGAGATTGGCGGCAAGATGCCCGCGCACGCGATAGGCGCGCACCATCATGATGGCGCGGATCGAATCGAGCGTGGCGGCGCGCGCCTGTTCGGCCGTGAGCGAGCCCGGCGCCGGTGCCGCCGCAACGGCGGCAGGTGCCGCACCGCCCTTGCCCTTCGGCGGGGCAACGGGGGCTTCGGCAACGCCGATCACGCGGGTTTTCTCGCGGCCCCATTTGGGCTGGTAAGTGCCCGCCACATCGGATTCCATCTCGCGCAGAATGCCGTGCCAGCTTGAATCTACGCTGGCCGGATCGGCGCGATACTGGTCCAACAATTCGGCCAGATAGACCGCGTTGGCGCCATTGAACATCGAATCGAGATCGGGATGCGTCGCCATGTCAGTGCCTTTTAGGACGTAAGACGGTTAGCTCATCGCCTTGAGCATGGTCGAGCCCAGCGAAGCGGGCGAGTCCGCGATGTGGAATCCCGCCGATCGCATCGCCTCGAACTTGTCAGCGGCCGTGCCCTTGCCGCCCGAGATGATCGCACCGGCATGGCCCATGCGACGACCCGGAGGGGCTGTCACGCCCGCAATGAAGCCGACGATCGGCTTCTTGCAGCCGGTCGAGCGATAGAATTCGGCCGCATCCTCTTCTGCCGAGCCGCCGATTTCGCCGATCATGATGATGCCCTGCGTTTCGGGATCGGCCACGAACAGTTCGAGCGCGTCGATGAAGTTGGTGCCGTTGACCGGATCGCCGCCAATACCGATGCAGGTCGTCTGGCCGAGTCCGGCAGCCGTGGTCTGTGCGACCGCCTCGTAGGTGAGCGTACCCGAGCGCGACACGATGCCGATCTTGCCGCGCGTGTGGATGTGGCCCGGCATGATACCGATCTTGCATTCGCCCGGCGTGATGACGCCCGGGCAGTTCGGCCCGATGAGGCGCGTCTTGCTGCCCGACATTGCGCGCTTCACGCGCACCATGTCGAGAACCGGAATGCCTTCGGTGATGCACACCACGAGGCGAAGCTTGGCGTCGACCGCCTCGAGGATCGCGTCGGCCGCAAAAGGCGGCGGCACGTAGATGACCGAGGCGTCGGCCCCGGTCGCGTGTACGGCTTCGTCGACCGTGTTGAAGACCGGCAGATCAAGATGGCGGGTTCCGCCTTTGCCGGGTGTCACGCCGCCGACCATCTTGGTGCCGTAGGCGACTGCCTGTTCGGAATGAAACGTGCCTTGGGCGCCCGTGAAGCCCTGGCAGATGACTTTGGTGTTCTTGTCGACGAGAACGGCCATGTTATGCGGCCTCCTTAACGGCCGTGACGATCTTTTGCGCGGCATCGGCGAGATTGTCCGCCGAGACGATCTTGAGGCCCGAATTTTTGAGGATCTTCTTGCCGAGATCGACGTTGGTGCCTTCGAGGCGCACCACCAGCGGCACGTTGAGTGCCACTTCGCGCGCGGCGGCTACCACACCTTCGGCGATCACGTCGCAGCGCATGATGCCGCCGAAGATGTTGACGAGAATGCCTTCGACATTGGGGTCCGACAGGATCAGCTTGAAGGCCTGCGTCACGCGCTCGCGCGTGGCCCCGCCGCCGACGTCGAGGAAGTTCGCGGGCTCGCCGCCATAGAGCTTGATGATATCCATCGTCGCCATGGCAAGGCCCGCACCGTTGACCATGCAGCCGATCGAGCCGTCGAGCTTCACGTAGTTGAGCTCGTGCTTGGAGGCTTCGAGCTCCATCGGATCTTCTTCGTCTTCGTCGCGCAGATCGGCCACGTCCTTGTGGCGGAACAGCGCGTTGTCGTCGAAATTCATCTTGGCGTCGAGGGCCAGCACTTCGCCCGCCCCTGTCACGACCAGCGGATTGATCTCGACGATCGAGGCGTCGAGGCTCGTGAAAGCTTCGTACATCGCGGTCAGGAACTTCACGCAAGCGCCGATCTGCTTGCCTTCCAGACCGAGCGCAAACGCCACCTTGCGCGCATAGTAGGGCTGCAGGCCTTGCGTCGGGTCGATCGCGATCTTGACGATTTTTTCGGGCGTGTTGTGGGCGACGTCTTCGATGTCCATGCCGCCTTCGGTCGACGCCATCACGGTGATGCGCTGGCTGCCGCGGTCGACCAGCATGCCGAGATAGAGCTCGCGCTTGATGTCGCACCCTTCCTCGACATAGATGCGTTTGACCTCTTTGCCCTTGGGTCCGGTCTGCTTGGTAATCAGCGTCTTTCCGAGCATCGCAGAGGCGTTTTTCTTGACCTCGTCGATCGATTTGACGACGCGCACGCCGCCTTTGCCGTTGGGATCGTCCTTGAAGCGGCCCGCCCCGCGCCCGCCCGCATGGATCTGCGATTTGACGACCCAAACCGGGCCGCCCAGTTCGCGCGCCACTTTTTCGGCTTCGTCGGGCGTGTAGGCAACCCCGCCCTTGGGAACCGCGACGCCGTAGCGCGCCAGCAGGGTCTTGGCTTGGTATTCGTGGATATTCATTGTGCGATCCAGTCGGTTGGCGGTGGCCGAAGGCGGCTCGAGAGCGGGCGGCCTTGAAGTCGCAAAAAATCGCGGTACGTCGCTAGGTTAGTCCGGGGCAGGGTCCGCTTGCAACGGTACCTGCCCCGGTGCGACCTGCAAGTTACAGTTTGCCGTCGGCCTTGAGGAGCTTCTCGGCGATCGCGCACAGATCCTTGACGGCCGCGACGGACTTGGCAAATCCGGCCTTTTCGCCCTCGTCGAGCGTGATTTCGACGATCTTTTCCACGCCGTTCTTGCCGATGATGACCGGCACGCCGACATAAAGACCCTTCTGGCCGTACTGGCCGTCGAGCCAGGCCGCGCAGGGGAGCAGGCGGCGCTTGTCGCGCAGGTAGCTCGCGGCCATTTCGATCGCCGACATGGCGGGCGCATAGAAGGCAGAGCCCGTCTTCAAGAGATTGACGATTTCGGCACCGCCGTCGCGCGTGCGCTGCACGATCTTGTCGAGGCGTTCCTGCGTGGTCCAGCCCATCTTGATGAGGTCGGGCAGCGGAATGCCGGCGACCGTCGAATAGCGCACCGAGGGCACCATCGTGTCGCCGTGGCCGCCGAGCACAAAGGCCGTGACGTCTTCGACCGAGACCTTGAATTCGTCGGCGAGGAAGTAGCGGAAGCGCGCGCTGTCGAGCACGCCCGCCATGCCGACGACCTTGTTGGTCGGCAAGCCCGAGAGCACCTGCAGCACCCACACCATCACGTCGAGCGGGTTGGTGACGCAGATCACGAACGCGTCGGGCGCATGGTTCTTCAGCGCTTCGCCGACCGTCGCCATGACCTTTACGTTGATGCCGATCAGATCGTCGCGCGTCATGCCGGGCTTGCGCGGCACGCCGGCCGTGACAATCACGACGTCGGCCCCCTTCATGGCGGCAAAATCGTTGGAGCCCGAGAGGGCGACATCGAACCCGTCGACCGGAGCTGCTTCGGCAAGGTCGAGCGCCTTGCCCTGCGGGATGCCCTCGGCGATGTCGATCAGCACCACATCGCCCAATTCCTTGAGCCCGGCCAGAAGCGCCAAAGTGCCGCCGATTTGCCCTGCCCCGACGAGAGCGATCTTGTTGCGCGCCATGCGAATTTCCCCTTTTTCGACCGCCCCGAACTGGTCCGGTCGCTGCGATGCGAAAATACCGGAACGGGTTTTACGCGGTCCGCCGCCCCTGGGCAAGTGGGGCGGTCAGGAGGGTGGCACCTAGCGGCGCGGCGGCGGCAAGCGCCCGGCAACCGCAAATTCGCCGCCCGGTGCCATGCGCAGCACAACCCCCTCGCCCGACGCCGGGAAAATGCCGGTAAGGGCCGTGATGTTGACCTGGTGCGTAACCAGCACGACCAAGCCGCCATCGGCGGGCAATGTGCGCAGAAAAGCCCGCAAAGCGGCAGTTGCCGCAGGTTGCGCCGTGCGTTCGTCGAAGAACGAATTGAGCTCCGCCGGGCGCTCGACGACGGGCCCGAGGGCGAGGATTTCGGCGGTTTCGCGCGCCCTGCACCATTGGCTTGTGAACACGCGCGCTTGGGCAATCCCGGCTTGGCGCAATCCTGCCCCGATCGCCTGCGCTTGGGCGCGGCCCGCTGCATCGAGATTGCGCTGGGTTGCGCAATCGCCGAGCCGCATGCCGGCCGGATCGCCCGTTCCGGGTGCGATCGCGTGGCGCAGCAGCAGCACATGGCCGGGCGCCGCAAGGGTGGCGGCCAATACCGGCTCGGCGGCTTTGGCGGGGGCAACGAGGACCAGTGCGGCAAAGACCGCCCCGAAAAACGTCGAAAAAAGCTTCATAGCCGCGATATAGGGCGCTTGGTGCCGGTCGGCGAGCCTCAACCGCCCAAATGCGGCGCGGCGAGATAGTCCTGGCTCTGCATTTCGAAAAGTCGGCTCGCGGTGCGCTGGAATTCGAAGGCGTGGTCGCCTTTGGCGTGCAGGTCTTCAGGGGCAGCGTCGGCGGCCATCACGAGCTTGGCGCGATGTTCGTAGAGCGCGTCGATGAGGTTCACGAAGCGGCGCGCCTCGTTGCGCTTTTCAGGGTCGAGCACCGGCACGCCATCGAGCACCAACGTGTGGAAATTGCGCGCAAGGGCAAGATAGTCGCCCGAGCCAAGCGCCTTCATGCACAGATCGGCGAACGACGCGAACGCGACACCGCCGCCCGTGCGCGCCAGTTCAAGATCGCGCCCGCCGACATCGAGCGTAGCGGGCCCCACGATCGCTCCCTCCGTCAGAGTCGAAAAAGCTTTTTCGAGTTCGCCCGTCGCCGCCGGCCCCAGCGGCGTGTGGTAGACCGGCAGGCCGCGTATGCGGATGCGCCGATAGTCGATGCCGCCATCGAGGGCCAGCACGTCGAGCTTCTGCTTCAGAAGTTCGATCGCCGGCAAAAACCGCTCGCGCTGCAGCCCGTTCAGATAGAGATCGTCGGGTTCGATATTCGACGTCGCCACCACGACCACACCCTTGGCGAACAACGCCTCGAACAGGCGGCCGAGGATCATCGCGTCGGCGATATTGGTGATCTGGAACTCGTCGAAGCACAGCAAAAAGGCTTCCTCGGCAAAGGCCGCCGCCAAAGGCGGGATCGGATCGCCGTCGCCCTTTTTTGCTTCCGCCGTCTGGCGCCAAGCATGGATGCGCGCGTGCACCTCCAGCATGAAGGCGTGGAAATGCACGCGGCGCTTTTTTTCGCTGGCGGCATGCGCGAAGAACAGATCCATGAGCATCGATTTGCCGCGCCCCACGCCGCCGAAGAAATAGAGGCCCGTGGGGGGGGCACCGCGCTGCTCGGCGCCGAATTTGCGCGCAAAACCCAGCGACGCGCGCCAGAAGCCCGGCCGCGGGTCGGGCTTGTAGGCAAGCAGCGCGCGCGACAGCGTCTCGAGCTTTTCGACCGCGAAGGCTTGGGCGGGATCGGGCTTGATTTCGCCCTCTGCGAGCTTGGCCCGGTAGGCGTCGAGCAGGGCGGTCATGCGGGCGGCACCACGCCCAGAAGCTCGGCCACGAATTGCGGCACGATCTGCGTCGCAGGGCCTAAGCGCCGCTCGGCAAAGGCATTGCTGGTCGCCGACGGCTCGAGATTGAGTTCGACCGTGCGTGCGCCGTTTGCGGCGGCGATTTCGACGAAACCCGCCGCCGGATAGACATGGCCCGACGTGCCGATCGCCACAAACAGCGCGCAATTCGCGAGTTTTTCTTCGATCTCTTCCATGTGGAACGGCACTTCGCCGAACCAAACAATATGGGGGCGCAATGCCCCATTGGCCGCACAGGCCGGGCACACCGAATTGACGGCGATATCGCCGCCAACCTCGGCCACAATGCCGCACGCCATGCAGCGCGCTTTGTTAAGCTCGCCATGCATGTGGCGCACATTCTGCGAGCCCGCACGCTCGTGCAGATCGTCCACGTTCTGCGTGACCAGCAGCATCTCGCCCGTCCAGTTGGCTTCGAGAATCGCAAGGGCGAGATGCGCGTCGTTGGGCTGCACGGAAGGGTCGCGCAAGCCTTTGCGGCGCGCATTGTAGAAAGCGTGCACGCGCGCTTCGTCGCGCACGAAAGCCTGCGGGGTCGCAACGTCTTCGATGCGCACGCTGGCCCAAATGCCGTCGGGATCGCGGAAGGTTGCCAACCCCGATTCCTTCGATATCCCCGCCCCGGTCAGCACCACGATCGAACCCTGCATGCAATCGCCACCCTATCCAAAAGGCGGCGCGGATCAAGGCGCTTGGCGTGCATTCGGATGGTTTGCTTTGATGTTGCGCTGCGCCAAGTGCGCGGTTTCGGCAATACGCTTGGCGCGCGTTTCCGGCTTCTTGGCGGCCCCGATCCATTCCAGAATGGCGCGCCGCGAGGACGGGCTGAAGGCCGTGAAATTGGCGGTCGCCGGTGCGGCGGCGGCCAACGAAGCCGCAAGATCGGCCGGCATTTCGAGCGCGTGCGCGGCATCGAGCTTGGTCCAGCTGCCGTCTTTTTTGGCGCGCGCGATTGCTGCCAAACCGGGCGGCGCGATGCGGCCGGCCGCGATCAGCGCTTCGGCCTTTTTCTTGTTGATGGCCGACCAGCCGCTGCCCGCCCGGCGCGGCGACAGCAGCAGCATCGTGCGCGCGTCGTCGAGCTTGCGCGGCAGGCTGTCGATCCAGCCGAAACACAACGCCTCGTCGACGATCTCGGGCCAGGGCAGATGCGGCACGGACCCGCCCTTTTTCCAGGTCACGAGCCAGATCGCTTCTTTGCGCGCATGGTTCTTGGCCAGCCACTTGTGCAGTTCGGCGCGCGATCTGACCTCGACGCGCAGACGGTCGTCCGGGTTGGTTTGTTTTGCCTTCATGTGCGCAACAGAAAATCGGCTTCGCGCTCGTAGATGCGCGCGGCCCCGGCGCGCGCACTCGAATAGAGCGCAAAACGTTCGACCGCAAACGGCCCCGCCTTGAAGAGCGCGTGCGTGGCGAGCCATTCCTGCACTTTCGGAACCGACGGATCGGCGAGCTTGGCGAGCGTTACGTGCGGGATGAAACGCCGTCCGTCGGACGGAAGATCGATACGGCGCAACGCCGCTTCGATGCGCGCACGCAAGGCAAGCAATGCGTCGGACTTGCGCAAACCCGCCCACAGCACGCGCACGACGGGTCCGCTCGAAAAATGGCCCACGCCGGCAAGCTCCAGATCGAACGGTTCATGACGCACGCCTGCAAGCGCATAGGCGACGTCTTCGGCGACGTCGCCCGGCACTTCGCCGATGAAACGCAATGTCAGATGCAGATTTTCAGCCGTCTCCCAAAATGCACCCGGCACGCCACCGCACAGCCCCTGCAGGCGCAGCACGATATCTTCGGGCAAGGCCAGGGCCGCGAACAGGCGGTACATGTTAGGGGCAGGGATTCGGGTTTTCGGCGTGCACGCGGTCGAGTGCGGCCAGAACGTCAGCCGACAGCCGCAATTCGGCCGAAGCGAGGTTGCTTGCGAGCTGTTTGAGTGTCCTGGCGCCGAAAATGTTCGACGTCACGAACGGCCGGCCGGTCACGAAGGCGAGCGCCATTTGCGCCGGATCGAGCCCTGCGTCGCGCGCAATGCGCACATAGGCCGCCGCTGCCGGTTCGGCACGCGGCGTGGAATAGCGCTTGAAACGATCGAAGAGCGTCAAGCGCGCGCCCGGGGGCCGCGCGCCGCCGAGATAGGTGCCGGCCAAAACGCCCATCGCGAGCGGGCTGTAGGCGAGCAGGCCCACGCGCTCGCGCAACGCCACTTCCGCCAAGCCCACGTCGAAACTGCGATTGAGGAGACTGTAGGGATTCTGAATCGCTTGCGGCCGCGGACCCGCCCCTGCAGCCGCCAAGCCCAGCTGGCGCATCAGGCCCCACGGGGTTTCGTTCGACACGCCGAAATGGCGGATTTTGCCGGCCTTCACCAAATCGGCCAACGTGCCAAGCGTTTCCTCGAACGGGGCACCTTCCGATGCATTCGGCTGATGGACATAATCGAGCTGGCCGAAACGATTGGCGGGGCGGTCCGGCGAATGGGTCTGGTAGAGATCGATATAGTCGGTCTGCAACCTTTTGAGCGACGCGTCGACGGCAATCAGGATATTGGCGCGGTCGAGCCCGGCCCCGCCGCGCACATGCGGCAGCAAATTGCCGCGCCCGGTGACTTTGGTGGCAACGACGTATTTGCCGCGCTGGGCTTTATTTTTGGCAAGCCACGAGCCGAGACATTCCTCGGTGCGCCCGAAGGTTTCGGCGCGCGGCGGGACCGGATACATCTCGGCCGCATCGAAAAAATTAACGCCGGCCGCAACGGCCATGTCGAGCTGCGCATGCGCGTCTGCTTCGCTGTTCTGCTCGCCCCACGTCATCGTGCCAAGGCACAAGGCCGAGACCGACAGATCGGTCATCCCAAGTTTGCGGTATTCCATTTGGTTGCGATGCCTTCCCGGCCGTTCGTGGTGCGCTTACGAAAACAGCGCGAGAACGCCGGTATAGCCGTAAAGCCGCGCGTTCGAAATCTCGCCGTTGCAGAAAAAGCCGGCGACGGGCAAGGCGCCGAATGTCTCACGCAGCAAGCCGCGCTCGTAGCCGTCGGCGGCAAACAGGCGCGGGCCCCGTGCGACACAGCTGAAATAAAGCCCGCCGGTGGCGCGGGGCGCCCGCCGCTTGAGCCCCTCGCACATGCGTTCCATGTCGTCGACGGCCGCCGCCCGGTCGCGGCGCGCGAAGAAGAGCCGGTCGCCGGGCTCAACTAAGGCCGCCACGCCGATCAGCCCTTCGGCCGGATCGATGCCGGTGAAATCGCGCACCAGATAGTCGCCCATGTCCGAACCCGGGATCGGCAAGGCGATCTGCATCTCGGCGGCGTAGCCACGCAGCTGGGCCGCACTCGCAATGTCGAGATCGCGCTTGAACACGTCGAGCGCGCGCTCGCCGTCGAGCCCGATCACAACATTGCCGTCCGCCGCCGTTATGCGATGCACAGGCCCCGAGGGCATGCAGCCTTGCGTGATACCGGTTGCGACCGCAACCGAACCTGCGAACAGCACGCCCGACACGCCGCCCGCAACCGCGCGCCCAGAGATCTGCGAAGTTTCTTCGACAGCGGCCGTAAGCCCGCCCACCAAAAACGCGTCGCTCGCATCGGCGATACCCGCGATGAGGTCGGCGGTGTCGGCCCCGCGCGGATCGGCATGCACGATGCCGAAGCCAGGCCGATGGGCAGCGATCCAGCCGGCATGCGCCCCCAGCGGCGACAGATCGTCGGTCAAATGCGGCAGCAGGCGATAGGCGTCGCTCGGCAGATCGATCGCGAGTGCGGTCAAAGCCGCAGCATTGAAATATTCGCGTTGGCCGACAATGCCGTGGCCGACGGCCCCCACCCAATCGGGAATGCCCGACACACGCCGCACGACGGCCAGCGCTTCCTCGAGTTTGCCTGCCATCGATTCGGTCGCGTAGAGAATTCCGAGGCGTGCCCCCGGCAGATCGCGCGACAACGCCTCGCCGACGCTGACCGCCATGCGGCCCCACGCGGCGGCCGACGCGCCATGGGCTTCGGCCGAGGCAATGCGCGGCGATGCGGTTCGGGGGTGCGGCGTGCTCATTGTCGGACTATCCTCGCCCGATTCGAGGCCCCCTGCGAAGAAGAATCGCGATGGACCGACTGACGCCATTGATTGCGTTCCATATTTCGACAGCTTTGCTGGCGTTGGCGCTTGGTGCCGTCATGTTCGCGCGGCCCAAAGGAACGCCGAGCCACCGGCTGACCGGACGCATTTGGGTTGCGAGCATGGCGGCCACCGCGTTCGGCTCGTTCTGGATCCGGCACAACGGCCATTTCAGCTGGATCCATCTTCTGTCGGCCTGGACCTTGTTCGGCCTTGCGATGGCCGTTTGGAACGCGCGCCGCGGCAATATCCAAGCCCATCGCGGCTGGATGATCGGGCTCTATCTGGGCCTCGCGATCGCGGGCGCCTTCACGCTGCTCCCGAGCCGCCTGCTCGGCAGCCTCGTTTTCGGAAACTAACGCGCGATCAAGCCGCCGTCAGAAACGCCCGCAAGGCGGGCAGCAGGCGGGCCACGACGGCATCTACGCCGGCCGCATTCGGGTGGATGCCGTCTGGCTGGTTGAGTGCAGGCACGGCCGCGACCCCTTCGAGGAAAAACGGATCGAGCGGAACTCCGTGTTTTAGCGCGACGTTCGAAAAACTCCGCGCGAAGGCTTGCGTATAGGCACTGCCCATATTGGGCGGGGCGCGCATGCCCGAAAGCATCGTGCGCACGCCGCGCGCTTTGAGGCGTTCGACGATCTGGTCGAGATTGCGCTCCATCGCCGCCACGTCGAGGCCGCGCAAACCGTCGTTTGCCCCCAGAATCACCAGCGCGTACTCGGGAAATGGTGGGGTGCCAAGCGCCCACTCGAGACGCGCCAAGCCGCCGGCCGACGTATCACCCGACACGCCGGCATTGACGATGCCGAGCGAAATGCCCGCTGCGCGCAATGCCGCATCGAGGCGTGCGGGGAAAGCTTGGTTGGCCGGCAGGCCGTAGCCCGCCGTTAAACTGTCGCCCAGCAGCAACAAACGTTTCTGCGGCGCTTGCGCTTTTGCGCCAAAAGGGGCGAGCCCGCAAAGACTTGCCGCAGTTGCGTTGAAAAGGAAGCGGCGACGCCCATATCTGGGGGAGCCGTTTGAAGCTGGCCAGGACGCAAAAATGTCGAACAAATCGAATGCCCCTCTGATTGAACTCAGCGATGTCCATCTGAAATTGGCGAGCCAGGCGGGCGAGGTCAATATCCTGCGCGGCGTCGATATGACATTGGCGCAAGGCGAGAGCCTCGCCGTGATCGGCCCGTCGGGCTCCGGCAAATCGACGATGATGATGATCGTGGCCGGGCTCGAGCGGCCGACATCGGGCCGCGTTTCGGTGCTGGGCCAGGATCTGGCCGCCCTCGACGAAGACGGTCTGGCGCTGTTCCGGCGCCGCAATGTCGGCATCGTGTTCCAGGCGTTCCATCTGATCCCGACCATGACGGCCCTTGAAAACGTCGCTATCCCGCTCGAATTCGCGGGCGACAAAGATGCGTGGGACAAGGCGCGGGAGGTGCTGAAATCGGTCGGCCTCGGCCATCGCACGACGCATTATCCGGGCCAGATGTCCGGGGGCGAGCAGCAGCGCACAGCGCTTGCGCGCGCATTTGTGGCCGAGCCTGCCTTGCTGCTGGCGGACGAGCCCACCGGCAATCTCGATGCAGGTACAGGCCATTCGATCGTCGATCTCATGTTCGATCTGCGCAAACGCATCGGCACGGGCCTGCTGCTCATCACGCACGACGCGGCCCTGGCACGGCGCTGCGACCGCGCGGTGCGCATGCTCGACGGCCGCCTGACCGACGCCAACACGGTGCTGGCGGCAGCGCAATGATCAAGCTGGCCGCCGACCGCTATTCGCTGGCCTTCGCACTCGCCCGGCGCGAGCTGCGCGGCGGCATCAAGGGCTTTCGTGTGTTCATGGCGTGCCTGATGCTCGGCGTGGCCGCGATCGCCGGCGTAGGTTCGCTTGCCGAGGGCGTGCGCGAAGCCCTGCGCCAGGATGCGCGCCTGCTGCTCGGCGGCGACGTGGAACTCTCTTTCACGCATCGGCGCACGACGCCGGAACAGCAGGCGTTTCTTGAAGCGGCGGGCCGCGTTTCGGCCACGCAGGAAATGCGCGCGATGGCGCGCACCGAAAACGAGCGCACGCTCGTGGAGCTCAAAGCGATCGACGCGCTCTATCCGCTCGTTGGCAAGCTGCGTTTGCTGGACGACGGCGATTTGGCAGCAGCGCTCGCAAAGCGCCCCGACGGGCGTTTCGGTGCGGCGTTGGAGCCCGCGACCTTGTCGCGGCTCAACTTGAAGCTTGGCGACGAAATCGAAGTCGGCGACGGGCGCTTTGTCGTGAGTGCGATCATCGACAACGAGCCCGACCGTTCGGCCAACCTGTTTACGCTGGGTCCGCGCGTGATGGTGGATCAAGCGGCTTTGGCTGTCACCGGGCTCGAGCAGCCCGGGGCGCTGATCCGCAACCAGTATCGCGTGGCGCTGGCTCCGGGGCGCAACGCGACCGCGTGGGTCGAAGAATTAAAAGCGCGCTTTCCCGATGCGGGCTGGCGCATTCGCGGCGTGAGCGAAGCCGCCCCCGGCCTGCAGCGCTGGGTCGACCGTATTGCGATGTTTTTGACTCTGGTGGGTTTGACCGCGTTGTTGGTCGGCGGCGTAGGTGTGGCCAACGCCGTGCGCAGCTATCTCGAAAGCCGCGTGGCTTCGATCGCAACGATCAAGTGCCTTGGCGCACCTGGCCGCTTGGTGCTGCGGCTTTATCTGATGCAGATCCTCGCCCTCGCCATGGCGGGCATTATCGCAGGCCTTATCGTGGGTGCGGTGGTGCCCGGCGTGCTCGGGCCACTGTTGGCCGAGCGGCTTGGCGTTTCGGCGCGCGGCGGCATATATCCGCTGCCGCTGATAGTGGCGGGCGCCTTCGGCCTGCTCACGGCACTTGCTTTCTCGCTGTGGCCGCTGGCGCGCGCGCGCGACGTGCCGGCCGCCGCTTTGTTCCGCGATCTCGTGGCACCCGTGCGACGTTGGCCGCGTGGCATTTACATCCTCTACACGGCCGCCGCGGTGTGTGCGCTTGCCGCCCTTGCGATCGTCGCTTCGCTCGACCAGCGCTTGGGGGCTGGGTTCTGCTTGGCGGCGCTGCTCACGTTCGTGCTGTTCCGCGTGGCGGCTCTCGGCGTTGCGTGGCTTGCCAAGCGCTTGGGCCATGTGCGCCATCCGGGCCTGCGGCTGGCACTCGCCAACATGCATCGGCCCGGCAGCCCGACGCCGGGCATCGTGCTTTCGCTGGGCTTGGGCCTTACCGTGCTGGTGTTGATTGCCCAGGTGCAGGGCAATTTCGCCCGCCAATTGGCCGAGCAATTGCCGCAGATGGCGCCGTCCTTCTTCTTCATCGACATCCAGCGCGACCAGCTCGAAGCGTTCGACCGGCTGCTCGAAAACCATCCGGGCGTGGGCGAAGTGCGCCAGGTGCCCTCGTTGCGCGGGCGCATCTCAAAGCTCAACGGCGTGCCGATCGAGCAGGCCGTCGTGGCACCCGAAGCGCAATGGGCCCTCGGCTCGGATCGCGGCCTTACCTATACGGGGCCGATGCCCAAGGGCACGCGGCTCGTGGCCGGCGAATGGTGGCCGGCCGACTATGCCGGGCCGCCGCTCGTGTCGTTCGACGCGCAGATCGCGCGCGGCATGGGCCTCAATGTCGGCGACACGATCACGATGAACGTGCTCGGCCGCGAGATGGAAGCGCGCATCGCCAATCTGCGCGCCATCGACTGGACGAGCCTCGGCATCAACTTCACGCTGACCTTCGCCCCCGGCGCCCTCGAAGGTGCACCGCAGACGTGGATCGCGACCGCCCAGGTCGCCGACGGCCAGGAAGACGCGCTCGAGCGCGCCGTCACATCCGCCTTCCCGAACATCTCCTCGATCCGCGTTAAGCGCGCGCTCGCGACCGCGCGCAACACGGTCGAGGGCATTGCCGCCGCCGCCCGCGTGACGGCCGGCTTGACGCTGATCGCCGGCACGTTGGTGCTGGCGGGCGCCATCCTCGCCACACAACGCCGGCGCACATACGATGCCGTGATGCTCAAAGTGCTCGGCGCCAAGCGCAGCGATGTAATGCGCGCCCTTGTGGCCGAGTTCGCCCTTTCGGGGGCTGCCGCCGCCATCGTGGCAGCCCTTGTCGGCACATTCTGCGCCTGGCTGCTCGTCGCACTCTACATGAAGGTCGAGTTCGTAATCCTGCCGGGGGCACTTGCCATGACCGTTCTGGGCGCATCGGCAAGCGTGGCCGTGCTCGGGCTTGCGGGCACGTGGCGAGCACTGGGGCAGAAGGCGGCACCCTTGCTGCGCAATGCCTAGCGCCCAGGCCTAACCGCCGGACAAAGCTTGGACATCGGTGTTTTACACATAGAGTTAGTTATATAAGTCACTGTTTTGCCATAAAGATCGTCCAATTTTAACGCATGGGATATTGAATTCCCGCACAAACCTGACCATAATTTCAGGGCAATCAAGGTTCCGCTGCACTGCCCCCGGCTTTGCAGCGCCACCCAAAAGGAGCTGGAAGACGATGTACGAGACCCAAGAACGCTATATGCCACGCGCTGGCGTCGATGCTGCGGTATTCGACCAAGGGCTGCGCAGCTATATGCTGGGCATCTACAACTACATGGCCTCGGCCGTGGCGCTGTCGGGCATCGTGGCGCTGCTCGTCGCCGGGTCGCCGATGCTGACCCAAGCCATTTTCGGCACGCCGCTGAAGTGGGTGGTCATGCTGGCCCCCATCGGCTTCGTGATGCTGATGTCGTTCCGCTTCGAAAAGATGTCGAAGCCGGCGCTGATGGCCTGCTTCTGGGTGTTCGCCGTGCTGATGGGCGCTTCGCTCGCCTCGATCCTGCTCGTATTCACGGGCGCTTCGGTGGCACGCGCCTTCTTCGTGGCTGCCGCGATGTTCGCGGGCATCAGCATCTACGGCTACACGACCAAGGCCGACCTCTCGAAGATGGGCACGTTCCTGATCATGGGCCTTATCGGCGTGATCATCGCGGGCCTCGTCAACATCTTCCTGCAGTCGTCGATGATGCAGTTCATCATCTCGGTCGCGTCGGTGATCGTGTTCACGGGCCTCACGGCGTGGGACACGCAGCGCCTGAAGGATACGTACGGCGAAACCTACGGCACGGAGATGCAGGACAAGGTCGCGATCATGGGCGCTTTGTCGCTGTACCTGAACTTCGTGAACATCTTCCAGGCCCTCGTGTCGCTCTTCGGCGACAAGAACGAATAGTCGGTCAAGCCCGACGACGCTGGAACGAACGAACCCCGGATCGGGCAACCGATCCGGGGTTTTTCTTTGCCTGCTGCGAACCGCTGACGCCTACCAGCCGATCGCTTTCGGCAGCCACAAGGCCAAGGCCGGGAACTGGAACACAAGCACGAGGGCCACGAGCTGCAGGCCGATGAAGGTCCACACGCCGCGATAGATGTCGCCCGTGGCGATCTCCGGCGGGGCCACGCCGCGCAGGAAGAAGAGCGCCCAGCCGAACGGCGGCGTGAGGAAGCTCGTCTGCAGATTGACGCAGATGAGCGCGGCGAGCCAAACGAGGTTGACGCCCGCGTCGATGAAGATCGGCAGGAACAGCGGCACGGCGATGTAGCTGATCTCGATCCATTCGATGAAAAAGCCGAGAACGAAGATGATCGCCATCATGAACCAGATGTCCGCGCCGATGCCGCCGGGCAGCAGCTCGAACAGGTCGTGCACCAGCTTTTCGCCCTGCAGCCCACGGAAGGCGAGGGCGAACACCTGCGCGCACATCAGGATGAACATCATCATCGCCGAGATTTTCGTCGTCGTGAAAACCGTGTCGCGCAGCACCGCGAACGAGAAGCGGCGGCCGAGCGAGGTCACCAGAATGGCGCCGAGAGCGCCCATCGAGGCGGCTTCCGTGGGGGCGGCAATGCCGCCGATGATCGAGCCGAGCACGGCCACCACGAGGCCCACAGGCGGCAGCACGACCTTGAGGAGCTTGATCCACAGCTCGCGCCGCGGCAGCGCGTCGCGCTCTTCCTGCGGCACGGGCGGCACCATGTCGGGCCGCAGCATGCCGAGGACGAGAATGTAGATGCAGTAGATCGCGGCGAGCAGCAGCCCCGGGATCACGGCGGCGGCAAACAGCGTGCCGACCGACTCGTTCATGATGTCGGCGAGAAGGATCAAGATCAGCGACGGCGGAATAATCTGCCCGAGCGTGCCCGATGCACAGATGACGCCGCAGGCAAGCCCCTTGTCGTAGCCGCGGCGCAAGAGTGTGGGCAGCGTCAACAGCCCGAGTGTGACGACGGTCGCACCCACGATGCCGGTGGTCGCCCCCATCAGAACGCCCACCGCCACGATGCCGATGCCGAGCCCGCCGCGCAGGCTGCCGGCAAGATGGCCCACGACCTCCATCAAATCCTCGGCCATGCGCGATTTCTCGAGCATCACGCCCATGAACACGAAGAGCGGGATCGCCAGCAGCGAATAGTTGGTGATGACGCCGTAGAGGCGATGCGGCAGCAAATTGAACAGCAGCGGCCCGAAGCCGAGCCAGCCGAACACGAAGCCCGATACGGCCAAGGTTAGGCCGACCGGAATGCCGATCATCAACAGGCCAAAGAACGCCACGAGCATGGCGATCGCGTAGATTTCTGTAAGCGGCATTGGAGTCCTAAGGGCGACGGAGCTGGATCGCGTAGCGCAATGCCAGCGAAAAATACTGCAGCAGCAGCACGGCAAAGCCGATCGGGATCATCGCTTTGAGCGCCCAGCGAAACGGAATGCCGCCGGGATTGGCCGAGGCTTCCGACTGGCCGAACGACTGTGCCACGTAGCCCCAGGACAGCCAGATTACGGCCACGCACACGAGAAAGCCGAGGCCGGCCGACACGATCTCGACGAGAAGCTTCGTGCGCGGGGCGAAATCCGCGAACAGCACGTCGACGCGCACATGCTCGCCGTGCGCCAACGCGTAGGACATGCCGAACAGGCAGATCGGCGCCATCAGGTGCCATTCGAGTTCCTGCGCCCACACCGAGCCGGTGTTGAAGCCGTAGCGCAGCAGCACATTGCCCGCCATCGTGCAGACCAGCACGAAGGTGGTCCACGCCGACGCTCGCCCGATCGCTTCGACCAGACCGTCGAGCGAGCGGACGAGGCGCGGCATGCCGTGCGTTTGTTCGGCGAGGATCAAGACTTGGTCCGGATCTTCGCGTGGTAAACGGTCTCGCTGTAGCCCGCCCACGAATCGTATTTGGACTTGTAGGCCATGTACGAGTCGTGCACGCGCTTGACGACAGGGTCGCGCGCCACGGCTTCCTCGAGGATGCGGTCGTTGGCGCTGCGCAATGCATCGACGATCTGATCGGGCAAGGGCGCTGCGATCACGCCCTGGTTCTTGATTAGGTCTTCCATCGCCTCGGCGTTGTTCTTTTGGCACCACGCCTCGGAGATGACGTTGCACGCGGCCGTCGCGTTTTCGACGATGGCTTTGAGGTCGGCGGGCAGACGCGCCCACGCGGCCTTGTTGATGATGAGTTCGGACGCCGTCGCCGTCTCGTGCCAGCCGGTCGTGTAGTAGTATTTGGCCGCGCGCTGCAGGCCGAGCTGCCGGTCGAGGAACGGGCCTACGAATTCGGCCGCATCGATGACGCCGCGCTCGAGGGCCGGGAAAATCTCGCCGCCGGGCAGCAGGCGCACATCCACACCCAGCGTCTGGTAGACGCGCCCAGCAAGGCCCGGAATGCGCATCTTGAGGCCGCGGAAATCTTCAACGCGCTCGATCGGCTTCTTGAACCAGCCCGTCATCTGCACGCCGGTATTGCCGCACAGGAAGGGGACCAGATTGAAGCGGTCGTAGACTTCGCGCCACAGCGCCAAGCCGCCGCCGTCATACATCCAGCCATTCAGTCCCTGGAAATTGAGGCCGAACGGAACGGCGGTGAAATATTGTGCAGCGAAGCTTTTGCCCGTCCAAAAATAGGCATTGGCGTAGTTCATTTCGACGATGCCCTGCGATACCGCGTCGAAACCTTCGGCCGCTGGCACCAGCTCGCCCGCCCCGAAGAACTGGATGCGTATACGCCCGTTCGACATCGCCTGGATGCGCTCGATGAGATCCTTGGCCGAGCCGGGGCCGGTCGAATAGAAGGCCGCGTTGGGGCCGTAGAAGCTCGTCATGCGCCAGTTGAACGTGGTCTGCGCCGTGACGACGGCAGGGGCCGCGAGTCCGGCGCCGACAGCGCCAAGGGCTGCACCGGACATAAAGCGACGGCGTTTCATGAATGGCTCCTCGATCGTCGAAAAAGGGGATCCTTCCGGACGGAAGGCGGGGGACCCCTCTCTCAGCAAGCGATATGCCAAACCATCTCGCGACCCCTCAGATGCAGCGGCCGCCGTCGACCTCGAAGGCAACGCCGGTGATGAATTCGGCTTCGTCCGAGCACAGATAAAGAGCCGCATTGGCGATGTCCGTGGGCGTGGACAGTCGCCCGAGCGGGATCGACGCTTTGAACTGCGCGCGCTTCTCGGGCGTGTCCTGGCCCATGAAGGTCGCCAGCAGCGGTGTTTCGCCCGCCACCGGGCACAGGCAATTGACGCGGATCTTTTCGGGCGCGAGTTCGACCGCCATGCTCTTGGTCAGCGTGATCGCAGCCCCCTTCGAGCCGTTGTACCAGGTGAGACCTGGGCGCGGGCGCAAGCCTGCGGTCGAAGCCGTGTTGAGAAATACCCCGCCGCCACCCTGGCGGCGGAACACGGGCACGCACACCTGCGCTGCGAGATAGATCGATTTGACGTTGACCGCGAACACGCGGTCGAACGTCGCCTCGTCGACCGACAGCATCGGCCCGTTCACGTGGCTGATACCGGCATTGTTGACGACGATGTCGAGCCGCCCGAACGCCGCCAGCGTCTTGTCGACCATGCGCTCGGTATCGGTGCGGCTCGCCACATCGGCGGCAAGGGCAAGCGACTTGCCGCCCGCATCGGCGATCGCTTTTGCGACGCGCGCTGCCGCCTCGGCATTGAGATCGACGACCGCAACGGCCGCCCCTTCGGCTGCAAAGCGCTGCGCAATGCCTTCGCCGAAGCCCGATCCCGCGCCCGTGACGATCGCGATTTTTCCGGCCAGACGCATGTCGTTTTCTCCCGATGTTTTGGTCTTGTGCCGCGACTGTAGCGCGGTCGTGCGGTTCCGGGCTAGCGTCGGCACAGGATGCCGGAGACGCCCGCCCATTACTGGATCTATGCCGCGATCATTGCGATTGCCACCGTCTGGTTCGCGATTGCGGGCTTGCGCTCGCCGGATCCCGCCCATCGCCGCCTGTCGCTGATCGGCGTGGCCTTGCTGGCCGCAACCGGGGCCTGGCTCGGGCTGCCGCTGCTGGCCGCCCGGCTTAAATCGCCCATCGTGCAAGGCCTGCTCGGCGATGCCGGGCGCCTGTTCGGCGTCGTGTGGTGGATCATCTTCGCGCTGTTCACGCTCGTCCTGCTCGAGCGTTTCGTTTGGCGCCTCCTCGCAAGCCGCGAGGTGGGTGCGCCCAAACTGCTGAAAGACGTGGTGCGCGCCCTCGTGCTGATCGTGGCAATGTTCGGCGTCGTGTCGGCGGCATTCGACCAGTCTTTCACGGGCGTGCTCGCAGCCTCGGGCGTGCTCGCCGTCGTCATCGGCTTTGCCATGCAGTCGACCTTGGCCGATCTCTTCAGCGGCATTGCGCTCAATCTCGAGCGGCCCTACCGGGTCGGCCATTGGCTGCGCATCGACGGCGCTTTGGCGGGCCAGGTCGTCGAGATCAACTGGCGCGCCACGCGCCTGCGCTCTTCCGACGGCAACACGGTGGTGCTGCCCAATTCGAAACTCGCGGCCGCCCAGATCGTCAACTACGACATGCCGGTCGCCCTCTATCGCGCGAGCCTCAACGTGCCGCTCGACGCGCGCATCCCGCCGGGCCTCGCCAAAGAAGCGCTGTCGGCCGCCGCCCTCAAGGCGATGCGCGTGTGCATGGAACCGCCGCCGACTGTGGCGACCCAGGAAATCCGCGATTCGACGGTCCTCTACGAAGTCGCCTATTGGGTCGATACGTTCGACGACGATGCGCGCGTGCACGACGAGGTCGCGACCTCGATCTGGTACGCGCTCGACGCGGCAGGCATAGCCCTCGGCCAGCCGCGCGCGGCCGAACCGCCGATGGCGGTACGGGTCCTCGACCATGTCGATCTGTTCCGCGAACTCGACCAGGCCTTGCGCGCGCGCATTGCCGAAGCCGCCGACCCCGTGTCGTTCCACGCGGGCGACGAGGTGATGCGTGCGGGCGACGCGGACAATTCATTGTTCGTCGTGGCGCGCGGCGTGTTCGAGGTGAGCCTCGAGCGCGACGGCGAGCGTGTACCCGTGGCACGCTTGGGTACTGGCGATTTTTTCGGCGAAATGTCGCTGCTGACCGGCAGCCCGCGCAGCGCAAGCGTGATGGCGCTGTGCGACACGGCGGCACTCGAGATCGGCAAGGAAGCGCTTAGCCCCATCCTGCAGAGCCATCCCGATCTCGCCAAGCGCCTGGGCGACATCGTGATCGGCCGCAAGCTTGCCAACGACGCGGCGTTGCGCGCCATGCCGCCGCGCGAAAGGCGTGCAGCCACGCGCGGCCAGGCGGCCGAGCTGCTTGTGCGCATCCGGCATTTCTTCGCACTCGACTAAACAGGCGACGGAGCGCTTGCGCATGTGCGGCCGCTTCGCCAGTCTTGATATCCTCCGATTCGATCTGCCGCCTTCGCGAGACGTGAATGATGGACGCCCCCTATTTCGACGAGCTTGAAACCCGCGATCCCGGCTTGCGCGAGGCCCGCCAATTCGAAGAGTTGCGCCTGCAGATCGAGCACGCGAAGGCCAAGGCGCCGTATTTCGCCGAATCGCTGGCCAACATAGATCCCAACCAGATCGTCGACCGCGCGGCACTGGCCGCCTTGCCCGTGGTGCGCAAGAGCGACCTGCTTGAGCTCCAGAAAAAGACCTTTGCCGCGCGCGATCCATTCGGCGGCCTCGCGGCCGATAAACCAGGGCGGCTAGCGCGCATCTACATGTCGCCGGGGCCGATCTACGATCCCGAAGCGATGCGGCCCGACTATTGGCGCCTCGCGCGCGCCTTGTGGGCGGCAGGATTCCGGCGCGGCCAGATCATCCACAATACGTTCAGCTACCACCTGACGCCCGCCGGTTCGATGTTCGAAACGGGGGCGCATGCGATCGGCTGCGCTGTCGTCCCCGCCGGGGTCGGCAACACCGAACAGCAGGTGCGCGCGATCGCCGACATAAAGCCCGACGGCTATGCGGGCACGCCGTCCTTCCTCAAAATCCTGCTCGAAAAAGGCAAAGAGCTCGGTGCCGATCTTTCAAGCCTGAAGCTTGCTCTCGTCTCGGGCGAGGCCGTGCCCAAGGCCTTGCGCGGCGAGATGGCGGCTTGCGGCATCGATGCGCGCCAATGCTACGCCTCCGCCGATTTGGGCCTCATCGGCTACGAAACCACGCCAGACGAAGGGCTGGTGCTCGACGAATGGATCGTCGTCGAAATCGTGCGGCCGGGAACCGGCACGCCGGTCGCCGACGGCGAGGTCGGCGAAGTGGTCGTGACCACACTCAATCCCGACTACCCGCTGATCCGCTTTGCGACGGGCGATCTGTCGATGTTCGTGCCCGGCACGTCGTCGTGCGGGCGGACTGCCAAGCGCCTGCGCGGCTGGATGGGCCGTGCCGACCAGACCACGAAGGTCAAAGGCATGTTCGTGCATCCGGGCCAAGTGGCGGAGGCCGCCAAACGCTGCGGCATTGCGCGCTATCGCCTGGTCGTGTCGCGCGTCGACGACAACGACGCGATGACGCTGCATGTGGAAGCGGCCCAAGATGCGGGCCTCGAGGCGCTTCTCGTCGAAGCGCTGCAGGCCGCGACCAAGCTGCGCGGCGCGGTCGCATTCGCAAGCCCCGGCAGCCTTGCCAACGACGGCAAGGTCATCGAAGACGCCCGCAAATACGATTGAAGCCGGACGGGCGACGAATGGCGGCCTAAACCGCCGCCGTCCCGTTCGACAGGAACACGGAAAGCAGCGACTCGGTCGCAGGATCGGACGGCGTGCGAAGATCCCATGTGCCAGCCACGTCGCCGTCGCCGGTGCGCACGATGGTGCCGCGCCCGCGCACTTCGACCGAGCCCACATCCGAACGGATGCCGAGCACCAGATCAAACGTGGCGCCGACCGGCGACCACGGCCTCTCGGCGCGCACGCGCCAGCCGTTGCGGCTCCAATCGACGATCGCGTGGCCGTCGCCGTCGACCAGCAAGGTGCCGCGCAGTACGCCGGCCCGAGCTTGTTTGCGTTTTTCGTCTGGTGTCGCGGTCATCGCCTGTTTTCCGTCGCTTCGCTTGGATCCCCTGCATGCTGCAGGCTTGTCGCAAAGTAAAGGCATTCGTCCGCCGCTGCCAAGCGGCAAAACCGGCTAGGACCGGCGAAACGCGTAGGTCGCGTCGAGCCGTTCGCGCAAATAGGCAGCCCCGGTTGTGGGCGGATAGAGCGGCGGCCGTTCCGGCCCCTTGCAACTCGGCAGGCACGCGACGGGCGCATCGCCGTTGGGGTCGAGGAAAAACGGCACCGACCAGCGCTGGCGGCCCGAGCGATTGACCACGCGATGGGGCGTCGAGACGTAAACGTCGTTCGACCAGCGCATCAGGCAATCGCCGATATTGCAGACGAACGTGCCGGGCAGCGGGGTGGCCGCGATCCATTCGCCGCCCCGCGCCTGCACTTCGAGCCCGCCAACCATGTCCTGCCACAGCACCGTGACGTTGCCGTAGTCGGTATGCGGGGCAGCGCCATACTGGTCGGGCACAAACGTGCCGGGATGCGGCGGATAATGCAGCAGCCGCAAGGTGGCGAGCGGCTTGTCGATCAGCTTTTCGAAGAAGGTCTCCGGCATGCCGAGATCGAGTGCGAAGGCGCGGTGCAGATCCTGGCACAAAGCCAGCATCGCATCGAAGTACGCGCACATGGCCGCCTGGAACGCCGGCATTGCGGACGGCCACTGGTTGGGGCCACAGAACGGACGCCCGGCGACAAGGTCGGGGTCGTCCGCCGCCAATTCGCGGCCCATATTGAAGCCTTCTTTGAGGTCCCCCTTGCGCGAAGGATCGAGCTTTTCGGCCTCGAACGGTACATAGCCGCGATTGTGCTGCGAATGCTCGATCGACACGTGATTCTTCGCGGCCTCGGGCAGCGCGAAAAACGCCTCGGCCTGCGCGCGCAAATCGCCGAGCAAGACATCCGGCACGCCGTGGTCGGAGACATAGAAAAAACCCGTCTGACGGCATGCCGCCCCGATCGCGGCGGCAACAGCCGCACTCGCCGAGCGGTCGCGCAACGCGCCGATCGCAATGACGGGAATTTCGCCGGGCAATGGAGATCGTGCAGGGGCCGACATGGCGTCGCTGCTCCTTCAGCGCGTGCGGAAGCCGCCGGTGATGGCGTGGATCAGGATGGCGGCCGTGGCCGCGACGTTCAAGGATTGGATGGGGCCGGCCGGCGGCAGGGTAGCGACATGCGCGCACACGGCCAAGGTCGCCGCACTCAAGCCTTCTTCTTCGTTGCCAAGCACCAAGCATACGGGCTTGGGGCCGGTCGCGAGTTTCTGCATTGGCATCGGCGCGCCCGTGCCAAGTGCGGTGCCGACGACGGTGTAAAACGCACTCAGGCGGCGCAGCACGTCGGGCAGGCGATGCACGCGATACACGTCGAGCCACACGAGCCCGCCCTCGGACACACGATAAGCGGCCTCGGACGGGGCTGCCTGGGCCGGATGGTCGCTGATCGCCAGATGCGGCAGGCCGAAGAAGGCAGCCGTGCGCGCGATGGCGCCCAGATTATGCGGGTTGCCGATGCCGTCGAGGATCACGAGCGGCTGCCAGCGCTTGGCCCACTCCTGCGCCTGGCCCAGATCGAACTGGCGCGCCGGGCGCGGCGCCGTCTCGGCGACGATGCCGCCATTGAGCGGCGTGCCCGCGATTTTGGCGAGGGCTTCGTCCGGCACGATGCGGTGCGCGATATTGCGCGCTGTTGCCTCGCGCAGCAGATCGCTTGCCGCCTGCGCCATGCCGGGTGTTACCAGCAGGCGCTGCACCGCTTCGGGGGCGCGCGCGAACAGCGCCGCCACACTCGGCAAGCCGGCGATTCGCAAGATCTCGCGCCGATGCTGGCGCTCGGGCTCCTGACCGTGCGCGCCTTGCTTGTGGGCACTGGGCCTGCGGTCGCCTTGCTTGTAGCCGCCGGGTTTGCGGGGGCCGCCGGTTCGGTTCGGATTGCGGGGCGGAAAGCGTTTCATACGCCAAACCCTTAGCGCGAATGGCGGCCCAGCGCTATTGGCATAGGCGCTATCAATTGCCTTGGCGGGGGGAACCCCTTATCTTCGCGCTCCCTTTTTGTTTTTGGAAACGAGCCCATGGACGCGTCTGCCGCCCCGAATCCCGGCCCCGATCTCGACCGCATGCGGCATTCCTGCTCGCATGTGCTTGCGGCGGCCGTGCTGAAACTCTATCCGGACGCCAAGCTCGGCGTGGGGCCGGCGACCGATTCGGGCTTCTACTACGACATCGAAACGCCGGTTCCGCTCACGACCGAGGACCTGCCCAAGATCGAAGCCGAGATGCGCAAGATCCGCGAACGCAAAGTGCCGTTCGCGCGCCGCGAGGTGCCGATCGGCGAAGCGGTCGCGTTCATGGAATCGACGAAGCAGAGCTACAAGGTCGAACTCCTCGAGATGCTGCGCACGCGCGGCTCGACGGCGGCCAAAGGCCTCGAAGATCCCAACCTCGTCGAAGCGGGTGCGGCCGGCGTTTCGTCCGTTTCGCTCTACCAGCTTGGCGATTTCACCGACCTCTGCCGGGGCCCGCATGTCGAGCATTCGGGCCAAGTCGGCGCGTTCCGCTTGATGAAGCTCGCCGGTGCCTATTGGCGCGGCGATTCGCGCAATCCGCAGCTCACGCGCGTCTACGGCACGTGCTGGGCCAACGAGAACGATCTCAAAGCCTATCTGCACCGCCTCGAAGAAGCCGAGAAGCGCGACCATCGCAAGCTCGGTGCGGCCATGCAGCTCTTCCATCTGCAGGAAGAAGCGCCCGGTGCGATCTTCTGGCATCCAAAGGGCTGGACGCTGTTCCGCACGATCGAGCGCTACATGCGCACGCGCCTCGACGCCGACGGCTACGTGGAAGTCAAAACGCCGCAGCTCGTCGACCGCGTGTTCTGGGAGAAATCCGGCCACTGGGAGAACTACCGCGACGCGATGTTCGTGGCGACGCCCGGCAAAGAGGGCGAAGAGGTCGACCGGCTCTACGCGATCAAGCCGATGAATTGCCCGGGGGCCGTGCAGATCTTCCGCCAGGGCCAGCGCAGCTACCGCGAATTGCCGCTGCGCTTGGCCGAGTTCGGCGCTTGCCATCGCTACGAGCCGTCGGGCGCTTTGCACGGCATCATGCGCGTGCGCGCCTTCACGCAGGACGATGCCCATATTTTCTGCACCGAAGACCAGATCCCGGACGAGTCTAAGCGCTTCTGCGACCTGCTGCGCGCGATCTACGCCGATTTCGGCTTCAAGGATCTGCTCGTTAAATTCTCCGACCGGCCGGAAAAGCGCGCCGGATCGGACGACATCTGGGACAAGGCCGAGCAAGCGCTCGAAAAAGGCTCGGCCGCCGCCGGCCTTGCGACGACGCGCAATCCGGGCGAAGGCGCCTTCTACGGGCCGAAGCTCGAATTCGTGCTGCGCGACGCGATCGGCCGCGACTGGCAGTGCGGCACGCTGCAGGTCGACTTCGTGCTGCCCGAGCGGCTCGATGCGAGCTATATCGGCGAAGACGGTGCCAAACATCGGCCGGTGATGCTGCATCGCGCGATCCTCGGCTCGTTCGAGCGCTTCATCGGCATCTTGATCGAGAACTATGCGGGCCGCCTGCCCACGTGGCTGTCGCCCATCCAGGCGCGCATGGTGCCGATCGCCGACCGCCACGCGGATTTCGCCCGCGATTTCGCCCGCCGTCTGATGGCGGCCGAACTGCCGCAGACGGACGGCGGCATTCGCGTCGATGTCGACGATTCGACCGAGCGCATGCAAAAGAAAATCCGCAACGCGCAGCTCGAGCAGATCCCCTACATGCTCGTTGCCGGCGACAAGGAAGTAGCCGAAGGCAAGGTCGCCGTGCGCCTGCGCTCAGGGCAAGATCTGGGTGCGATGACGGTCGACGAGGTGATTGCGCGCATTCGCAGCGAGGTCGCCACGCGCACCGATCTGCCCGCCCCGCCCCCGCAGACGCCGGTTCAGCAGACGCCGAACCAGGCAAAAGCGCCGTAGCACGCGCCGAACAGGCCGTTCAGCACCGCGAACACCGCAAGATCGAGCACGATCAAAGCGGCGAGCACGGGTACGGCAAAGCGCCAGAGCAGCAGCGGCACAAGCGCCCATGTGCGGCGCGGGGCTGCGATGCTGAGGCCGTAGACGGTCTTTCCTTTGCTCATAGATAGGTCCCCGCCAACGTGACCGGCTGGCCGCCGGCACCGAGCTTGAAGCGCGCGAGGCCAGGGCTTTTGTCGGTATCGATGGTACCCAGATCGACCTTGCGCACGCGCTGTTCTTTGAGCGCCATGAGTCCGCGCCACAGCACGAGGTTGGCGGCGTTGGCCGCGCGCCCTTGCGCGTCCGAAGCTGCGACATAATAGCTGGCATCGGGACCGTGGCGCAAAAACAGCGCGCCCGCCACGGGCTCGCGCCCATCGAGCGCAATTGCGGCCAGGGTCTGACGCGGGCTCTTGAGGCGCACGAGTTGGGCGACAAAATCGGCCGAGGGGCCGGCAAAACCTTTGGCCGCGCGCACGCGGTCGTATTGGGCGACCACCCAATCGAGCCATTTGCCGCGATCGGCAAGCTCGATGCGAAGTCCGCGCGCCTGTGCGGCATTGAGCCGATTTCGCCATTTTTGCCGCAAGCTGGCGCGATCGTACGGCGCCAGATCGACGATAGCGCAGCTATGCCCGGTATAGACGCGGCGGCGCCCGAGCCAAGATTTTTGCGTGGCCTCATTTTCCTGGATTTCTGGCGCCAGCAGAACCGCGCGCAACAGCCCGCGCGGCAGGGCCGCCAACAATTGCGGCGGCACGGTTGTAGCCCCGTTGAGCGCCACAGGCCCGCGCAGGGCGAGCCACAATTCGGCAAGGCCAAACAAGCGTCGCCCGACCAATTGCACGGCTGCGACCGGCCCGCCCGCGTCGCGCGCAAGCAAGCGCAGCACCGGCTGGGCCTGCCAGCGGACCGCAAGACCGTAGTCCCAATCTTGCTGCAACGGCCAGAAATCCGAGCGCTGGGCGGCCTCTTCCCACAGGCGGCGATCGGGTTCGACGACGACTTCCATCGGTCCTGAAAACGCGTGGTGCGAAATTTGCCGTTCTAATGTAAACCTTTGCTGGTCCGAAGACGAGGGGCGCGCACGTGGGCAACGTCAAGCAAGTCGAGCGCAAGAAGCTCAGCAAACTCGACCTCCTCAAGCGCATGGAAGCGCACGAGCGTTTTGTGAAGAAGGCGTCGGGCGGCGCGCGTATGCAGATCCATTTCGCGCAGATCCCACGCAACGATTTCGTCGCCCGCGCGCTCGCCGAGGCCGAGTTCGTGGGTGCGGACCTGACCGAGTGCGATTTCTCGCGCGCCAATCTCGACCGCGCCAATTTCTTCGGCGCCAATCTGAGCTTTGCAGTGTTCACCGACGCCACCATGACGCGCGCCGATCTGCGCGGCTCGATCCTCAAGGGCGCGATCCTCGAGGGTGCCAATCTCAGCAAGGCCGACATTCGCGACGGCTTCATCGTGACCGCCAACGAGACCGGCGACCTCGACTATTCGGTCATGACCACGCACAAAGCCAACATGGACGACGCGAAATTCGCGGGCGCCAATTTGGGCGAAGCTCGCCTGTCGCGCACGACAGCCCAGCGCACGGACATGACCAACTGCAACCTGCGCGGCGCCAATCTCGCAGGGGCGGACCTCTCCAACGCGAATCTTTCGGGCGTGGTGCTGGCGGGCGCCGACCTCACCGACACGAACATGTCGGGCTGCAAGCTCAACGGGGCCGTGCTGGTGGGCGCCCAGATGTCGGGCACCAATCTCGACGGCGCAGATTTGTGCGCAAGCTACTTCATCATGGCCGAGATGGAAAAATGCGACATGAGCAGGGCCATCCTGCCGAAGTCGCTCGCCGATCTCGGCATTTCGTTCGGCGACATCGTCGTGGCGCACAACGATTGGCTGCGCACGGGCGGAGCCGCCGGCACGCAAGCCAAATTCGAAGGCGTGGATCTGGGGCCCATCGAATGGCCCGGCATCACGCTGTCGGCCGCCAAGATGCTGCGCGTGACGATGGTCCGCGCCAAGATGCCGTCGGGCCGCTTCGACATGGCAACGTTCGAAGGGGCGATGCTGGCGGAAGTCGATTTTTCCTCAGCGTCTTTGCGCGGCGCCAATCTCGACAAATGCACGCTCGACGGCGCCAATTTCCGCGACGCAGTATTCTCGCCCCTGCCGCTCGCCGGCATGCAAGGCACCAAATGGCCCGCGCGAATGCGCGGCTGCCGCGCGCAGAAGGCAGATTTCCGCGGCGCCGACATGACCGGCGTCGACATGACGGAGGCGAGCTTGCGCGACGTCGATTTTCGCGGCGCCAACCTGACCGGCGCCAAACTCGTCGACTGCGATCTCGCCGGGGCGGATCTGCGCGACACGGTGATGACCGACGCCGACCTGCGCGGTGCGATGGGGGTTCGCTGAAAAAGTCGGTTAGGGGCGACGAATCGTCGGGCCCAGGCGGCGCTTTTCGACCGTGAAGCTACGCGTGGCCGAGGTCGGCCGGCTCACGATCGGCTGGGTGAGGCCCAACCGGTCGGCATCGGGGCGCAGATGGGCCGGTACGGGGCCGGCATTGGGGCCTGCATAGTCCCCACCCGCCGGCCGGCGGGGCGCACGCGGGGCGCGCGGCGGCTTTTTCGGCTTTTCCTTCACATCGGCAAAGCGCACTTCGATTTTGCGATCTTTGACCTTCGTGCCGTCGAGGGCGGCGATCGCCTGCTTGCAATGCTGCTCGGTCGCCATCGTCACGAAGGCATAGCCAATGGCTTTGCCGGTTTTTGGGTCGGTTGGAATCTGGCTTTGAATGACGATGCCGTGCGCGTCGAACAGATCGGCAAGCCCCTCGACATCCAAATCGAACGGCACATTCCCGACGAAAAGGCGCGTATTGTAGATTTTCGCGGGCACTTTGCCTGGCGTTTTGGCAGGCGGGGTGGCTTTCGGCATGGGTTCCGACTTTCCGATCACGACGGACGAACCGACATTATGCCGCTTTTTGCCGCCGACCGCCCGCACGAAACACATTGTTGCATTCGACCGCTTGCCGAACGCGGCGAGAGGGTTGTAAAAAAGTCGCAAGGAGTTGGATTTTGTTCGGAAAATTCCGTGTTCTGGCCGTGGAAGACGACAATGCGACGCGCCTGATGCTGCGCCGCATGCTCGAAACGCTCGAATTTGCGGCGGTGGATACGGCTGCCAGCGTCGATGGCGCCAAACTGGCCTTCCAAACCCCGCCCGAGCAATGGCCGAACGTTGTGCTGTGCGACGTCGATATGAAACCCGAAAACGGACTGGATTTCGTGGCGTGGCTGCGCGCGCAGCCAATGGGCCAGATGCGCAAAACGCCGGTCGTGATGGTCACGGCCCATGCGCACGCCGCCCTCGTGCGCCGCGCCATGGAATTGGGCGTATCGGGTTACCTCGTCAAGCCGGTCGGCGAAGCGGCCTTGCGCACAAGGCTCGAGCGCGCGGTCGAACCGCTCGCTTTCGGGCCGCCCAGTTAGGCAAAAAGCCGTACGAGCCACAGGGCAAGCCCTGGGAAGGCCAGCACCAGACACAGGCGCAAGATGTCGGCCGCAAGGAACGGCAGCACGCGCCGATAGGTCTGCGTCATCGGCACGTCGCGAACGATTGAGGAAATCACGAAGACGTTGAGCCCGATCGGCGGCGCCGTGAGGCCGATGCCGACCACGATCAGCACCAGAATCCCGAACCAGATCGCGACCTCATCGGGCGTGAGGCCGAAATCGAGTGCCACCACCACCGGGAAAAACACCGGCAAGGTGAGCAGGATCATCGCAAGCTCGTCCATCACTGCCCCCAGCAGCACGTAGGTCGCCATCATCGCCGCGACGACGACAAGCGGGGCGAAACCCGCATGGCCGATCCACTCGGCGGCGGCCGTCGGCAGGCGCGTGAGGGCCAGGAACGCACCGAACACTTCGGCGCCGAGCAGAATCATGAAAATCATGCCGGACGTTTCGGCCGTCTGGCGCAAGGCGTCCCAAATTTCACGAAAACCCAGGCGCCGCTGCAAAACGCCCATGGCGAGCATTGCAAGTGCGCCCACGGCGGCCCCTTCGGTCGGCGTGAACACGCCCCCATAGATGCCGCCAACAACGAGCGCCGCGACCGCGATCGCCGGCATGATCGCACCGTCGACAAAGCCCACGAGCAGGGCCAGAGCCGCAGCAAGGATTGCATCTTCGGAATCGATGGCGCCGCGCAGCCATTGCACGCCGACCGCCGCCGCCCCCAAGGCCGCCAAAATTTTCGGCCATTTGGGCTGCGTGCGTGCGGCTTCCAGCGGTAGTTCCGAAAACGGCGCAAGAGCGGGGTTGCGCCAGACCATCAAAGCGATCGTCGCACAGTAAAACACGGCCGCCATCAGGCCCGGGATGAGGGCTGCCTGGAAAAGTTTGGCGATGTTCTGCTCTGTCGTGATGGCGTAGACGACGAGGATCACCGACGGCGGGATCAGAATGCCGAGCGTGCCGCCGACGGCAATGGTGGCGGCGGAGAAACCGCCGTCGTAGCCGTATTTGCGCAACTCCGGCATCGCGGCACGCCCGAACGTCGCCGTCGTGGCGACCGACGAGCCGCAGATGGCGCCGAACGCCGTGCACGCGCCGATCACCGCCATCGCAAGGCCGCCGCGCCGGTTGCGCAAACTGCGCTCGGCCGCCAGGAACAGCGACTGCGCAATGCCCGCGCGCTCGGCGAGTGCGCCCATCAGAATGAACAGAGGAATGACCGAAAGCGTGTAGTTGGCGAACTGATGGTAGGTGTTCGTCTTCATGTAGCCGAAGAAAGCGGGCCAACTCGTGAATTGGATGTAGCCCACCGCCCCCACCAGCAGCATCGAGAGCCCGATGGGCAGGCGCAACGCGATCAGCAGCAGCATCGCGCCGAAACCCAGCAGAGCGATCGAAGGCCCGCTCACTTGGATCTGCCCCACGCCAGACGCAGTGCGGTCAAAAACGCGGTCAGGCTCAAGATCGCGCACAAGGCCGCACACAACAGGATCACGGGCCAGATCTGCAGCTGCAGTTGCATGGTCGTTTCGAAATTCTCGCGCGCCTCGTGCGAGCCCACATACAGGCCCCAGGCAAGGAACCCCATGGCGGCGGCAAAACACAGATCCCAGAACGCATCGATCGCGGCGAGGGCGCGCGGCGGCAGCCAGCTCGTGAACGTATCGACCATGATGTGGCCGCGGCGCGCTTGCGTGTAGGGGATGAAGGCGAAAACGGCGACCGCCGTTGCCATGCGCACGAATTCGAAATCGCCTTCGATGGGCTTCAAGAACAGCCAGCGGCCGAGCACGCTTGTGCACACGAGCACGGCAATGCCGATCGCGACAATGCCGCCCAGCATCGCCAAAGCGCCGGTTGCCCGTTCGAGCAAATCCGATCGGCCGGAGTGAGAGGGCTGGGCATCCATTGCGAGCGATACCTGAATTTGAAAAGAAAACGGCGGCGCCCATTCCGGCGCCGCCGCAGCCGTCGCGTTATTTACTTACGCCCGTTCGTATTTGGCAACCAAAGCTTTAGCCGCCGCGATCAATGCGTTGCCGTCGATATTTCGCTCGCGCATTTGGGCAACCCAAGCCGGAGCCACGCTCTCGGTCGCAGCAACCCAGCGCGCCTTTTCGGCAGCACTCAAGACCGAGATCGTGTTGCCGCGCGCGCGCACCATGTCCGACACGGTTTTGGCTTCGGCATCCCACATCGGACCGGCAGCGCTCGAGAAGGCCATGCCCGACTGGCGGTCGATCACGGCGCGCAATTCGGCCGGCAAACCGGCGAACTTCGCCTGGTTCATGGCGAGGAAAAAGCTCGCCGTATAGAGTGCCGGCGAGCCCGGGATTTCGGTGTGGAAGCGCACGAGCTCGTGCACGCGAACCGAAGGCACCACCTCCCACGGAATGACGGCGCCGTCGATGACGCGCTGGGCCAGCGACTCGGGCACTTGCGGCACCGGCATGCCGACCGAGACGGCCCCCAGCGCCTTCAAGGCTTCGCCGGCAAGACGCGTCGGGTTGCGCAGCTTGAGCCCGCGCAGATCGTCGAGCGACTGGATCTGCTTGTTGGCGTGGATCACGCCCGCATCGTGCGCCCAATAGGCGAGCAGCTTCACGTCGCGCGTTTCTTCGGCCAGATGCGTGTCGGCGAATTCCTGGGCCGCACGCGCATTGACCGAGCCGCGCTGCGAAGCAAGAAACGGCAGTTCGAATACTTCCGTGCGCGGGAAGCGGCCCGGCGTGTTGCCCGGCAGCGTCCAAATGATGTCGGCCACGCCGTCGCGCGCCTGGTTGTAGAGCTGCGGCGGCGTGCCACCGAGCTGCATCGACGGGAACAGCTCGATCTTCAGCGCATTGTTGCTGGCCGCCGCAATGCGGTCGGCCCACGGCTGCAGCACCTTGGTGTGCACGTTCGAAACGGCGGGCAGGAAATGGTGCAGGCGCAACGTCACGGCCTGCGCATGCGCCGGGCGCACGATCGCCGGGGCGGCAAGGGCCGCCAAGCCAGTCGCAAGCACGGTGCGGCGGTTCAGAGACGGAATCAGGGATTTCATCGGCGGGGGTTCCTCTCGGTTTTGCGGCCTGCCGTTTTGATTGCTGGCGACCGTCGTTTGCAATTGAGCGCAAACCTAGCACAGGGCCGCGCGCGTGCAATAGAGTGGGCGCCGCCGTTCACCCCCACATCCGACGAGACCCCAATGACCGATCTTGCCGCTGCCCGCATCGACCTTGCCGCCGCGTTCCGCTGGGCGGCGCGTCTGGGTCTCAACGAAGGGACCTGCAACCATTTCAGCCTGCAGGTCGCTCCCGACCGGTTTCTGGTCAATCCGTGGGGCCCGCATTGGGCCGAGATGCGTGGCAGCGACCTGCTGCTCGTCGATGCCGCAGGCCGCATCCTCGAGGGCAAATGGCCGATCGAAGAAACCGCGTTGTACATCCATACGCAGATCCATCTGCGCCATCCTTCGGCAACGGCCGTGCTGCACACGCACATGCCCTACGCGACCGCCTTGTGCGCAGTCGAAGGCGGGCGCATCGAGCCGTGCGTGCAGACGTCTTTGCGCTTCTACGGCCGGGTTTCCTACGACGACGACTATAACGGCCTTGCCGACGGTCCCGAGGAGGGTGCGCGCATGGCCGCCAAGATGGACGGCAAGCCTGTGCTGTTTTTGGCCAACCACGGCGTGATCGTGACGGGCCCCACGGTCGGCGAAGCGTTCGACGAACTTTTTTATCTCGAACGCGCCGCCCAAGCCCAGGTGTTGGCCATGTCGACCGGGCGGCCGCTCAAGCTCGTACCCGGCCAGCTTGCCGCGCGCACTTCGCGCCAGATGGAAGACGGGCGCGCGGCCTATGCGCGCGTCCATTTCGACGCGCTCAAGCGCATGCTGGCGCGCGACGAACCCGAATTCGCGGACTGAAGACGACCCCGCTTCAAAATTCGGCGCCGTCGCCGCGGTAGTGGACGGAGATGGCCATCAAATGCCGCAGATGGCTGTCCGCGACGGCGAACGGAACGATGAGATTTTCGACTTCGAAATAGTCCATCTTGGCCCAGAACCGCGCCGGACCGCGTCGCCATGTGCAGACTCCTGCGCGCGCGCCGAGCCAATAGCGATCGAGCAGCTGTGGATTTTCCTTCAAGCGCGCCGCCAGAACCTCGTGCAAGAATTTCCCGGTCGGCTCGAACCCCATGCCAGCCACGATCTTGGTGCCGGCAAGGCGGTAGCGAAGAATGGCTTTGTCGAAATCGGCTTCGACGATCCAGATATTCGGCAGCAGATCGGGAATGTCCATCGGATCGAAATGCGCGCGCGAGGGCAGGCCGCCGTCGCGACGGCACGCTTGCGTGTAGTGCCAGAAACGCTGGATCCGCAGATTGGCAGCGCCGAGATCGGCGTCGGCATGGATCTCGACGAAATCCGGCTGCGGCATCTGTTTCGAGAATCCAAAGGTGCGGATGGCGGGGCACGCGCGATCGCAATTTCTCCGACACGATACGTGCGATTTGGTTTTGAAGTAAACCAAATGGACTTGCCGCAGGTGCTTGCGTCACGCACGACGGCGTTGCAACCGCAAAAATTCAGGCGGCACAAAAAGAAAGGGCCGCGCCCGAAGGCACGGCCCAAGTTTAGGGAGGAAACGCCCACGAAACGGCACAAAGGCCATTTCGAGCTGCGACAATCAATGTCGCAACGCACAATTTAATTGTTGCGGCGCAAAAATCAAGGCCTAATCCGACCAACTCTGTTAAAAATCAGAGACTAAGACGCTTTCAGGCATTATCCGCCTGACTTTGCAGGACATTTGTTTCAGAAAAACTGTGTCAGAATACCGCAGCGCACCATAACACCGCCTTCTGGCGAGCCCGCAGCGCCGACCCCTTGCCCTCCCCGCATTCCAAAGACCAGAATGGCTCGACAGGCAAAAAAGGGCCGCCGCCGCAAATGGCAACCACGACGCAGCTTCCGAACGCGCAGGCGGTTTGGGCCAAGACCCAGTTCGACGGGTCGGCGACGCGCGTGGCGCTGGGCGGACGCTGGACGCTCGCGAACGCGTCGATGCTCGAAACCGCCATGCAGTCGCTCGACACGAAAGGCGCCGAGCTTCTGCACATCGATTTGGCGGCGGTGGACGCGATCGACACGTGCGGCGCGTGGATCTTGCACCGGCAGCTGCGGCGCTGGCAGGGCAGCGGCGCGCAGATCGAACTCGTCAGCACCAGCGATGCGCAAGCAGCCCTGCTCGAGCGCATGGGCGTTGCCGACGAAGAGCGTGTACCGCTCTTGCGCAAAAGCGACAGCGCGTTCACAGAACTTGCGATTCGCGCCGGCAAGGCCGCAACGGAAGTGGCGCGCGAAGCCAAAGCGCTGATCGCGTTCGTGGGTTCCGCAACCGTGTGCGCGCTGCGTGCACTCCGCAGTCCGGGGCGCGTGCGCTTCGTGAGCACGGTCCACCATATCGAACGCATCGGGATCGACGCCGTGCCGATCCTGGGGCTGCTGGCGTTTCTGATCGGCGTGGTGCTGGCCTTCCAGGGTGCGGACCAGCTGCGCGCGTACGGGGCCGAAGTCTTCACGATCAATCTTCTGGGCGTGTCGATCCTGCGCGAGATCGGCGTGTTGATCACGGCGATCATGGTCGCCGGGCGCACGGGCAGCGCCTTTGCGGCCGAAATCGGCACGATGAAGGTGAACCAGGAAGTGGACGCCATGCGCACGATCGGGCTCGACCCGATGGAGACGCTGGTGCTGCCGCGCCTGCTCGCGCTCGCGATCACGCTGCCGCTGCTCGTGTTCTTCGCCAACACGATGGCGCTGGTGGGCGGCGCGGTCATGGTGATGCTGGGGCTCGATCTGTCGTTCGAGCAGTTCGTCGAGCAGCTCTCGAACGCCGTGCAGCTGAACACGCTCGCGGTCGGCCTCATCAAAGCGCCGGTCTTCGCGGTGCTGATCGGCATCGTGTCGTGCTACGAGGGCCTCAAGGTCTCGGGCTCGGCCGAGAGCGTGGGCCGGCATACGACGCAATCGGTCGTCAAATCGATCTTCCTCGTGATCGTGTTCGATGCGGCGTTCTCGATCTTCTTTTCGCGGATCGGCCTATGAGCGACGGCGCAGCCGACAATGTGATCCGCGTGCGCGGCCTCATCACGCGATTCGGCGCCCAGACCGTGCATGACGGGCTCGATCTCGACGTGCGGCGCGGCGAAATTCTCGCCATCGTCGGCGGCTCGGGCACGGGAAAATCCGTGCTGCTGCGCACGATCCTGGGCTTGAAATCGCCGGACGGCGGCACGGTCGAGCTACTGGGAGCCGATCTCGAAGCGCTCGACGAAGAAGCCCGCCGCCCGGTTCTGAAACGCATCGGCGTGCTGTTCCAAGACGGCGCTCTGTTCAGTGCGCGCACGGTCGCCCAGAACGCGCGCCTGCCCTTCCTCGAACACACGAAGGTCGACCACCGCCTCGTGACGCAGCTGATCCGCGTGAAACTGTCGATGGTGGGGCTGCCGCAGTCGGCGGGCGCCAAGCTACCCTCCGAATTGTCGGGCGGCATGCGCAAGCGCGCGGGCCTTGCGCGCGCGATCGCCCTCGACCCCGACATTCTGTTTCTCGACGAGCCTACGGCCGGGCTCGATCCGATCGGGGCCGCGAATTTCGACAGCCTCATCCGCGACCTCCAGCAGGCGCTGGCGCTCACGGTCGTGATGGTCACGCACGACGTGGACACGCTGTGCGCGATCGCCGACCGCGTGGCCGTGCTGATCGACAGCAAAATCATCGTCGGAACGCTGGACGAAATCCGCGCGCACCCGCATCCTTGGATCCAGGCCTATTTCGACGGGCCGCGCGGGCGGGCCGCACGCACGGGTCTTGCCGTTTCGGCCGGCGCTGCCAAAGAAGGAACTTAGATCGTGGAAACGCGCGCCAACTATTTCCTCGTCGGCTGCTTCGTGCTGGCCCTGATGGCAGGCATTTTCTTCGCCGGCATCTGGTTTGCGCGCGCCAATCTCGGCGAAGAAAGCACCTTCTACTACACATATTTCAACGGCTCGGTGACCGGCCTCTCGGAAGGCTCGGTCGTGCGCTATCGCGGCGTGCCGGTGGGCACCGTGTCGGATATCGCACTCGATGCAGGGAACGTCGAGCTAGTGCAGGTCACGCTCGCCCTGCGGCCCGACACGCCGATCAAGACCGACACGGTCGCAGGGCTGCAGCCGCAAGGCATCACCGGTCTTGCCTTCGTGCAGCTGAGCGGCGGAACCCAGAACGCGCCGCTGCTCTTGCCGCGCGAGGGCAAACGGCGCGCCGTCATCCCATCGCGGCCCTCGGCCCTCGAGCAGATCATGTCCGATGCGCCGCTCGCCGTGGCGCGCATCGCCGAGCTTGCCGAGCGCATTGCAGCCGTGCTCAACGACGACAACATTAAGAACGTCGATCGCCTGATCGACAGTTCGGCCGACGCCGCCGGCAATCTCGCCAACGCCATGCTCGGCGTCGAAACCTTGGTCTACGACGCCAACGCCACGCTCAAACGGGTCGACCGGCTGCTGGGAGCGGTCGATGCCGCAACCGGCGACGTGCGCGGACTCATCGCCGACAGCCGCCGCACCTTGCGCGACGTGGGCGACGTCGGGCCGCAAGCAGCAGGCGCACTCGACGAACTCAAGCGCACGGCCGGCAATTTCGGGCGCGTGGCCGACGTGCTCGAACAGACCGTGCAGGCAGCGCGCCCCGGCGTGCAGGATTTCGGCCAGCACGGTGTTTACGAACTGCAGCAATTCATGACCGAGGGGCGCGCGCTGATGGCCACACTCAACCGCGTGATCGCGACGTTCGAGCGCGATCCCGCCCGCTTCCTGTTCGGCGACCAGCAAAAAGGGGTCGAAGCGCGATGAGCGTTCTGCCGCACGAAACCACGCGCCGCAATTTCCTGGGGCTTGCTTGCCTTGCCGCCGCCGGCACGGTTGCGGGTTGCCAATTGCCTGGTTCCGGCGATCCGCCGCAGCTATTCACCCTCACGCCCAAATCGACCTTCGCAAGCGACCTGCCGCGCGCCGACTGGCAGCTTGCCGTGGAAATGCCGGTCGCTTCGGGCGGCATCGACAGCTCGCGCATCGCACTCGCCCGCTCGTCCGTGACGCTCGACTATTTCGCCCGCGCCAACTGGACCGACACGGCCCCGCGCATGGTGCAGACGCTGCTGGTCGAGAGTTTCGAGAATACCGGGCGCATCGTGGCGGTGGGCCGCGAATCGTCGAGCTTGCGGCCCGACTATCTGCTCAAAGTGGATCTGCGCGAGTTCCAGGCCGAACTGCGCGGCAATGCGCCGCCCTCGGCGCGCGTGCGGCTTGCCGTTCGCCTCGTGCGCCTGCCCGATCGCGTCGTCGTCGCAAGCTTCGCGCACGAAGCCCAGCAGCCGGCGGTCAACAGCGACATCCACAATATCGTGCTCGCCTTCGACGAGGCATTGGGCACGGCGATGCGCCGCGTCGTCGAGTGGACCTTGCGCACGGCCGCACCGCGCCGGGCTTGAAGTTCAACGTACGATCAAGGATTCGATCGCGTCGCTGTCTTTGGCCCATTTGAGCCAATCGGCCGCACCGAGACCGTATTTGTTGGCGTGCGCGCGGTTAGCACCCGCAGCCGCCAAACGGGCCGCACACGCCGCCTGGCCGCGCGCACAAGCATACATGAAGGCCGTGTTGCCGAAATCGTCGGTCGTGTCGGGCTTGGCACCGCGTGCGAGCAGCAATTCGAGTGCTGGCAGGCTGCCGCGTGCCGCCGCGCGCATCAATGCGGTCAAACCGCCCGAGCCGCGGATTTCAGGATCGGGCGTACGGTCGAGAATGCGCGCGATTTCGGCTGTGTCGCCGCGCTCGGCAGCCGCAATTAGGGCAGGTGTTCGTTCCATGGCGCGATAGGTGCCCTTTTGGCCGCACTTGCGTCAAGACCGGCGTTGGCGCGACAGTGCCGTCCCGTCTTTACCCGTCGCAGGAACCGTTCAATGGAAAACCGCACCGTCGCCACCGCCATGCGCCGCAAGCTTGAAGCGGCCCTCGCCCCGTCGATGCTGGAGATCGACGACGATTCGGCCAAACATGCCGGCCATGTCGGGGCGCGGGTGGGCGGGGAATCGCATTTCAACGTGCGCATCGTGAGTGCGGCTTTCGCCGGCAAATCGCGCGTCGATCGCCAACGCCTCGTGCACGGCATTCTGGCCGAAGAGCTGGCCGGGCCCGTACATGCGCTGGCCTTGTCGCTGAAAGCTCCCGCCGAGAGCTGAAATTCTTGACGCCGCGTCGATCAGGGCGCCAGCTTGCCGGGACGCTTTGCCGAATCTTCAATTTACGATATATTAATTTATGGGATTATCGTCAAAAATGAAGATGGCAACGGCGGCGCCGCCGCGCCCGCGCAATGTGCGCATCCACGGGCGTCGCACGAGCATGCGGCTCGAAACGCCGTTCTGGACCGAACTTGAAGAAATCGCGCACACGCTCGAGATGCCGATCGAAACGCTGTGCGAGCGCATCGCCGACACTGCGCATCGCGGCAATCTCTCCTCGGCAATCCGCGTTTTCGTGCTCGCTTGGTCGCGCAAGAAAACGCGCAAGCACCTGCGCAGCCGCGTGAACTAGTTTTTGCCCGTGTAAAGCTGCGGCCAGTGCGCGGCGACGACCGGGCTGTCGGCGGCAAGCGCGTGGCAGGTGTCGAGAAAGCCCGCGCGCCCATCCTCGGCCGGTTTTTCCTTGGCGCGCAGCGGCACGATCGTCTGAAAAGCGGCCGTCGCCATGGCGCCAAGCGCCAGTTCCACCAAATGCGTGCAGCCTTTGACCCCGCCCAAGCGCTCCTGCACGTGTTTGCGCCAGCCTTTGCCGATGCGCAAACCCACGAGCGCCTGGAAATTCGGCACGATGGCAGGGCACATCTCGAACGGGCTTGCGTCGGTCGAGGCTGCGACCGCATGCACGAGATAGCCGTCGTCGATCGTGAGGCGCAGCCGCATCTCGTGCAGCGGCGTGCCGGGGGCAAGGTGCCCGCGCCATTGATTGTCGAATCCGTAGGCTTTGGTGTCGACCAGATGGCCTTCGATGTCCCACAGCCCGTCGGCGCGCCGGTAACCGCTGCATTCGATGCGGCGGGTGTGAATGGGTTCGCGGGCGATTTCGGGTTCGGGCAAGGGCATGCACGATGTTCCCAGAAATCGCGCCTACGCACAAAAACAAAAGCAGCAGGTGCGCCAGGTCTTACGTGAGCCCGTAACCGGCCGAGCCCGAGATGAACGCGTCGCGCTCCTGCAGGCCTTGTTCGAGTTCCCCCAGTGCAGTCGCGTAAAGGTCGCGCACCGACACGATGCCGATAAGACGCGTGCCATCGACGACCGGCAAATGGCGATAGCCGTGCTTGCGCATCATGTCGAGCGCTTCGCCCGCGGCGTCGTCGGGGCCGATCGTGTCGGGATTGGGCGTCATCACTTCAGCGAGCGTCGTTGCGTCCGGATCGCGGCGCCCGGCCACGACCTTCGTCATCACGTCGCGCTCGGTGAAGATACCCGCCATACGACCGGCCGCATCGACCACCACAACCGCACCGATGCGCCGGCTCGCCATCGCGATCGAGGCCTCGCGCACGCTCATGCTCGAGCTGGCCGTGGCAATGTTCTGGACGCCCGAAATCACGTCGGGAACGATTTTACGGTTCATCGATACCCTCCCTGGATGCGGCGCTTATATGTTTGCGTAGACCGCGACGTACAAATGATAGCGCCGCTTGGGCCGTGCTTGGCAAGGCCGTTCGTCAGGCGGCAACGCCGTCGGGTGCGGTCTTTTGCGCTGCCGCATCGCCGATCGCCAGTATTCGCAAGGTTGCGATCTGGTTGCGTTTGCGGCGCAATATTTCGAAACGCAACCCGTGGAAGGTCAGAATCTGGCCGACATCGGGGATTCGGCGCGCCTCATAGAGCACAAGGCCGGCGATCGTGGCCGCGTCTTCGTCGGGCAGGCGCCAGTCGAACTGGCGGTTCAAATCGCGGATCGTGACCGACCCATCGACGATGAAACTGCCGTCAGCCTGCGGGCGCACGCCCGGCACTTTGAACTCATGTTTCTCGGCGATGTCGCCGACGATTTCTTCCAGAATGTCTTCGAGTGTCACGACCCCCATGAGGCCGCCATATTCATCGACGACGAGCGCGAAATGCTCGCGTCGGCGGCGGAACGCCTCGAGCTGGTCGAGCAGACTCGTGGAATCGGGGATGAACCAGGCGCGGCCCGCGATCTGGGCGATGTCGATCGTCGTGGGATCGCCGCCATTGGCACGCAAGGCCGCGAGCAGCGCTTTGGCGTGCAAGACGCCGATCACGTTGTCTTGCGTGCCGCGCCACAGCGGAATGCGTGTGTGCGGGCTCGACAGCGCCTGCTCGAGGATGGCGGCCGGCGGCTGGTCGGCGTCGATCGCCACGACCTGGCGGCGATGGATCATGATGTCCGACACGGCCACGTCGGCCAAATCGAGGATCGAGCGCAGCATCTGGCGCTCTTTGCGCACGGTCGAAGCCCCGCTTGCTTCGCCCGAGCCGTGCAGCTCGATGGCCCCGCGCAGCTCCTCGGCGGCGGCCTCGGCCGTGGGCTCGTTGTAGCGCACGCCGAGCATGCTCAGCATGGTTTTGGCCGCGACGCGCGTTGCCGTCGCCAGCGGCGACAAGAACGCCATCATCGCGCGCGCAAACGGGGCCAGCATCAGCGCCACGCGGTCCGCATTGGCAAGCGCCCACATTTTCGGCATGACCTCGCCGAACACCACGACCAGTACCGTCATGATGATTGTCGCGTAGAGCACGCCTGCATCGCCGAAGAGCGCGATCAAAGCGCTCGTGGTCAAGGCCGAGCCCAGAATATTGACGAGGTTGTTGCCGAGCAACACGGCGCTGATGAACTGGTCGCGCTGGTCGCGCAGGCGGTTCACGAGACCGGCCCGGCGTGAGCCCTGGCGCTCCATCTCAGCAAGGCGCGGGCGCGACGCAGACGTGATCGAGGTCTCGACCGCCGACAAGAGGGCCGCCACGACAAGCAGCACGATCACGGCCACGACCACGAACCAATTGGGCAGGTCCGGCATGGAGGGCAATTCGAACCCTTCGAAATTCATCGTCCGGCCTCCGCGGTCATGAAGCCCCGCAAGGCGGCCGCATCGATGTCGGACGCCACGAAGGCTTTGCCGATACCGCGTGCGAGAATGAACGTGAGTTTGCCGTCGCGCACTTTTTTGTCGTGTCCCATATGGTCGATCAATGTGGATGCAGCAAAGCCGCGCTGCGTGTCGAGGCGCGTGGGCAGGCCCGTGGCGTCAAGATGGGCCGCAACGCGCGCCGCCTCAGGTGCCGCACAAAGTCCGAGCTTGGCCGAAAAATCGAACGCCTGGCGCATGCCGATCGCCACGGCTTCGCCGTGCAAGAGATCGAGGCCGAAACCAGTTTCGGCCTCCAGCGCATGGCCGAATGTGTGGCCGAGATTGAGAAGGGCGCGCAAGCCTGCCTCGCGCTCGTCGGCCGCCACAATGCGCGCTTTGGCGGCAACGGCTGCGCGTACGGCGGTGCGACGCGCATCGCCCGATCCAGCGAGCACGGCAGCCGCATTGGCCTCGCACCACGCGAAGAAGGCCGGATCGTCGATGAGGCCGTATTTGACCGTCTCGGCATAGCCTGCGCGCAGTTCGCGGGGCGCCAGCGTGTCGAGCGTGCCGAGATCGCACAGCACCAGACGCGGCTGGTGGAAGGCGCCGACGAGGTTTTTGCCGTAGCGCGTGTTGACCGCCGTTTTGCCGCCGACCGAGCTGTCGACTTGGGCGAGCAGCGTGGTCGGGCATTGCACGAAATCCACGCCGCGCAGCAGCAAAGCGGCTGCAACGCCGGTCATGTCGCCGATCACCCCACCGCCCAAGGCCAGCAGAATGTCGCCGCGCTCGGGCCGGTGGGCCAGCACCGCGTCCAGCAGCGTGCCAAGATGCGCCCAGTCCTTGCTGGTTTCGCCGGGCGGCTGCACGAAGGTTTTGTGGACAAGCCCGGCAGCGTCCAAGCCTGCCTCGAGGCGCGGCAGATGCAACGCGGCAACTGTGCTGTCGGTCACGACGAACACGCGCTTGGCTGGCCGCACCACCAAGATCGCAGCCCCGGCCGTCTCGAGCAGGCCAGCGCCGATTTTGACGTCGTAGCTGCGCTGGTCGAGGGCAACGCGCACTGTGTCGGCGGCACCGCTCATGGCGATCCCGCCTCGACGCCGGGCTGCGCGCAATAGGCCGAGATGGCGGTGATCACGCGCTGCGTGGTTTCGTCGGGCGACGCTTCGCTCGACTGAACATGGAGATCGGCCAGCGCATAGATTGGGTCGCGAGCGGCCATCAGCTGCGCCAAAATCTCACGCGGATCGCCGCTGTTGAGCAGCGGGCGGTGCGTGCGCTTGGCCGTGCGTCGCACCAGCGTGTCGAGATCGGCCTGCAGCCACACGGATAGACCGCGCTGCTTGATCGCGTCGCGCGTCTGCGGATCCATGAAAGCGCCGCCGCCCGTGGCCATTACGCCGCGCGCACCCTCAAGCAGGCGCAAGATCACGCGCCGTTCGACGTCGCGGAACGCCGTCTCGCCGTAAAGTTCGAAAATCTCGGCGATCGAGCAGCCGGCTGCCGTCTCGACCTCGCGGTCGGTATCCACAAACGGCAGGCCAATGCGCGCAGCCAAGCGCTTGCCGATCGCACTCTTGCCGGCTCCCATCAAGCCGACCATCACGATCGAACGCTGGGCCCGCACAAGCGGCGTGCTCGCCGCTTCGGGCGGCATCGGGGACGAAAACGATAAGGTCATCGTTGTCAGGACGTGGGAACGCGAAAACGCCGCACCGCACCCGACGTTTCGGTGCGTGCGTGAACCTCGCCTTTCCTCTTGCGCAACTGCCTCATGGCAAGCGAGTGTAGCAAACCACGCTGCCGCCTGCACGAGGCTCGCGAGGAATCGTTTTTTGTACACGCTTTCAAGGGTTTGACAGAAGATGCGACGCCCCTTTCTGCTCATTCTTGTGGTCGTTGCGGCGGCCCTTGCCGCCGGGGTGTCGTTCCTGGCGAGCTGGGATATCCCTGCACCGACCGCGCGAATCGAAAAGACGATCCCCAATGACCGCCTGCCGCGCTGACCGCACCATGCGTGCCCTGCTGATCGCACCGCTTATGGCCGCGGGGCTGCTGGCCGCCGGTGCGGCTGCACCTGCTTTCGCCCAAAACCCCGGCTCGAACCTGCTGCGTCCGCCGCCGCCGCGCGTCGAACCGCCGCCTGCCGCGACAGCCGATCCTGCGGGTGAGGCAGCCCCGCGCACCACGCCGCAACTGCAAGCACCGGCCGGGATCGAGGTCGAAGTCGCCCGCCCGCTCGACCCAGAGGCGATCGGTCTTATCGATGCGGCGCGCGGCGGCTTTCCGCCCGATGCGTGGGCGGCGAGCGGGCGTGCTTTTGCCGAGCGCCTTGTGCGCGACCTGCCCGCCCCGCTTGCCTCGCAGCCTTTGCGCGAATTGGCGTGGCGCACGCTTGCTTCGACAGCGGCAGGACCGCTGGTGGCGACGTCGCTCGCCGCACCGGGTGCAAACGCCCAAGCGAACTTCGCGGGCTTGCGCGCAGGCCGGCTGCGCGCCCTTGGCGACATCGAATCGGCGGCCGAGCTTGCACGCCGCATTCCCGACCGCATGACGGATCCCGCCCTTGCGCGCCTGCTGATCGACGCGGCGTTTCTGGCGCAGGCCGACGAGCGGGCCTGTGCGCTGGTGCGCGAAGCGCTGGCGCGCGGCCGCGACGTGGCGCTGCAGAAGGCGCTGATGTTCTGCCAGGCCATAGCTGGCGACGGCGACCGCGCCCAGCTGGGCTTGGCGATGCTGCGCGACCAGGGCGCACCCGAAGACCCCGCGTTTGTGACCCTGCTGCTCGCGATCGGCGGCGACGGGCGCGGCGTGCGCGTCGATACCTTGCGCAATGCCGATCCGCTGTCGCTCGCCATGCTGCGCGCCGCCAAGGTTGCCCCGCCTGCCGACAGCGTGCAGAGCAACGACCCCGCCGTGCTTGCCGCCCTTGCGCGCGGCGATTGGGGCACGCCCGAATTTCGCTTGGCTGCCGCCGAACGCGCCGAAGCATTCGGCGCCATGCCGGCGGGCGAACTTGCCGATTTCTACCGCGCCATCGAACTCACCGCCGCCCAGTCGGCCGATCCGGCGGCGTTTGCGCGCGGCGACGGCGGTCCGCGCGGGCGGGCGGCCTTGTTCAAAGCCGCCGACGCAGCCCCGATCGGCCCTGCCCGCCTCACCGCGCTGCAGGCTTTGTGGAACCATGGCCGCGAGCGCGGCGGCTACGCCACGTTGGCGCGCGCGAGCGTGGTCTTGCTGGCGCAGACGCCGCCCTCGTCCGACACTCGTTTTGCCGCCGCCGATGCCGCGCGCGCCCTGTTGATGGCGGGCGAGCGCGAAGCCGCAACGGGCTGGATCCGGCTTGTACGCGCGGCCCAAATCGGCGGCGACACGGCGGCGACCAACGAGGCCGCACGCATCTGGTTGCTCGCAACTCTGGCCGGCATCGAGACCGGCGAAGCGCGCAGCTCGCCCCGCCTTGCCGCCTGGCGCCAAGCGCTCGACGCAAGCGACGCGCGTACTGCCCCAGCCCGCGCATCGCTTGGCGTTGCCCTGCTGAGCGGCCTTGGGCATCTGCCGGGCGGCGGGGCCGCCCTGGCTTTTCCGCAAACAGCACTCGAGCGCCAGACCGCAAGCTTGCCGCATCCAGCGTTGGTAACGGCACTCCACGAGGCGGGGATCGGCGGCAGGCCCGCCGAATGCGCCTTGCTCGTTGTGCATATGCTGGGCGGCGAGGGTGCAGCGGGTGCCCCCGTCTATGTGCTGCTCTCGGTGCTCGATGGTCTGCGCGCGGTCGGCCTCGAGGAAAATGCACGCCTGCTGGCCCTCGAATCCGCGATCGCGTCGGGGCTTTAGGCGTTCGGGCGATGGCGCGCGGCCGGCCGCCTGCTCCCAAGCCCGATCTGTCGCGCCACGCGACGCTGTTTCTCGAAATGATGCGCGCCGAGCGCAACGCGTCGGCCCATACCGAGCGCGCCTATTCGGTCGATCTTGCCGATTACGAAGCCTTTTTGGCCGCACGCGGCAGCAGCGTGCTGGCGTGCGATGCCGCCCTTGCGCGCGCCTACATGGCCAAGCTTGCGGCCCGCGCATTGAGCCCGCGCAGTGCAGCGCGCCGGCTTTCGGCGATGCGCCAGCTGCATCGTTTTCTGCTGGCCGAAAACCATCGCGCCGACGACCCGCTGACGAGCCTCGAGGCCCCGCGCATCGGCCGGCCGCTGCCCAAGATCTTGGCCGAAGACGAAGTCGCGCGCCTCATCGATGCCGCCCGCAGCCACACCGCCAAAGACGGCGGGCGGCTCATGTGCTTCCTCGAAGTGCTCTATTCGAGCGGGCTGCGCGTGTCGGAACTGGCCGGGCTCAAAGTGTCGGCCCTCGCGCGCGACGGCTCGTTTTTGATCGTGCGCGGCAAGGGCGACAAAGAACGCTTGATCCCGCTTGCCGCCCCTGCGCTTGCCGCGATCGCGGCGTGGCGGCAGGCGCGCGACAAGCGCAGCCCCAAAGCCGCCAAATCGCTCTATCTGTTCCCGAGTGCAGCCAAAGCCGGGCACCTTACGCCTGCGCGCATTGCCCAGCTCCTCAAGGCGTTGGCGCCGCGCGCCGGGATTGCGCCGCAGCGCCTGTCGCCGCACGTGCTGCGGCATGCGTTTGCAAGCCATCTCGTCGATCGCGGGGCCGATCTGCGCGCGGTGCAGCAGATGCTGGGCCATGCCGACATCGCCACAACCCAGATCTACACCCATGTCGGCGGCGAACGCCTGAAACAGGTTGTGGCCAAACACCATCCGCTGGCGCGCCGTCGCTGAAAGGGGGCGCAAAAACAACCGTCTTGCGCTTGTAACGCGCAAATTCAAAGGTTACACCAGCAAGACGAACATTTTGCCGGAGTCGCCCGGCGCTGTAAGGGATCCTGCCGATGGCTGCCAAAAAGAAGCCCGCCAAGAAATCCGCTGCGAAAAAGCCGGTTGCCAAACCGGCAAACGGCAAAAAAGCGACGCAAAAGAAACCACTTGCGGCCAAAAAGTCGGTCCCGGCCAAGAAGCCGATCGCGGCCAAAAAGCCCGCTCCGCCCGCGAAAAAAGCGCCTGCCGCCAAAAAGCCGGCCCCCGCCCCCAAAAAACCGCCGGTCGCGGCCAAGAAACCGGCCCCAGCGCCCAAAAAACCGGTCCTCGCCCCGAAATCGGCCGCAAAAGCGCCCACCAAGTCGGCTGCGGCGCCAGCGCCAGCGCCGGCGAAATTGGCCCCTGCGAAAGCTGCCCCGGCCAAACCGGTTGCGGCAGCCCCGGCTGGCAAACCGGTCACGGCCAAAGCCCCGCCGGCCAAGCCCGTCGCCGTTGCCCCACCGCCGCCGCCGCCCAAGCTGCCCGTGAAGGGTCCCGGCGGCACCGTGCTGCCCGACGACGGCGTGAAGCTCGACGCCAAGGTGCAGCCTGCACAGTTGGCGATTCTGACACCCGAGGCGATCGCCTTCGTGGTCGAGCTCGAGCGCAAATTCGGCGCACGCCGCCGCGACCTGTTGACCGCGCGCACGGCCCGCCAGGCGCGTCTCGATGCCGGCGAAAAACCCGATTTTTCGCCGATGACGCGCAGCGTGCGCGAAGGCGACTGGACGGTCGCCCCACTGCCCAAAGACATCCTCGATCGCCGCGTCGAAATTACCGGCCCCGTCGACCGCAAGATGGTCATCAACGCGCTCAACTGCGGTGCGAACGTGTTCATGGCCGATTTCGAGGACGCCTCCGCGCCAAGCTGGAACAATCTCGTCGACGGCCAGATCAATCTGCGCGACGCGGTCGCGGGCACCATCGCCTACAGCGATCCAGCCTCCGGCAAAAGCTACAAGCTCAATCCGAAACACGCCGTGCTGTTCGTGCGCCCGCGCGGGCTCGCCTTGCCCGAAAAGCATCTGACGGTCGACGGCAAGCCGATGGCAGGCGCCTTCTTCGATTTCGGTCTCTATTTCTTCCACAATGCCAAAGCGCTGCTCAAAAACGGCTCGGGCCCGTATTTCTACCTGCCCAAGCTCGAAAGCCATCTCGAGGCGCGGCTGTGGAACGACATTTTCGTGCATGCGCAGACCGCCCTCGGCATCAAGGCTGGCTCGATCAAGGCGACGGTGCTCATCGAAACGATCCTTGCCGCATTCGAGATGGACGAGATCCTCTACGAGCTGCGCGAGCATTCGGCCGGGCTCAATTGCGGGCGCTGGGACTACATCTTCAGCTTCATCAAGAAGTTCGCGACGCGCCCGGCCTGCCTGATGCCGGACCGCGGCCAGGTCACGATGGTCTCGCATTTCATGCGCGCCTACAGCCAGCTTGCGATCAAGACCTGCCACAAGCGCAACGTACACGCGATGGGCGGCATGGCGGCCCAGATCCCGATCAAAGACGACGCCGCCGCCAATGAAGCCGCCATGGACAAGGTGCGCATCGACAAGGAACGCGAAGCCGCAGACGGCCACGACGGCACGTGGGTCGCCCATCCGGGCCTCGTGGCGATCGCCAAGGCCGCGTTCGACGACAAGATGAAGGACGCCAACCAGATCGCGCGCAAACGCCAGGACGTGCACGTGGCGGCGGCTGATCTGCTGCAAGTGCCGGCCGGGACCGCAACCGAAGCGGGCCTGCGCCAAAACTGCGCTGTCGGCATCGGCTATCTCGAAGCCTGGCTGCGCGGCCAGGGCTGCGTGCCGCTCTACAATCTGATGGAAGACGCCGCCACGGCCGAGATCAGCCGCGCGCAAGTGTGGCAGCAGCTGCACCACGAAGCGCATCTCGACGACGGGCGTGCGGTCGAAAAATCCTTCGTGCGCAAGATCGTCGACGAGGAGCTCGAAAAGCTCAAGAAAAGCGTGGGCGCCGAGCGCTACGTCAAGGGCCGCTACAAAGAGGCAGCCAAGATGTTCCTCGAACTCGTGGAAGCCGAAAACTTCCCCGAATTCCTGACGCTGCCCGCCTACGACTGGCTCGTCGCCAACGAAGCCAAGCTGGGTTAAGGCGCCAGCGCCGCGGCCCCCAGAATGCGGCCGTCCGGGGCTTGCACGAGGACCGCATAGGCACGGTCGGCGGCGGCGGGTACCCGCCAATCACCCGCGCCTTCGCCCAGAATTTCGCTGCTAACGACAATATTCGCTTCGGCAAGCGTGCGCCCGGCATTCTCGCCGGCCGTCACGCGCGTCGTCCGGCCGCGCACATAGCCGACCAGCTGCACGCGTGCCCCCGCCAATGCCGCATCGGCACCGACATGCACGCGAATGTCGTTAGCCTCGCGCACGAGATCGATGTCGAAACGCGGGGCGGGTGCGGCAGTCGCTTGGGCAGCCGCTTGAATCGCACGCGCGACAGCACGGCGATCGGAGCCCACCATCTCGGCCCGCCCGTCGACCACGATCTGCGGCGTGTAGATCGCGCGCAGGCGGAACTGGTCGCCGTACTGGCGCTGGCGGCGCGTGGCCGCCGCACTCGAATACGGGTCCTTCCAGCCGAGCCGGTCCCAATAATCGACATGGTAGGCGAGTGCGAGCACATCCTTACGCTGGGCAAGCTCGCCCAACAGCGCGTCGGCTGGCGGGCACGACGAGCAGCCTTGCGAGGTGAACAATTCGACCACCACTGGCCGATCCGCTGCGGCAACCGGGTGCGCAAGGAAGCCCGCAAACAGGGCGACGAACAGCGTTTTGCGATGTGTCATGCCGCAAAGTTCGCAAGATTGCGACGCGAAGTTACGCGCGCTTGTTCCTACGCACCCGCTCGGGGTAGAAACTTGACCCATGCCCAATTCGATCCCGCTGCGCTTGAACCGCACCGAGCTTGCAGTCCCTGCAAGCCGCCCCGAGCTTTTCGCCAAGGCGGCACGCTCAGGCGCCGACGTCGTGTTTCTCGATCTCGAAGACGCGGTCGCGCCGTCCGACAAGGTCAAAGCGCGCAAGAACGCGATCGACGTGCTCAACGACATCGACTGGGCGGCCGTCGGCAAGACGGTTTCGGTGCGCGTCAACGGTGCGGACACCGAATGGATGTATCGCGACCTTGTCGATCTCGTCGAAAAAGCAGGCAACCGCCTCGATCTCTTGATGCTGCCCAAAGTGAACCGCGTCGAAGACGTGCTCGCGGTCGATATGTGGCTCACGCAGATCGAACGCGCCAAGAAGATCGAGCGGCGCATCGGGCTCGAGCTCTTGATCGAAACCGCCCAGGGCCTCGCCAACGTGGAGGCGATCGCATGTGCCGCCCCGCGCGTGGAATCGCTGATTTTCGGCGTCGGCGACTTTGCCGCCTCGACCGGCATGCGCACGACCAATATCGGCGGGCTGTCAGCGCAATACGCCGTGGACGGCAAGCAGGCCGATATTTGGCACTACGCGCTCGCGCGCATCGTGGTGGCCGCGCGTGCGGCGGGCAAGCGACCGGTCGACGGGCCTTACGCCGATTTCAACGATCCGCTCGGCATGAAGGAATCGGCGTTCCGCGCGGCGGCCTTGGGCTGCGAGGGCAAGATGGTGATCCATCCCTCGCAGATCGCGACCGTCAACGACGTGTTCACGCCGGACCCGATGGAGGTCGAGCGAGCGCGCGCGATCCTGCTCGCCATGGACGCCGCAGCCGACGAGGGCCAAGGGGCCGCCACTTTCGAAGGCCGCTTGATCGACATCGCCTCGATCCGCCAGGCGCGCGCGATCGTGGCAAAACATGGGCAGATTCGCGGCCACGGCTAGACGCTCGCCGCACCGCACAAAAGGGGTCTGGACGCCCGCTTTTTCCATGCTATAGACGCGGCCAGCATGGCCCACTACCTGGAATTCGAAAAGCCGATCGCCGAGCTTGAAGGCAAGATCGAGGAGCTGAAGCGCCTGACCGGCGACGGCACCCTCAATATTGCCGACGAGGTCGCCAAGCTGCAGGCCAAGGTCGACCGCCAGATCCGCACCGTCTATGCCAAGCTTACCGCGTGGCAAAAAGTGCAGGTGGCACGGCATCCCGAGCGCCCGCATTGCAAGGAATTCGTCGCCGGCCTCATCGACGGTTTCACCCCGCTCGCCGGCGACCGGCTGTTTGCCGACGATGCGGCCATCATCGGCGGCATTGGGCGTTTTCGCGGCCAATCGGTCGTCGTGATCGGCCAAGAGAAGGGCTCGGACACCGAAAGCCGCATCAAGCACAATTTTGGTATGGCCAAGCCCGAGGGCTATCGCAAAGCCCAGCGCCTGATGGCCTTGGCCGACAGGTTTTCGCTGCCGGTCATCTCGCTGATCGACACGGCCGGTGCCTATCCCGGCATCGACGCCGAAGCACGCGGCCAGGCCGAAGCCATCGCCAAGACAATCGAAGCGGGCTTGCGCATCAAGGTGCCGTTTGTGGCGGCCGTGCTCGGCGAGGGCGGCTCGGGCGGCGCCATTGCGATTGCCTCGGCCAACAAGGTGCTGATGCTCGAACACGCGGTCTATTCCGTGATATCGCCCGAGGGCTGTGCCTCGATCCTGTGGCGGGCGGCCGACCAAGCACAGGTCGCAGCCGAAGCATTGAAGCTGACTGCCCAGGATCTGCTGAAGCTCGGCGTGATCGACGGCATTGTGGGCGAACCGCTGGGCGGGGCCCATCGCGGCAAGGAAGAGACGATCACTGCCTTGGGCGACGCGATCGCGGTGTCGCTTGCCGAGATGAAGGGCATCGACGGCGGCGTGCTGCGCGCGCGTCGGCGCGAGAAATTTCTCGATATGGGCCGTAGAGGGCTTTGAGCGAGCTGGGCGACCCCGCCGCGTTGCTGGCGGCGATCCGCAGCGGCGAGCGCCGCGCCCTTGCCCGCGCCATCACCCTCGTCGAATCGACTGCGGCACACGACCGCGCGCGCGCCGACGATCTGCTCGCCCTGCTGCGCCCGCAAGCCACGTCGCCCGTCGTGCGCGTCGGCATTTCGGGTCCGCCGGGGGCCGGCAAATCGACCTTCATTGAAGCTTTCGGTCTCTATCTTTTGGCGCAAGGGCGCAAGCCTGCCGTGCTCGCGGTCGATCCGTCGTCGCCCGTGTCGGGCGGCTCGATCCTCGGCGACAAGACGCGCATGGAAATGCTGGCGCGCGACGCGCGCGCTTTCATCCGCCCGTCGCCGTCGGGCGGCAATTTGGGTGGGGTTGCGCGCCGGACGCGCGAGGCGTCGCTGCTGTGCGAGGCGGCCGGATTCGACACGATACTGATCGAGACCGTCGGCGTGGGCCAGTCCGAGACGGCCGTGGCGCAAATGGTCGATCTTTTCATGCTGCTGCTGCCGCCGGCCGGCGGCGACGAGCTGCAGGGCATCAAGAAGGGCATTGTCGAACTTGCCGATCTTGTCGCCATCAACAAGTCCGACGGCGATCTTGAGGCGGCCGCGGGCCGCACCGCGTCCGACTACACGGCCGCTTTGCACATGCTGCGCCCATCCAACGCCGCTTGGCATCCGCCGGTCCTGCGCGTGTCGTCGCTGCACGGGACCGGCATCGCCGAGATCTGGGCCGCGATCCTCGCCCACCGTGCCGCCTTGGGGGGCGACGGTTTGGTCGCCAAACGCACTTCCCAAGCCAAAACCACCCTTTGGCGCGAAATCGAGGACGGGCTCGCCGAAATCCTGACCGGCGAACCGGCCCTCAAAAATCTCGTCGAATCGGAAGAAAACAAGGTATTTCAGGGGGTTAAAAGCCCCTACAAGGCCGCCGCTGCGATTTTGTCGGCGTTGCGAGGGCGGCCTGCCAAAGGCAGCGGTTGACGGCACGCGCGCCAGACCCTAAAACCGCCCCCTCTTTGCTGTGCCCCGGGTCGTCAGGGGCGTTTTGGATGAGGGTTCGTATTATGTCGCGTCGCTGCATGGTAAGCGGAAAAGGTCCGCTGGTCGGCAACAATGTGTCGCACGCCAACAACAAGACGAAGCGCCGCTTCCTGCCCAATCTGCAGGATACGACGCTGCTGTCCGACGTGCTTGGCCGCTCGGTGCGCCTGCGCCTGTCGACCAACGGCCTCAAGACCGTCGAACATTCGGGCGGTCTCGATGCGTGGCTCGTGAAGACGCCCGCCGCCAAACTCGACAAGCAGATGCGCCGCTTGAAGGAACAGGTCAAGGAAGCGCTCGTGAAGCGCGCCGCCTGATCGCCTTCGAACGGTTGCCGAAGGGATAATCAAAAACACGATCATCCTTGTTTCCGATACAAGAACTCAAAAGCCCGCCCATGCACCGGCGGGCTTTTTTTTGGCTGATTGTCGGACATTGAATATGGCTGCTGCGCATCAGCTGTGAGAAAGCCGGGCTGACAGCGGGCGCGCTTCGAGTGCCGCGATTGCCAAGACGGCCACTGCTTGCCCGACGATCAGCCCGACACCAAGCCGCGTCGGCTGCACGATCCCCAAAAACAGAACGCCGAAACTGGCAACAACCCAAAGCAAGTTACCTAGCACGACGACAGCAACACCCAACCGAGGCGGATGGAGCGGCCAGGATACTGCGAGAATGACCAAGCCCGAGGGCAGCAGCAGCAAGCCTGCAACCAATAGAAAGCCAAGCGACAAGCCTGTCGGCTCCGCAAGCATGCTGGAAAATCCGATGAGGGCGGAGCCCATCGCAAAACAGACAACGCCGTCAAGGCGCAGAATTGTGCGGGGCGAGAGTGCAGCGTTCATGGACATAGCTTTTGCCTCCTGTGCGGTGAAGCGCATCGTGCGCGCAGCCCCGAGATTGCAGGCACGGCGCAACGCAAAGCGATTACCTACAAGGTCATTGTCGGTAAGCGACTGGTCGAACAGAGTGAGGCCATGAATACGCGCAATCCTGAATTCGGTGCGCTTCTGCAGGCGTGGCGCAAGCGGCGGCGGCTCAGTCAACTCGACCTATCCACCGAGGCAGGCGTTTCGCAGCGCCATCTGAGTTTTCTGGAATCGGGCCGTTCGACGCCGAGCCGCGACATGGTGTTCCAACTGGCCGCGACTCTCGACGTGCCGCTGCGCGATCGCAATGCACTTTTGCTGGCAGCGGGGCTTGCTCCGATCCTGGTCGATCGCGGGATTGCGCATCCAGACCTCGCCGCCGCACGTCGGGCCATCGACGCCATTCTGCACGGACATGCCCCCAATCCCGCACTGGCTGTGGATCGGCATTGGCAGCTCGTGCTGGCGAATGGCGCCGTCGGGCCGCTTTTGGCCGGGGTGGCCGCGCATCTGCTCGTCGGTATCCCCAACGTCCTGCGGCTCAGCCTGCACCCCGCCGGCCTGGGCAGCCGCATCCGCAATCTGCGCGACTGGCGGGCACATGTCTTCCATCGCTTGGCGCGCCAGATCGACGCAACGTCCGACCCGGTGCTCGTCGATCTGCTCGCTGAGTTGCGCGCCTATCCTGTGCCCTTTAGCGCAGCGCCGCCGACGCCGATCGAGCGCATGTGGGGTGAGTTTGCCTTCAAGCTGGAGCTGCAAGAACCCGAGGGCGCGATGCTGTCGCTTCTTACGACAACGACCGTGTTCGGTACGGCCATCGACGTCGCCTTGTCGGAGCTTGCCATCGAGTCGTTCTTCCCGGCCGACGAGGCGACTCGGGAATATTTTGTTCGGCTTTCAAAGCGCGTGCAACCCGAGGCAGCGGCCACGACCCCTGGCTGACGCTAAGCGCGACGCTAAAGCGCGAACACCGCCAGCAGCGTGCGCTGAAGCGACATGTAGTTGTCGTCGGCGATGAGCCACAGCAGGATTGTGCCGTCGGGGCCACGCGTGGCGGCGATGCCTTCGTAATTGTCGACGAGCAGCGGCGGGCGTAGGCGCGCAAGCTCGGTGCCTTCGACGATAGCGCCGCCGACCCACGCCCCTGCGGCCACACGCACAAGCCGCGTGCCAAAGCCGCCGAAGAATAGCGAGAAGCTGCGCTCGAGCACGATGCTCGAGCCGTCGTCGAGCACGCACATTCCGACGGGCGCGAAATCGGCGGCGGCCCGGTAATTGAGCTTGGCCCAGCCGGTCGGCGTTTGCACGAAGCCGCGATGCAGGCCGGCTTCAAGTCCTTCTTCGACGAGCGTGAGCAAAGCACCGCCCGGCAGACAGGCAAGCGCTTCCATGCCGCCATTGCGCGGCGTTTCGCCCAAATTCGGACCTGGGATGGCGCGCGGCGGGCGCGAAAAGGGCGACTGGGTTGGCGGATAAACAAGGATGCGCGGGCGTTGCTCGAAGCTCACGGCAAAGCTGCCGTCAGGCATTCGCGCGAGCCCTTCGGCGTCGCTGTCGGCGCGCAGCAGCGCTTTGCCGTCCGGCCCCGTCAGGCGCCCCAAACGCGCATTGCCAAGCCCCTGCAGGTGCCCGTCGAAGAGAATGACCGCATCGAGCGTCCAACCGCGGTCGGAGATCGCGATAACGCGTCTGTTGGCAGGATCGATCCACAGATCGGACCAGCCGCCGAAGCGCTTGTCGGACGATTGGAGCCACAGGCCGCCGCGCCAAGCGAGGGCGCCCACACGATCCAGCTCCGGGGCGCGCTCGTCGAGCGGCATTCTGTGGGCGCTGAGTTCGATCGCCTCGTTGGCACGCGCAAGGCTCGGAAAAGACAACGCGGCGAGCGCACCGCCGCCAAGGGCAAGTGCGCTGCGCCGCGTTGGGTGCATCGAGTGCGGGCGCCTGCTTTAAGCGAGCGTGCGCGCGAACCAGGCTTCCAGACGGCGCCAACCGTCGCGCGCCTGCTCGGGCCGGTAGCTCGGCCGGTAGTCGGCATGGAACGCGTGCGGCGTGTCGGGATAGGTCACGATATCCGACGCGGTGTTGCCCGAGGCGCGCAAGGCTGCACGCATGCGGTCCACGCCTTCGTTCGGGATGCCGGCATCCGCACCGCCGTAAAGGCCCAGGATCGGCGCCTTGATGCGGGCGACCTGCTGGATCGGATGCTGGGTGCGCATGGCGTTGGTTTCGCCTTCGACCACACCGTACCACGCCACGCCCGATTTGACGCCCGGATTGTGCGCGGAATAGAGCCACACCACGCGCCCGCCCCAGCAGAAGCCGGTGATGCCGAGCTTGCTCGTGTCGCCCTTGCCGACGTCGCGGCCGGCCCAACGAACGGTCGCGTCGATGTCGGTCATGACTTCGGCGTCGGGAACTTTCGAGACGATGTCGCGCAGCACGGTCTGCACGTCGGGTGCGGTCGCGGGATTGCCGTGGCGGAAATAGAGCTCGGGTGCGACAGCAAGGTAGCCTGCCTTCGCAAGACGGCGGCACACGTCTTTGATGTATTCGTGCACGCCGAAGATTTCCTGCACCACAATCACGGTCGCAAAATGGTCGCCTTGTGCGGGGCGCGCATAGTAGGCGGGCATGCCGCCGGTTGCGGTGGGTACCGTGACCATGCCGGCGGCAAGGCCGACCGTATCGGTCGTGATCATAGTCTGGGCCTGCACGGGACCCGCCGCAATGGCAAAGCCGGTGGCAATGCCTGCACCCGCCATGAAGCCGCGGCGGCCGACCGGCAGCGCCGGCGGCTGCAGCGAGGTTTTCTGCGAGTCGAGGAGATCAGTGGGGCGAATATCGTCGGGCATGTTCGATCCTTCCAGGTTGAGAGGGGGGTGGAATTTTCAGCGCGTCACGATACGTCCGTCGATCGGGACCCGCACCGGCGAGTTGGCACGGACATAGGCGGCCAGGGCATCGTCGAGGCCCGGGCCGAAATCGTAGGGATCGATGGCACTGTCGCGCAGCACGGTGTAGCCGTCGCCGCCGCGGCGCATGAAATCGTTGGTCGCGATCGAATAGGTCGCGTTTGGATCGAACGGGCCGTAGCTGCCGTCCGCCCGGCGCAGTTCGACCGAAACGACGCGGCTGCCCACGGGGCGCGAAACGTCCCACGTGTAGCGCACGCCCGCGACCTGCGGGAAGCGCCCGCCGCCTTGCGCCACCTGCGACAAGCCGTTTTCGAGGGCTGCCACGAAATCGCTGCCCTTGAGCTTCAACGTTGCGACCGAGTTCTGGAACGGCAAGGTGGTGAGCACCGCGCCCAAGCGGATTTCGCCCGCCGCAATGCCGGCGCGCAGGCCGCCGCCGTTCTGGAGTGCTATCTGCGTGCCCTGGCCGCGCGTGGCCGCAAGCATCGCTTCGGCGACGAGATTGCCGAGCGCGCATTCGCGTGCGCGGCAGCCGTCGAGCGTGTAGTCGATAGCCCCCTGGCCCACGCGCGTCTCGCGCACTTGGGCGAGCGGTCCGTCGAGCCGGTCGATCGTCGCCTGGATGGCCGCATGCGGCACCACCGATTGCGCAATCAGGATCGTATTGCCCGACGCCGCCACCACGTTGCCGGCCGCGTCGAAATCGATATCCAAGCGTCCGACATGGCGCGAGAAGGCGCCGGCCTGCACGATCGGCACGTCGCGGCCCGACGGGTTCTTGACGAGCGTGGGATACGGCCCTTGCGCGCCGTCGATGCCGTTGCCGAGCAGCGTGTGCGAATGGCCGCCGACGATCGCGTCGATGCCGTCCACGGCCGCCGCAACCTCGCGGTCGCGCGGCAAGCCCAGATGCGAGAGCAGCACGATGTGCGTAACGCCCTCGCCGCGCAGCTTGGCGACGAGCGGGCGCAGCACGTCTTCGGCCTTCGAAAAGCGCAAGCGCGGGCCCGGCGACGCGATTTCGGGCGTGTCTTCGGTCGTGGCCCCCACGACCGCGATCTTCACGCCCGCGCGCGTGAGCACGACATGGCTTTTGAACAGGTCGCGCAGCACGGGCTCGGTGCCGGCGTCGATATTGGCCGACAACACGGGGAAGCGAGCCGCGCGCAGGAAGCGCGCGAAGTTTTCCGGGCCATCGTCGAATTCGTGGTTGCCGATCGCCATCGCATCGTAGCCGACCTGGCTCATCACTTCGAGTTCGGCCGAGCCTTTGTAGTGGCTGTAGAAAAGCGAGCCCTGAAACTGGTCGCCGGCGTCGAGCGTGAGCACCTGGCGGCCGGCGGCTTCGGCCGCGGCCTTCTGCGTCTGCAGCGTGGTGGCCACACGCGCCATGCCGCCGAAGCAGCGGTTCTGCGCGGCATCCTGGGCCGAACACGTGCTGCTCTGCGCATTGACCGGCTGCAGGCGCGAATGGATGTCGTTGTTGTGCAGGATGGTGAGTTTGAGCGGTGCGGGCGGTTCGCCCGCACAGGCCCCAAGACCCAACGCCAGCAACGAAGCAAACAGGATCTTGCGCATGGATCTTCTCCGGACGGTTAAGCGCGGCGGCGGCGGCCTTGCGGGGCTGCGTCTTCTTCGAAAAGTTCGGCGAGTTTTTCCATGACCGTGCCGCCGAGCTGCTCGGCATCGACGATCGTGACGGCACGTTTGTAGTAGCGCGTCACGTCGTGGCCGATGCCGATGGCCAGGAGTTCGACCGGCGAACGGTTTTCGACGTATTCGATGGCTTCGCGCAGATGGCGCTCGAGATAGTTGCCGGGATTGACCGACAGCGTCGAATCGTCGACCGGTGCGCCGTCTGAAATCACCATCAGGATCTTGCGCTGCTCGGGACGTGCGATGAGGCGGTTATGCGCCCACAGCAGCGCTTCGCCGTCGATATTCTCTTTGAGCAAACCTTCGCGCAGCATGAGACCGAGCGACTTGCGCGCGCGCCGCCAGGGCGCATCCGCCCCCTTGTAGACGATATGGCGCAGATCGTTGAGGCGGCCCGGATTGGCCGATTTGCCGCCCTGCAGCCAGCGCTCGCGGCTCTGGCCGCCCTTCCAGGCGCGCGTGGTGAATCCCAAGATCTCGACCTTGACCGCACAGCGCTCGAGCGTGCGCGCCAGAATGTCGGCCGACATGGCGGCAACCGTGATCGGCCGGCCGCGCATCGAGCCCGAATTGTCGATCAGCAGCGAGACGACCGTGTCGCGGAATTTTGTGTCGAGTTCGCGCTTGTAGGACAGCGAATAGGCCGGATTGGCGACGACGCGCGCAAGGCGTGCCGCATCGAGCATGCCTTCTTCGAGGTCGAACTCCCACGCACGGCTCTGGCGGGCAAGCAAGCGGCGCTGCAGCCGGTTGGCGAGCCGCGCGATAACGCCCTGCAGATGGCTCAATTGCTGGTCGAGATGGGCGCGCAGGCGCGTGAGCTCCTCGGCGTCGCAAAGAGCGTCGGCCTCGACAATCTCGTCGAACTCGGTCGTGTAGGCGCGGTACATCGGCTGGTCGGTCGAATTGCGCCCGTCCTGCGGCGGACGCGCGCGCTTGCCTGGCCGCTCGGGCCCGTCTTCGCCCATGCCGTCGCTGTCGTCGCCTTCCTGCTCCTCGCCTTCGCCCTCGCCGCCGTCTTCGCCGGCGGCTTCGCGGGTTTCGGAGCCCTGCATGGCTTCGGCCTGCGAGGTGTCGCCGCTGTCTTCGGCCTCGCCCGATTTCTGGCCGTCGTCGTCCTTTTCGCCCTCTTGGCTCTGGTCGTCGTCGGCCTCGGTCGATTGGCCTTCTTCTTCGCCAAGCTCGAGATCGGCGATGAGCTTGCGCGCGGTTTCGGCAAAGACCGCCTGGTCGTCGAGACTGCGCGCAAGATCGACGAGATCGGCACCTGTCTTGGTTTCGATCCACGGGCGCCACAGATCGACCATGCGCCTTGCGGCTTCGGGCGGTTGGCGACCGGTGAAGGCCTCGCGCGCCAGCAGCGACAGCGCATCGACGAGCGGTGCGGACTCGCGGTCGGCGATGCGCGCATAACCCGCCTGGCGGCAGCGCTCGTCCAACGCGGCCCCCAGATTGTCGGCGACGCCCGCCATGTAGCGGGCACCGAGTGCCTCGCAGCGCGCTTGTTCGACCGCGTCGTAGATGGCGCGGCCCATCGCCCCTTGCGGCTGGCGCTTGGCATGCACGGCGGCATTGTGGTGGCGCTGCTTGAGGGCGATCGCGTCCGCCTCGCCGCGCACGATCGCGACTTCGCCCGGCGGCAGATCGCGCGCGGGCTGCGGCAGCAGCGCTTCGGTCCCGCGCAGATTGGCGGGCTCGGCCGAGAAAGCGACGGTCAGTTCCGGCACGCCCGCGATGGCGCGCACGGCGGCTGCCGTCGCTTGGCGAAAGCGCTCGACCGGACCTTCGTTGTTGCGTTGGGCCATCAGGCGACCGGCTGCAAGATCAGCCGGCCTTGCGCACGGCAAGCCCCGCACCGCCCGGCAATTCGACGCCGAAGCAGCGTTGGTAGTATTCGGCCACGGTCTGGCGTTCGACCTCGTCGCACTTGTTGAGGAACGTGACCCGGAACGCGAATGCCACGTCGCCGAAGATGCGCGCATTCTCGGCCCAGGTGATGACCGTGCGCGGGCTCATCACGGTCGAAATGTCGCCGGCCATGAAGCCTGCGCGCGTGAGGTCGGCCAGCGCGACCATGGCGGCCAAGATGTCGCGGCCTTCCTTGGTGTCGTAGCCTTGCGACTTCGCGAGCACGATGCGCGTCTCTTCGTCGTGCGGCAGATAGTTGAGCGTGGTCACGATGTTCCAGCGGTCCATCTGGCCCTGGTTGATCTGCTGCGTGCCGTGATAGAGGCCGGTCGTGTCGCCGAGGCCCACCGTGTTGGCCGTCGCAAACAGACGGAACGCCGGATGCGGGCGCAGCACGCGGTTCTGGTCGAGCAGCGTGAGCTTGCCGTCGAGTTCGAGCACGCGCTGGATCACGAACATCACGTCCGCTCGGCCGGCGTCGTATTCGTCGAACACGAGGGCCACCGGGTGCTGCAGCGCCCAGGGCAGCAGCCCTTCGCGGAATTCGGTGATCTGCTTGCCGTCGCGCACCACGATCGCGTCGCGCCCGACGAGATCGATGCGGCTGATATGGCTGTCGAGATTGATACGGATGCACGGCCAGTTGAGGCGGGCGGCGACCTGCTCGATATGCGTCGATTTGCCCGTGCCGTGATAGCCCTGCACCATCACGCGGCGGTTGAAGGCGAAGCCCGCCAGGATTGCAAGCGTGGTTTCCTTGTCGAAACGGTAATTGTCGTCGCGGTCCGGCACATGGTCGGTGGGGGCGGTCGAAAACGCCGGCACTTCGAGATCCGAATCAATGCCGAAGACCTCCCGGACTTTGACCTTGATGTCGGGCACGCGGGTGTGGAGGTCGGCATGCAGCGGGGCAGACGCGATCGCAGGGGACATGTGGTTGGCAACTCCGGACAGGACGAAGGCGGACGGGGCGAATTCGGACGAGGCGCGTAGCAAGATAGGGCGGCCTGCTTGGGTTACGAGCGGGCCGTCTGTTTTGCGATCTGCGCCTTCAGGACGGTGTAGGCCTGATTGATGGATTTTAGACGTTCTTCCGCCGCCTTGTCGCCCCCGTTTGCGTCCGGGTGATGGCGTTTGACGAGCGACTTGTATCGAGACTTTATCTGGTCGAACGTGGCATCCCAATCGAGCTCGAGCAGCGAAAGCGCCTCCTCGACAGGGCCAACCGGGCGCTGTTTGCGGGGTTCCGGCTTCGCATGCGCCTCGAATCCCGGGATTTCGCCGTCGGCAAACCAGCGCCGCATCGCCTCTTCGAGCGCTTCGGTGCGCCCGAGCGGTGCCCGGGCACGTTTGCCGACCCCCATCGGCCAAGTCGGGCGGCGGCCGATCACGTCGGCCCGGCGCTCGCGCTCCAACGTGTCGGCATCGACCCCTTTGTAGAAGTCCCAGGAGGCATTGTATTCGCGCACATGGGCAAGGCAGAACCAATAGAAATCGTTGAGCTTTTTGCGATCCTTGGGGGCCCGATAAGCGCCCTGTTCGGCACAGCCCGGATGGTCGCAGACACGCGGCGCCGATCGTGGATCGGTCTGAGGCCTGTCGTAGGGGCGGGTGCGCGCGCGTGCCATAACCATGGAGTATGGCCGACGATGTGCGGTTCAACAAGAACAGGGCGGCAAAATTCAGCTCGAAAGCGCAATCCCAAGCAAGTTCGACAATATTTCAATAAAACCTCGGCATCTCTGGCCATTTTGGCTTTTTGGCCCTACAATCATATTTCTTCGAGACGGCGATTTTTGGGGCGGCAACGAAAATGGCAAGCGAGTATCGCTTGATTTTCTTCGATCAGAACGAACTGTGCCGCGCCTTGATCGAATACAACAGGCAGCGTCGCACGCCGTTTCCGCCAGGCAATTTGCGCAAGGTGGTGATCGGGCGCAGCGCGCTCACCGTCACGATCCAGGTGGATCCCGACAAGGGCGGGGAAACCGAGATGGTCACGTTCGACACGCCCTCGATCGCCGCCGCTTTGATCATTTTCTGCAAAGACCGCAAGATTCCGCTGCCGGCCAAATCGTCCAAGGAAATGCGCGTGGTGGCTGACCGGCTGTGCATGCTGATCCGCACCAAGGGCACGCCTGCCGAAGCCGCCATTGCGGTCGAATACACCGGCAAAATCGTCGCGACGGCTGCGGCTTAAGCGGCGATTTTCTTCGCGGGAGCGGAATTCCGCTGCCAGCGGAAACAACCCTATTGCGAAATTCTGAAAGAATACGCTCTGAAGCGGCGCCAACCGACGCGCGACGCCTCCCCCATGCACCATCGACACAGTGCCCAAAAACGGGGCCTTCGGGCCTCGTTTTTCGGCCTGCGGCTGCGTTTAAATAAATTATCCTTGTAAGGTTAAATTTTCTGTATATATTATGTTCTCAAGTTAACTCACTCTCCATACCGGAAAGCACCCTTCAACCGGCCCGGCTTTAAGGCCCGGCGCCGAAACGCCGGAGCCTTGCCATGTACGCCCCAGAGACCAAACGCCGCGAGGACGAAGAAACTGCCGACAGCTGGTTCGATCTTGCCGACACCGTCGGCCTCGGCCGCATGAACGGCCGAAGAGATGTGTTCAAGGTCGAAAGCATTCTGGCCGACGCGGGCGATCTCGATTTCGCCGGCACCAACGGCCCGAGCGGCTATGGGCAATACACGCTCGACGATGGCGTGCGCAAATTTCAGAAGCGAAACGGTCTCAAGGTCGATGGTTGGCTGCGACCCGACGGCCCCACCGTCACCAAGATGCGCGAACAATTCGGCGACCGCTTTGCGGGCTTTCCAGCCCCCACGCAAGAGCAGATCGAGCAGCATCATGCGTTGGGCCAGGACGGTTTGCTCGTGGCGCGTCCGCCGCGCATCGAACTCAAAAAGCCGAAAAACTATCCGCCTGTGGACCCCGCGACGCATGGCTCGAATACATCGTGGGTCGAGTTCCTGACACGCAGCCGCACGAACTTCGACGGCGCGCCAGAGATGCTTGCGACCTACATCAAGAATTTCGGCGCGCGCGGCGTGTTGCAGGCACGCGACTTCGTCGAGCAGTGGGATGCGGCCAAACCCGGCGAAGGGCCGGACGTGGTGGCGGCCGTCCTTCGCCATCTCGACAATTCGGTCGATCGGCGCGCGTTTGTCGGCGGCGATCTGCCGCAGAGTGCGCCCATCGGCACGCTGCGCCCCGAGGCGTTGCAAGCGCTCGCGCGCGCAGGCGATGCGGCACAGCCGGACGAAGGCGGGCGCGGTTCTAACATCCAACTGGCGGCGGCCGGGCGAACGATCATCCAGGGGGCGTTGCCCGAACTTGGCGCAATCGTCGGCGGCGCACTCGCAAAGAGGGAGATCGACGAAACACTGAAGCCCGGCCAAGCGCCGTCGAGCCCGCCGCCGTCCGTATCGCCGAGTGGCACGTCTGATCCGCTGCCCGGTCGCCCGCCCGCCCCGCCGTCCGAAAAGCTGCAGGGCACCACGCCTGCACCGCCGATCCAAGCGCTGCCGGGCTTCCCGGACTTGACCGACGCAGACCGCGAGATGCTCAAAACCATCCCGCAAGCGCCGGACGACGTGCGCGCCGAGATCAACGATCTCATCACGAATGTCGTCTTCAATATCGAATATGACGACCGCCGTATCGACAATCGCGGCAAAGATTCGACTGTAGATGGCACAAATATCGCAGCAAAAGAGTTCAGCGAGGCCTTGAAAGCTTCTCGTGTCGCCGATATCTACAAACATCTCGGCGGTGCGTCTATAGATGGAAAGCGTGAAGCTTACTTGCCGGAAAAAGAAATCGAGACACCGGACGGCGCCCGCCGCCCGGACATAACGATGGGCGTTGAAGACGACAAAGTCGGCAAGTATCCAAAAGGCCATATCAACACCGCCTCGACCCGCGCCGACGGCACCTTGACCAGCCGCGAACAGCGCGCGATAGAGGCAATCCAGAATGCGGTTCGAGACAGGGGCCTTGCCGAGGCGATTCCCAAGCTCGAGGAAGGTGGAGATCGGGCGGAATATGCCAAAATTGCCCGCGCCGCTTCCGACAGAATCGTCCGAACGATCGAAAAAATTGTGCTCGATTCCGGGCATACGCCAAATTGAGGCTGTGTCATGGACCTGAAAAAACTGATGTGGGAAGGGCCTGCGCCGATCGTCCCGCCGAATATGGGGCACCATGTAAATTTTGCATGGTGCACCGAGGATTGGCGACGTTTCGAGCTTTCGGTGCGTGCCGCTTATCCGAATGTTTTTTTCTACGAAGGCCTCAAAAACTCCGAAGAATCGGGCGAAGCCGAGCCGCCATTGACGCGCATCGAGCGGTTGGATCGCTCGCGCCCGGGGCGAACCATCCGAATGCTGTTCCCGGATCCGACTTGGGAGCCGAAATGGATTCGACGGGCGGGCGGTTCCGGCAATCTGTATTGGACCTTCGACCAATACTGGTCGCCTCGAATCTGGATGGGATCGCCGACGGCGGAATCTTACGAGGATCGCTGGTGGCCGCGCGACGGCAATCCCCCTGTCGTGGCTTGGCCAAGTCAGAGCATTCAAAGCTCCTACCGACGGCAGTTCGAACATGAGGCGAAGTGCCAAGCCAAGATATTGAATCTCGCCCGCAAGATCGGCCGTCGCATGGTCAAAGTTCGATGGGAGTCGCTTGCGGACTATCGCGCGGGGATCGGGCGCGTCGATCGGTTTTTCCGGAGCAGCGAGGCCCACTACGTTTCCGACGGGGTGATCGACTGGTACCGTCAGGACCGCAAACGAGCGCTCTTTTTGAACGTTCTGCCGCAGCTCGGCATGGCTTTCTCGCGCATGCCCCCCGAAGACGTGCCAGAGCATTTTTGGGGCGACGTCAAGAAACCCAAATGGGTGCTCGACGCCATCGAGAAATACCGGCGGTAAGGCGGGGCTTCAGGCGGCGAAATCCGCCTGTGCCTGCTGGATCAGGCGGCCGCCGGACGCGCGTACCCAGAAATTTCCGTCGGTCTTGCCGCATAGGGCAAAATCTTCGCCGTCGAACAATGGGGCGGCCCCGCGGAATACAAAGCGCTTGAGCTTGGCGCCGCTCGCGCGCTCGGCAAAGCCCTGCAGCAAGGTTGCCAGCAACGGCCCGTGCACGATGAGGCCTGGATAGGCTTCGACTTGCGTTGCGTAAGCACGGTCGTAATGGATGCGATGGCCGTTGAAGGTGACGGCCGAATAGCGGAACAGGAGTACGGCATCGGCGCGCATGTCCTGCGCCCAGTCTTCGTCGATGGGAGCGGGTACCGCAGCCGCCGGCGGGCCGATATCGCGATAGACGATGTCGTGCGTCTCTTCGAGGCATAGCGTGCCGTCCACATCGATCGCATGATCGACTGCGACGAACACGAGATCGCCGGTGCGCCCGCGTTTGCGCACCACGCTGCGGATCGTGGAGCGGCGCGTGGCCGCGGCACCGACCGGGATGGATGCGTGAAAGCGCAGATCCCCGCCCGCCCACATGCGCCGCTGCAGCGAAATCGGCGGCAGAAAACCGCCGCGCGCTGGGTGCCCGTCGGGCCCCAATGTCGAAGCCTTGGCGGCCCCATTGAAAAACGCCCAATGCCAGCCCGGCGGCAGAATATCGGCGGGCGCATCGCGGTCGAGACAGGCGGCAAGTTCGGCCACGCGCGTCGCGTCGATCTGCGCTTCGCGCGTCTCCGTGCGGCCGATCCAATCCGTCTCGTTCATGCGAACTCCGCGCGCAAGGCGGCGTTGTGCTGGCCCAAGGCGGGGACGGCGCGCAACTTCCGATCGCGCACGCCGTCCACGATCGGCGGCGGGGCCGGGAGTGCGACGGGCCCCGCCGGCGTTTCGACGGCCACGCGCCGCAATTGCGGATGAGCCGAGAAGTGCTCGACGTCGTTGACCTCGCCGAACGCGATCTTGGCACGGTCGAGCAAAACGACGAGCTCGGCGCGCGTGTGTTTGGCGAAAAACGCGGCGATGTGGGCGTCGAGTGCTTCGCGATTCGTCACGCGCAGAATGTTCGTAGCAAACTGCGGCAGCGAGGTTTCGCCGAGTACGCCCGCGCAGAAATCGCGCCATTCGCGATCGTTTTGGATCGAGATCAGAATCGCCGCCCCGTCCGACGTGGCAAATGCGCTGTAGGGGGCGACGGACGGATGTTTGAGCCCCACACGCGTGGGCGCTTTGCCGGCATAGTCGAAATGCAGCAATGGCACTGCCATCCAATCGGCCATGCCGTCGAACAGCGACACTTCGATCGTGGCCCCCTCGCCCGTGCGGCCGCGCCGGATCAAGGCTTCGAGAACCGCTTGGTGCGCGTACATGCCGGCCGCAATGTCGCAAACCGACACGCCGACGCGTGCGGGCGCATCCGCGCTGCCGGTAATCGAGGCCAAACCCGTTTCGGCCTGCACCAGCATGTCGTAGCTCTTGCGCTGCGCATACGGCCCGTCGGCCCCGTAACCGGAGACATCGACGCAGATGAGCTTGGGATAAAGTTTGCGCAACTCGGCACTGCCGAAGCCGGCGCGTGCGGCGGCTCCCGGCATCAGGTTCTGCACGAACACGTCGGCCTTGGCCAACATGCGATGCAGCAGCGCCGCATCATCCGCGTTTTTGATGTCGGCGACCAGCGACTCCTTACCGCGATTGAGCCACACGAAATAGCTCGCCTGGCCCTTGACGGCCGCATCGTAGGCGCGCGCGAAGTCGCCTTCGGGCCGCTCGATCTTGACCACGCGCGCGCCCGCATCCGCCAAGCGCGACGTGCAATAGGGGGCCGCCACCGCCTGCTCGAGTGCTAGTACAAAAATTCCGTCGAGAGCGCCGTCTGATTTAGGCGTGGGCATCAGAACGACCTCGGCAAACCAAGCACATGCTCGGCAATGTAGGACAGCACGAGATTGGTCGAGATGGGTGCGACTTGGTAGAGCCGCGTTTCGCGGAATTTGCGCTCGACGTCGTATTCCTCCGCAAAGCCGAAGCCGCCATGCGTCTGCAGGCACGCTTCGCCCGCCTGCCACGACGCGTCGGCCGCCAGCATCTTGGCCATGTTGGCTTCCGCCCCACAAGGTTCGCCCGCCTCGTAGCGCCGAATCGCTTCATGCACCATCAATTCGGCGCTGCGCATCGCGGCATAGGCTTTGGCGATCGGGAACTGCACGCCTTGGTTCTGGCCTATCGGGCGGCCGAACACGCGCCGCGATTTGGCGTAAGCCGCCGCCGTATCGACAAACCAGCGCGCGTCGCCGATGCATTCGGCGGCGATCAGAATGCGCTCGGCATTCATGCCGTCGAGAATGTAGCGAAAGCCTTTTCCCTCAGTGCCGATGCGATTTTCGATCGGGATTTCGACATTGTCGAAAAACACTTCGGTCGTCGCGTGGTTCAGCATCGCGCGCAGCGGCCGGATCGACAGGCCCTTGGCGCCGCGCATGTCGAGTACGAAGACGGAAAGCCCGTCGGTCTTTTTGGCCCCTGCGTTTTTGGAAGCGGCGTCTTTGGGTGCCGTGCGCGCGAGCAACAGCATCAGGTCCGAATGTTCGGCGCGGCTCGTCCACACTTTTTGGCCGTTGACGACATAGATGTCGCCGCGTCGCTCGGCCGTGGTGCGGATGGCCGAGGTATCGCTGCCCGCATCGGGCTCGGTCACGCCGAAGGCCTGCAGGCGCAAGGCGCCCGACGCGATGCCCGGCAAATAGCGCTGCTTTTGCGCGTCGCTGCCGTGCCGCAAGATCGTGCCCATCGTGTACATCTGCGCGTGGCACGCAGCCCCGTTGGCGCCGCTGCCATGGATCTCTTCGAGGATCGCGGCGGCGGCCGAGAGCGGCAGACCCGCACCGCCGTATTCTTCGGGGATCAAGGCCGCCAGCATGCCGCTGTCGGTCAATGCTTTCACGAACGCCGTCGGATATTCGCGCGCACGGTCGCGGTCGCGCCAATAGCTTCCGGGAAAATCGCGGCAGAGCGCCTGGACGCTGGCCCGGATTTCGTCGTGTCGCGCAATCATCCCGCTGCCCGTTTGCGCAGATCGGCCAGCAGATCGGCCGGCACTTTGATGCCGTCTTTGGCCGCTTTCGCGCGCAAGGCAAGGCGCCTTGCACCCGGCAGGCGCGTGCCCGACTGGCCGAGCACCGCCCCCAGCAACGTCTCGACGCGCGCGGCAAACGCTGCGCCCGCCAGCCTTGCGGGATCGATCAGCATCAGCAATTGGCCCACGCGCGGCGGCGGGCCTTTGGCGTCGAAAAACGAGCTCGCCTCGAAACCGAAATGCGACGCGGTCAACGCGGCCGACAGCAATTCGACCATCAGCACGAGGGCGGCACCCTTGGCGTCGCCCAGCGGCAGCATCGTGCCCGCGAGCGCTTGTTTTGCGTCGGTCGTGGGCTGGCCTGAAGGATCGAGTGCCCAGCCTTCCGGGATCGCATCGCCCTTCTGCGCTGCGACCATGATCTTGCCGCGCGCGACTTTGGACAAAGACAGATCGATCACCAATGGCGGCTGGCCCTGCCGAGGGCAGGCAAACGCGATCGGGTTGGTGCCGAAGAGCGGCTTCGACCCGCCCCAGGGTGCGATCGCCGCCGGCGAATTGCCGAACAGCAACGCCACAAGCCCGTGCTTGGCCGCCGCTTCGACATGCAAGCCCGCAGCCCCGAAATGGTGCGAGTTGGCAATGCCGACCGCAACCGTGCCGGCGGTCTTTGCCATTTCGGCTGCGCGCGCGATCGCCGCTTCTATGGCCGGGTACGCAAACCCATCTTTCGCGTCGACCAACAATGTGCCGGGGGCCGTTGCGGTCAATGTGGGCACGGCATGGCCATCGACTTTGCCTACTTTGGCTTGATCGGCATAGGCGGCCACACGCGACAGACCGTGGCTCGCCAGCCCATCGGCCTCGGCTGCGATCAACGCGTCGGCGACCGAAGCGGCATTGGCGGGCGAGGTGTTCGCGGCAACGAGTGCGGCAACCGCGATCCGATGCGCTTCGGCCAAGGCGATGGTTTCGCTCATTTGCGACCCTTGATCCCGAGTTTCTGCAAAGCGCCGCGCACATTGGCGACGGTCACCGACGAGACGCGCACATTGCCCTCGGCCGTCACGCCCGCAATATGCGGCGTGAGCCACAAGCGCGGCACGCCCTCCAGCACCGAGCCCGCTTTGAGCGGCTCCTGGTCGAATACGTCGAGCAAGGCGCCGCCCAAGGCGCCGGCCTTGAGGGCAGCGGCCAACGCCGCCTCGTCGATGATGCCGCCACGCGCGGTGTTGATCACGAGGGCCGTCGGCTTCATCGCCTTGAGGCGCTTGGCATCGAGCAGATTGCGCGTCTGCGGCGTCAACGGCACATGCAGCGACACGACGTCGCTCGAGGCGCACAGCGTATCGATGTCGGCTACGCGCGCCACACCGTATTGCGCCCACGCCGGATCGTCGGGCTTCAAGATCGGATCGTAGGCGACGATTTCCATGTCGAGCGCTTTGGCGCGGCTCGCCACCGCGCGCGCGATGCCGCCGAAGCCGACGAGGCCCAAGCGCTTGCCCATCGCTTCGCCGAGCATCAGATCGTTGCGCGGCCATTTGCCGGCGAGTACGGCGTCGTTGGCTTTCCACACGTCGCGCAAGCCCACGAGGATTGCGGCTATCACGTATTCGGCGACCGACACGGTGTTGGCCCCGGTCGCAGGGAAAACCTGGATGCCGCGCCGCGCACATTCGTCCATGTCGATATTGTCGAGACCCACGCCCAAGCGGCCGATGACTTTTAGATTTTTCATTGCGGCCAGCACGGGGCCGCGCACTTGGGTGCGGTTGCGCACGATGATGGCGGGGCTGTCGGCAGCCAGCCGCGCCAATTCGTCGAGATTGTCGACGAGCTTGGGATCGTAATGCACGGAATAGTCCCGGGCGAGATCGTCCACCGCCCATTGGTCCACGAATTCGGTCACGACGATGTCGGTCATGTCACATCTGCTCCATGTATTCGGCCGGATCGACGATTGCGTCGATGACCGTGAATTTGCGCGCTTTGAGCGCTTGGTCGAAGGCCGCTTCGAACGCAGCAAGGCTTTCGACGCGCACGCCGACGGCGCCGCAAGCTTGCGCCACCTGGTCGAAGCGCGGGCCTGCGAAATCCACCGCGCGCTGTGCCATCTGCATTTTTGCTTGCTTAAGTTTGATCAGCGACAGGGCGCCGTCGTTCAGCACGACGACGATGATCGGCAGATCGAGCTCGGCCGCGAGCGGCAACTCGCCCAGCGTCATCAGCATGCAGCCGTCGCCGACCAAGGCCACGACCGGCGCTTGCGGATCGGCCAACTGCGCGCCGATAGCGGCGGGTACGGCATAGCCCATGCAGCACAAACCGTTCGACTGCATAAGCTGACCCGGCGCTTGGGCCGCGATCGCATGGCTTGCCAAGATGCGATGCGCCCCCACATCGACCGTCATGCGCCAGGAAGGCGTCACGCGATCCGACACGGCTTTGAACAAAGCGGCCGGCGATATGCCTGTGGCAGGCTCGCGCGGGCGCACGATGTGCGCCACGTCCGCGCGGCATGCGGCCAGCATCTCGGGCGCCCAGGCAGGCGTGCTGGCGGCGGTCAATTGCGCCAGCATCGTCGGCAAATCGCCGTAGCATTCTTGGCCGAGCGGGAAGATGCGGTGGTTGAGCGGCCCCCAATCGAGCGCCACGACTTCGACCGCCGATCCCCACGCATCGACCCACGCGTCGCGCAGTTCAATCGGATCGAAACCGACGCAGACGATGAGATCGGCGGCGGCCAGCAGTTTGAGATTGGCCGCATCGACGATCGGCGACAGGCCGACAGCACCCACGCACAAAGCATGTTTGTCGCTAACCACACCCTTGGCTTTGTAGGTCGCGAAAAACGGCATGTGACGCGCTTCGAGGAAGGCTTGCAGCGCTTGCGGCACGCGCTCGGCCAACGCCCCGCGTCCAATGAGCGCCAACGGTCGCTTGGCAGCGGCGAGTTTCGCACGCAATTCGGCGGCGACCGCATCGGCGAGGCCGGTGCGCGCGATCCGCGCAGGGCGCGGCTCGGCCGCCTCTTTGCTGTCTTGGCGGCCGAGATCGGCGGGCACGTTCAGCATCACGGGGCCGGCGGGATAGCTCGTCGCAATGTCCAGCGCCCGCGCCAGATGCTGGGCGGGGCGTGCGGCATTGAGATGTGCGGCGTATTTGACGACCGGTGTGGCGAGTGCAACGTGGTCGAAAGCTTGGTGGTTGTAGATCTGCGCGTTCGCCGTCGCCATCTCGCCGGTCAGCACCGCAATGGGCGAACGTTCCATCAATGCGCCCGCAAGCCCCGCCGTTGCGTTCGCAATGCCGGGGCCCAGGGCCGGGATCAGCACTTGCGGCTTGCCGGTGATTTGCGCCACGGCATCGGCCATGAAGGCCGCCGCCGGTTCGGACTTCGCGAGCACGAAGCGAATGCCAGCCTCTTCGCAGGCGCGCACCGTTTCGAGCACGTCGTTGCCGGGAATGCCGAACGCAAAAGAAGCGCCCCACGCTTTCAGCGTGCGGGCAAGACGGTCGGCGACTTTCATTCTGCAGCCTCGGCTTCGAGTAAGGTTTGGCCCGGCCGCACGCGCGTGAAGGCGACGGGGGAAGTCGTCACTTGCGCGCGGCCGCCCGCGAGTGTCGCAAGCGTATAGCGCGAAGCGGCAAGATCGCCCGCTGCCGGGTGGTCGGCGCGGAAATGGGCACCCCGGCTGTCGTCGCGTGCGGCGGCGGCGGCACGGATCGTTTTCGACACGGCGACGAGATTTTTGAGATTGAGCCAATCGGCCCAGGTGAGATTGAACGCGCGGTCGCCGTCGGCAACACCGGCCGCATCGAGGCTTGCATCGAATTCGTCGAGTGCGGTTTCGGCGCGCGCAAGGCCGCGCGCGTCGCGCACGATGCCGACATCGTTCCACATCGTCTCGAACAGCTTCTCGCGGATCGCTTCGAGGTCGACCGGCTTGCGGCCGAACGGTGCGACGGCTTCGGCAATCGCGGCCGCGATCGCGGCTTCGTCGGCGTCGCGCAACGCGGCCCCTGCGCGCACGTATTTCGCCATGCTTGCACCGGCAAGCCCGCCGAACACAGTCGAGTTCGCGACACCGTTGCCGCCAAGGCGGTTGGCACCATGCACGCCGCCCGTGTCTTCGCCGGCCGCGAACAGGCCCGGCAGTGCGGTCGTGCAGTCGGGTGCGAACGGCAAACCGCCCATCATGTAGTGCGCCGTGGGCACGACCTCGACGCGGTCGCCCGCGAGGTCGAAGCCGCAATCGGCACAGCGCTCGACCATGCCTTTGAATTGGCGGCGCACATTTGCGGGGCCGAGATGGCGCATCTCGAGATAGACACCGCCCAGATCCGTACCGCGCCCTTTGGCGATCGTGTCGAAGATCGCCCGGCTCACCACGTCGCGCGTGGCGCGCTCGGCCTTGGGATCGTATTCGGCCATAAAGCGCCTGCCGTCGCGGTCCGTGAGCCAACCGCCCGCACCGCGCAAACCTTCTTCGAGCACGGTGCCGGTCATGCGGGTGTCGGGCCCGGCCAGCAGCCCCGTCGGGTGGAACTGCACCATCTCCATGTCGCGCAACGGCAGCCCCGCGCGCAGCGCCATCGCCATGCCGTCGCAGGCTTTGTCGCCCGAGGGTGTGTGGTATTTATACATGGTCGGGCCGCCGCCGGTGGCGAGCAGCACGGCTTTCGCGCGCACGAACACGAAGGATCCTGCGCGCATGTCCAGCATCAATACGCCGGACAAGGCCGACCCGTCCGGTGTTTTGACAAGCGCCAATGCGCGGTGTTCTTCAAGCCTTGCAATGCCGCGCGCCCAAACCTGTTCCGCCAAGCGATTGACGATCTCGATGCCGGTCAAATCGCCCTTGTGCACCGTGCGGTCGAAGGTTTGGCCGGCAAAGGCCTTCTGGTGCACGGTGCCGTCGGGATTGCGGTCGAAGAAACAGCCGAGCTCATTCTCGAGCTCGCGGATGCGCACTTGCGCTTCGTGCACCAGCAGCCAGGCGAGATCCTGGTCGTTGAGCCATTTGCCGCCCTCGATCGTGTCCATGAAATGGCGCACGGCACTGTCGCCTTTGGCGAGCGCGACGTTGTAGCCGCCCTGGACCATGCGCGTGCACCCGCTCTTGCCGAGCAGGCCCTTGACCGCGATCGTTATGTCGAGCGCAGGATTGGCCTTGTGCGCATGCAAGGCCGCAAACAGCCCGGCCCCGCCTGCACCCAGGATCAAAATGTCGGTGTCGATGCGCTTCACGCTTTCACCCCGAGTGCCGCCAAGGCCGCCGCACGCCGATCTTCGGCCGTGGCGCGCACCGTGTCGTAAAGCGAGTTGCCGTGGCTGTCCATCGCGACCAAGAGCGGCCCGAATCCCTTGATCTTGAAATGCCACAGGCTCTCGGGATTGAGATCGTCGAAATCGACGTCGACGATGCGCTCGATCCACGTCGTCTCGAGGGCGGCCGTGCCGCCGATGATCGCAAGATAGACCCCGCCAAGCTCGGCGAATGCGGCAAGCGAAGCTTCGCGCAAACCGCCTTTGCCCACGACGATGCGCACGCCGTATTCGGCCATCAAAGGCCGCGTAAAGCGCTCCATGCGGTCGGACGTGGTGGTGCCGACGCACACGGGCGCGTAGCCCGCGGGCGCTTCGTTCGAGATCGGCACTTTGCGCACGTTGGGGGCCGTGTGGATCACGGCATGGCCGCGCAAATCGAAGCGCGTGCGCCGGCCGCGGTCGAACATGTGGATCTGCGTCGCGTCGCGGATGCCGAAAAGATCGCTTTCGAGCGTGACCGTATCGCCCGCGCGCAATCTGCGGATATCGGCTTCGCTTGCGGGCATGGGCAGCGTGTGATGGGCCATGGCGGCTAGAACCCGATCGCGAGCCCGTCGGGCGAGAAGGTCGCACTCGCCCGGCGCGCGGAATGGCATTGGATGTTGACGGCCACGGGATTCATCGTGATGTGCGTTGCCGCCGTTTCGACATGCACGGCAAAGGCCGTCGAATCGCCGCCGAGCCCTTGCGGCCCGATGCCCAGCGTGTTGACGGCCGCCGACAGCAGCTTCTCGAGCTTGGCCCCTTCGGGATCGCTGCACACCGAGCCAAGCGGGCGCGTGGCCGCGATCTTGGCGATGTGCATGCACAGATCCGACGTGCCCCCGATGCCGACTCCCACGATGGTCGGCGGACAGACCTTGCCGCCCGCTTCCATCACGCGGTCGATCACGAACGTCTTGATGCCGTCGATCCCGTCGGCCGGGATCAGCATTTTGAGGAACGAGCCGTTCTCCGAGCCCGAGCCTTTCGGGATCATTTCGAGGCGCAGCGTGCGCGGCCGATCCACGAAATCGATATGGATCACCGGCACGCGAATGCCCGACGACGTATGCAGATTGACGCGGCTCAGCGGGTGCACGACCGACGAGCGCAGCGGATATTCGCGCGTAGCGCGGGCAACGCCGCGCCCGATCGCCTCTTTGAGCGCGAAGCCGTCGATCGCCACCTCCTGGCCGATCTCGACATTGAAGATCGGAATGCCGGTGTCTTGGCACAGAAGATTGTCGGTGCGCTCGGCCACGCCGATATTCTCGATCATCGTCGCGAGCACGGCTTTGGCCGTGTGGCCGGTTTCGGCCGCGTCGAGTTTCGTGAAACCGGCTTTGATGTCGTCGGGCAGCACTTTGAGCGCGCGGATATAGAGATACTTCGCCGCCTCTTCGATCGCGGCAATATCGACGGCGAACGCGCTCACCGCTGCATGCCCCAGCGGCGCACCGTGCGCGCTTCGATGGCGCGGAAGATGACGCCCTCGACGAACAGCCCGATCACGATGACGGTGAGCAGGCCTGCGAACACGTTGGCGGTCTCAAGCAGATTGCGGTTCTCGAAAATATACCAGCCGAGCCCGCCCGAGCGCGCCGACACGCCGAATACCAGTTCGGCCGCGATCAGCGTGCGCCAGGCGAACGCCCAGCCGATCTTGAGCCCCGCCAGGATCGACGGGAACGCAGCCGGGATCAGGATCGCCATCACGTAGCGTACGCCGGTGAGGCCGTAATTCTGCCCCGCCATGCGCAGCGTGTCGCTGACCGATTTGAAGCCCGTATGCGTGTTGAGCGCGACTGCCCAAAGGACCGAATGCACGATCACGAACACGAGCGAGGGAAGGCCGAGCCCGAACCACAGCAACGCAAGCGGCAGCAAAGCGATCGCCGGCAGCGGGTTGAACATGGCCGTGAGCGTGGAGAGCAGATCGTTGCCGAAGCGCGTGGAGACCGCGAGCGTAGTGAACACAGCCGCAAGGGCGAGGCCGCATCCGTAGCCGATCAGCAGCACCTGCAAGGTGGTGAGCATGCGCCCGAACAGCGGGCCTTTGGCGAAGGCCAGGTAGAACGCCTCGACCACTTCGCTGAAAGGCGGGAACATCAGCGGATTGTTGAGGTAACGCGCATAGAGTTCCCACGCGATCGCCAAACTCGCAACGACCACAAACCGCCGCACGCCGGTCACGTTCCAGATGCGCTCGAACATCGACAGCGGGCGTTGCACCTCGCCGAACTGCGCGGCGGCAACGTCCGTCACTTCGTATTCGGGGCGCACATGCGGCGCGATCTTGTCGGCTTTACCCATGCGCGTCGGCCTCCACGGGTTCGACCGCTTCGGCAAACAGCATGTCGTGGATGCGGCGCTGCAGCGCTTGGAACTCGACCCCGCCTTGCGTCGTATGGTCGAACTGGTGGCAGTTGAGCTCGGCCTTCACGCGGCCCGGATGCGGCGACAGCACGAGGATGCGGCTGCCGACGACGATCGCTTCTTCGATCGAATGCGTGACGAACAGCACCGTGAAGCGCACGTCGTCCCACAATTCGAGCAGCTCTTCTTGCATCTTGCGCCGCGTGAGTGCGTCCAGCGCCGCGTAGGGTTCGTCCATCAGCAGAATATCCGGCTCCATCGCCATCGCGCGCGCGATGGCCACGCGCTGCTTCATGCCGCCCGACAGCATGTGCGGATAGACATCGATGAATTTCGTGAGATTGACCTTGGCGATGAAGTCGCGCGCGCGCTCGGCCGCCTGGGCCCGGTTCCATTTGCCGGCACACAGCATCGGGAACATCACGTTCTGGTGCACGGTCTTCCAGGGCAGCAGCTGGTCGAATTCCTGGAACACCATCATGCGGTCGGGGCCGGGCGCTTTCACCTCGCGGCCGTTGAGCGCGATGCGCCCTTCGACCGGCTGCATGAAGCCCGCCACCCCTTTGAGCAGCGTGGATTTGCCGCAGCCCGACGGCCCCAACAGCACGAAGCGGTCGCCGCGCTCGACCGCAAAGCTCACGCGCCACGTCGCCGTCACGAGATGTTCGGCGGTCTTGTACTGCAGCGTGACGCCACCGACCTTCAGGAGCGGTTCGGACATGGGCGTTCAGGACCCTTGTGCTGCGTGCAGTTCGGGGAAGAACATGTCCTTCCAGTCGGCGGGTGCTTCGCGGATCGTGCCGGTGCGCGCCATGAAGGTCGCGTATTTCATCGTGTTGTTGGGCACGGTCGTGAAGACGTGCTGCGGATCGTTTAGGAGCTGCATCACAAATTCTTTGGGCGGCGCACCGCGTTCGACGCGCGCATAGATGTCGGCGGCGAGGCTCTTGTCGCGGTTGATGAGCGCTTGCGCTTCGGCGAGTGCGGCCACGAACGCCGCATAGACGCGCGGGTTCTGCTCGCGCACGCGCGCGGTCGTCCACATGAAATTGAACGAGGCGGGCCCGCCCAGCACTTCGTAGTTGGTCAGCACGCGCGTCACGCGCGCATCCTGCAGCTGCTGGTTCTGGAACGGCGGCGAGCCAAAATGCGCCGTGATCTCGCTGCGGCCCGACATCATCGCGTTCATTGCGTCGGGGTGCGACATCGAGACGGTGATGTTGTCCAGCTTGGCGTGCTGGCCCATCCCGAACACGCGCTCGCATTCCATCTGCAGCGTGATCGCCTGGATCGACACGCGCACCGCCGGCAGGCCGATGCGGTCCTTGTCGGTGAAGTCGCGAACCGTCTTCACGGCCGGATTGACCGTGTTGAGATAGAGCGGCAGCGAATTGAGCGATCCCACGCCCCGCACATTGAGGCTGCCCTTGGTGCGCGCCCACAACACGATCATCGGCCCCACGCCGCCGCCCGCGAATTCAAGGCTGCCGGAAATCAGCGCGTCGTTGATGGGGGCACCGCCTGAAAACTGCAGCCAGTTTGTTTTGACCTCGAGGCCCGCGGCGCGCGCGTGCTTCTCGATCAGATTCTGGTCTTCCATCACCATTAGCGGCAGATAGGAGATCCCGAATTGTTTGGCGATGCGCACCTCGCGCACCTCGCTTTGGGCGCGCAAGATTTTGGGTGCGGCGACGAGCGACGCGGCACCCAGCAACACGGCACGGCGAGCAGGCATGATCGGCTTCATGGCGTTGTCTCCCCCTTTTGGCGAAACGAAGTCTTCTTGTTGGGCCAATTACAGCACCAAACCCACGCCCGACGCTAGCAGCAAGGCAAGCACGATATTGCTGAATTGTTTGTCGTCGATCCTTCGATAAAATTTAAGGCCGAGCCAAACGCCGAGTGCGACGGCCGGCAGGCACAGCCAGAAATCGGCGACCGCCTGGGGGCCGATCGCATCCTGGCTCAAAAGGGCGAGCAAGGCTGCCGCCTGCATCGCCAGAATATAGGGCTGGTAGACGGCACGCTGCGCGTCTTTGGGCCAACCGCGCAAGCCCGCCCAAATCGTGGGCACCGCACCCGAAAGCCCGGCAAGCCCGCCCATCGTACCGCCGATAAAGCCCACGAACCCGTCGAGCATGCGCCCGCCCGCCGCGATCGGGCGCAGTTCGCCCGCCAAAAGGCGCAAGCTCGCATAAGCGATCAGGAATATGCCGATCGCCTGTTTAAGCGGTTCGGCCGGAACGAGATTCAGCAAGGCGATCCCGAGCGGAATGCCGATGATACCGCCGACCAAAAAGGGAGAAAGGCGCCGCCAATCGAGGCCAGCGCGCAGCGACCAGATCGAAAAACACTGCGCGAGCAGGCTTGCCGCAAGCACCAGCGGCGTGGCGTCGATGGGATCGCGAAAATGCAGGAACGTGGCCGAGGCAACCAGCGCAAATGCAAAGCCGGCAAGGCCCGAGGCGAAGGCGGCAACGAAGGCGCCCGCAACCAGCCACAAATCGCCCGCGATCTCCATTCAGGCGACGGCGTTCAGCAAAAACAGCAGCCCTGCTGCGAGTGCAAAAAACGCGGACAAGGCGACGGCGTTTTTCTGGCCGGCATTCCAGGCCAGAAACTCGATCGCCATCACGCGCAAACCCCCCGCGAGATGGGCGGCGAGCAGCACCACCAATCCGGTCTCGACGAGCTTGAGGGCCGGATGGGCGGTCCATGCGAGCAGGCTGTCGAGGGCTGCTTCGCTCTCGAGCGCCAGTCCCAAGGCCCAAAAATGCGCAGGCAGAAACGCCGCCAGCGCCACACCCGAGACCCGATGGATCGCAAAGGCCCACCAGGTCGGATGATTGCGATAGGCGCTGCGGCTCATGCAACGAGCCCTGCGACAGCGCGCCAGCCGAACCAAGCGAGGAAACACGCGAACGCCGCAAGGGCCGCATCGAGTGCGCGCCCCTGCCAGCCGAGCGTTTCGCGCAAGATTGTGCGCAAGCCGATGGGTGCGTGCACGGCAACGGCTGCGACGAACAGGCCGTAGAAAAGCGCCAACGCGACCGAGCCGCGCGTGCGGCCGAGGATTTCGGCGGCACTGAGCCCGCCTTGCACGGCATAGATGTTCGTCGCCAGATGCGCCGCGACACACAAGGCCAACACGGCCGCACTCGCGCGCTGCAGCGCCCATAGAGCGACCTCGAAACGCGTGCGCCTCACAATTCGCCCTTCAGCAAAGCGCCCAAGGCCGCCCGCTTGAGGCCTGCGATCGCGGCACTCGGATTGAGTCCTTTGGGGCAATGGGCGCGGCAGGATTGCTGCGTGTGGCAGGCATGGCAGCCCGCATCGCCCGCCACCGCCGCAAGGCGCGCCTGCTTGCCGCCGTCGCGCACGTCGTTCTGCAAGGTCCACGCGCGGTTGAGCGCAGCCGGCCCCAGGTAATCGGGGTTCCACGCGGCCACGTCGCAAGCCGAATAGCACACCGCACAGCCGATGCATTCGATGCCCGCATCGGCGGCAACGCGTGCTGCCGTGTCGGGGCGTACCGCGACAAAATCACTGCCGGGTGCGGCCGTCGGTTTGAAACTGCCTTCGGCCTTGGCCCATTTGTCAAAGAACGGCGCGAGGTCGGCGACGAGATCTTTGACGATGGGCAGATTCTTGAGCGGCTCGATCGTCAAGACATCGTCTTCAAGTTTTGCCACGTGCGTGCGACAGGTCCAGCGCGGCTTGCCGTTCACGGTCATCGCACAGCTGCCGCACATGCCCACGCGGCACGCGAAGCGGTAGGACAGCGTGGGATCGAGCGTGCGCTGGATGTAGGTGACGAGATCGAGCACGGTTTGGTTCGCACGGCGGGGGACGGCGAAGGACTGGTAGCTGCCCTCCGCCGTACCCCGCCAAACGCGGACTTCGATCGTGCCCAACCGCCCGTACCGCCTTAGGCGCTTTGGTAGAGCTTGGTCATCACGAACTCGCGATGGCCCAAAGCTTCGGCGCAGGTGTAGCGGCCGTTGCACACGCGGATCATCACGTCGATGAGGCGGTCGCCCGCCTCGTCGAGATCCATCTCGCGGCGCAGGATGCCCGACACGTCGAGGTCGATATGCTCGGGCATCAGGCGCGCGGTCTTCGGATTGGCCGTGAGCTTGATCACGGGCTCGATCGGGTTACCGATCACGTTGCCCTGGCCGGTCGGGAACAGGTGCACGACGAAGCCCGCTGCCGCTTGCAGGGTCACGCATTCGGCGGCCGCCGACGACGTATCCATGAAGTAGAGACCCTTGCCCTTGGCCGGCATTTCGGCCGGGCCCAGCACGTCCACGTATTTGGTCTTGTGGCCGATCTTCTGGAAATTGCCGAAGGCCTTTTCCTCGATCGTCGTGAGGCCGCCCGCAATGTTGCCCTTGGTCGGCTGCGAGTCCGACAGATCGTCGGTCTTGTAGCGCTCGATCATGCCTTGGTAGGCGTTGAACACGCCCATGAACTTATCGGCGACGTTTTTGTTGAGCGCGCGCTTGACCATTTCGGTCTCGGCACCCGTGAGCTCGGACGTCTCGCCGAAGCAGGTGGTGGCCCCCATCGGATCGATCTTGTCGATGAGGTTGCCGACCGTCGGGCACGAGGCAAGGCCCGACGTCGTGTCGGATTCGCCGCACTTGGTCGAAACCCAAAGCTCGTCGATCGTGCATTCCTCGCGCTGCTTTTCCGTCGCCCACATCACGAATTGCTGGGCAACGCGGCTGGCCGCTTCGATGGTTTTGAGATCGCCGTTGCCTTCGATCGCGAAGCCCTGAACGGGCTTGCCGGTCTTGGCAATGCCGTCCACGACGCGCGCGGTCCAGCCGGGCTCGATGCCGATCACGACCACGGCGGCGACGTTGGCGTTGCAGCCCGTGCCGATGAGCGTGCGGAAATGCAGGGCAAGATCCTCGCCGAACTGCAGACGCCCATAGGCGTGCGGCAGCGCCATCGTGCCCTTGATGTTGTTGGCGACCGCCTCGGCGGCCGAGTTCGACAGATCGTCGAGCGGCAGCACGATGACGTGGTTGCGGATGCCGACACGACCGTTCTCGCGGCGATAGCCCATGAAGGGCAGTTTGCCGACCGAACGCGTGCGCTTTTTGATGATAGCTGGGGCTTTGGCCATGGGCCGCTCCTTATTGTTCGTCGATTCGCTTAAGGGCACGCTTACCAGCGCTTGGTCTTCATGTTGTGGACATGGACATGGTCGCCTTTTTTGGCGTCCGCCACGATGCGGCCGATATCGTGCCCGTATTTGAGGACCGTATCGCCCTTCTTGAGATCGACGAGGGCGATCTTGTGGCCGAGCGGAATGGCTTTGAGTGCCTTGAGCTTGACCGTGCCGTCGCCTTCCATGAGCCAGCCTTCGAGCGTGGCGCCGGGCTTGACGTCTTCGACGACGATCACGCCGACCGTGTCTTTTTTGTCGTGGACGATGAATTGGGTCGCCATGTCCCTCCCCTTGATGCTGTTGCTTTTGGTTTTTCCGAGATGGTTGCGAACGCTAGGGCGCCCGGCGTTCTTGCGTCAATCGTATCTTCTATCTTATAGAAGACTATGCGTTCGAAACTCTCCCGCCCACTGCCGCTCTATGCGCGTGCCAAACAGGCTTTGATGCAGAAACTCGGCAGCGGCGTATGGCGGGCGGGCGAAAAACTGCCGCCCGAGCCTGCGCTTGCCGCCAGCCTCGGCGTGAGCCAAGGCACCGTGCGCCGGGCGCTGGACGACATCGCCAAGGCCAATCTGATCGTGCGCCGCCAGGGCCGCGGCACCTTTGTGGCCGAGCACACGCAAGCGCGCGCCTTGTTCCATTTTTTCCATCTCGTCGGCGACGACGGCAGGCGCGCCTTGCCCGGCAGCCGCGTTCTGTCGCTGAAGGCCGGGCCCGCCACGCGCGACGAGGCCCAACGCCTCGGCCTTGCGGCGTCCGCCCGCGTGGTGCGGCTGCAGCGCCTGCGCCTGCTCGACGGAGCGGCCGCGATCGTCGAGCGCATCGTTGTACCAGCGGCTTTGTTCCAGGGGCTCGACGTGCGCGACCGCGCGGACCTGCCCAACGAACTCTACAAGCTCTACCAGGACCGTTTCGGCGTGTCGGTCGCGCGTGCGGCCGAAAAGCTCAAGGCCGTCGCCGCCAGCCCGGAAGACGCAGCCCATCTCGGTTTGCGCAGCGGTGCTCCCTTGCTCGAGATCGACCGCATCGCCTTCGCCCTCGACGGACGGCCCTGCGAATGGCGCGTCTCGCGCTGCGCCACCCACCGCCACCACTATGTTTCCGAGGTGGTTTAGCCGTAGGATTGCGCCATGGCGACACCGGACGAAATCCGCGACGGTTTGCGCGAACTCGATTTCGCTTTGCAGGCGGCTTGGAAACTCGGCCAGCACATGATTGCGGGCTGGACGGTCGCGGGCAATGTCGTGTCGATCTGTGCAGCCCCCGTATGGCGCGTTTTGGCCGAAGCGCCCAAAGTGCCACGCGTGCTGTCGGGCAGCCGCCAGATGGGCGCGCAGACTTTCGGCGAAGTCGCCAAGACGCTGCAGGCGCGCCCAATCCGCGTGGAGCTGCCCTTCACGGTCGGCGACAACAAAGGCGACGTCGATCCGCAAGTCGTGGACCAGGTCGTGCGCCGCTACGGCGTGTCGCGCACCGAGCATCGCGCGGTGATGCTGTTCGACATCGTCGGCTTTTCGAAGGTCGATCCGCTGGCGCAGATGGCGCAGCTTGCGAGCCTCGAATTTTCGATCAACAACGCCGCCAAGAAGATGGCCGAGATCGGCCTCGATATCGAGCTCGCGCGCTCGACCGTCGGCGACGGATTCTATGTCTGGAACCGCGCGCGCGGCTTCGAAGCCGATCTGCGCACCTATGCGGCGCTCGTGCTGATCTTGGCCGACAATGCGGTCGCCCGCCTGCGCGGCCAGGCCGATTTCGTGCCGACCTTGCGCACGTGTTTTTCGGTGGGGGCGCATTACGCCTACCACCAGATCGAAGGAACAAGGCCCCGCGGCTTCGAATATCTCGTGGGCGAAGTGACGATCCAATTGGCGCGCCTGATCGGCAAGGCGCAGGCGAACCAGGTGTGCGTGGGCAGTTTCGTGCGCCCGACCGAGCCGCCGGTCGTGCGCCAGCTCGACACGATCCTGTTTCTGGCCCGCGCCGAAAAGCTCGTGGACAAGCTGCAAGGCCTCACCGTGGGCGGCCATGCGATTTCGCGCATCCGCAGCCAGATCACCGGCGGCAAAGTCGGCGAAACGGCGTTGCCGCTCGTCGTGCACCGCATCGTCGACAAACACGGCTACAACCACGATCTGTTCAACACGCGCCTGCTCGTGCAGCGCGAAGAGGCCGACCCGATCGTCGTCGGCCTGCAGCCGCAGGACCTCGCCGGCTTCGAAGCCGAAGCGCTGCCCTACAGAATCCCGGAGATCACGTAACGCTTGTCGCCGCCAGCGGCTGCGGCTGGCCGGCATCGTCAAGGGCGACGTAGGTGAAATTCGCGTCCGTCACCATCACGCGTTCGCCGTGGCCCTGGCGCAGCACCCACACTTCGACGTCGAAACAAATCGAGGTGCGGCCGATTTTGACGAGCTGCGTGTAGCAGCACACCGTGTCGCCGACATTGACCGGCCGGTGGAACACAATGTTCGAGACCGCCACCGTCGCCACGCGGCCGTGCGCATAGCGGGTCGCGCTCATTTTGCCGGCAACATCCATCAGCGACATGATCCAGCCGCCGAACACGTCGCCGCGCGGATTGGTGTCGGCCGGCATCGCCAAGGTGCGCGACGCCAATTCGCCGCGCGGATGGCGCGTTGGCGGTGCAGCAAGGTTCGATGTGGCAATGTGCTGCGTTTGATCGAGATAGCTCATCCAATGTCCCTCCTACGGAGAATCGGACGCCACCTTCCAGGAAGAGAGCATCGCACATGCGGTGCTGCAGTGCAATATGTCGTGCAAATAATTCATATTATGCTGTGACAAAACAATATTGCGCTGCAGCAGCAGAAAAACCTATTCCGCGGCGAGCCGGGCTTTGGCGCGCGCATCGAGAAGGGCCGTGTCGAGCCGCAAGCCCTTGAGTTGGTCGTCGTCGGCGATCGCGTCGCGCAGATCGACACGGTCGAGGCTGGCCCCGCCGAGTTTGGCACCGCGCAGATCGACCGCGCGCAACGCCGCCTGGTCGAGCTTGGCGGCAAAGCTGCGATCCGCACCGATCACGAGCGGCGAAAAATCGCAGTCGCGCAGATCGGCGCGCGTGAGTTTCGCCCCCGTGAGATTGACGCCGCGCAAATCCGCCCCGGCGAGTTTGCAGTCGCGCAAATCCGCTCCCATAAGGCGAGCACCCTGCAATTGGCAGCCCCGCAGATCGAGCCCGACGAGGATCGCCTTTTCCGCGCGCAAGCCCACGAGGACGAGCCCCGCCAAAGGCGGCAGGCTGCGGCAATCGTAGCCGGAAAGATCGGCGGCCTTGCCTTGCGCCCCGCCCGTCTGCGCCCAGAGTGCGTGCAAGCGCAGCAATTCTTCGGGCGCGACACCCTGCTCGGCGAGTGCTTTGCCCGCGAGATTGTCGTTGACGACATCGACCAGCGAAGCGCCGTCCATCACGGCATCGGCAAGCTTCACGCCCGTCATCACAGCGCCGTCGAGCGAAGCCCCCGTGCAGTTGGCACCGCGCAGATCGGCCCCGGCGAGATTGGCGCCCGTGAACTGCGCCTTCTGCAGATTGGCGCGCGCCAATTTGCAGTCGCGCATGATCGCGTCGGTGAAATCGGCCTGGCCTGCCGACATGCCTTCCATCGACGCTTCGGAGAGGTTCGCGGCGGCAAGCGTCGCACCCTGCAATTCGGCCGGCCCCACTTTGCCCAGGCGCAACGCGTGCAGATTGCCGGCTTTGTCCTTCTGCGTGATCGAGCCTTCGCGCAAATCGGCCTGGATCAGATTGGCGCGCGTGAGATTGGCGCCGCGCAAACACGCCCCGCGCAGATCGGCGCGCACGAGGCTCGCACCCTCGAGATCGGCTTCGCGAAAATCGCAGGCGAACAGGGCCGCACGGTCGAACACGCAATCCGACAGCATGGCGCCGCGAAACGAAGCACCCGTGCAGTCGGCTTCCGCGAGATTGGCGCCCGCCATCGCCATGCCCGAGAGATCGGCAAACGCAAGCTGTGCGCGCACGCCGCCGGGTTTGCCGGTGCGAAAGCGCTCGTGCAACGCGATCGCATTCGCGAGTTCCGAATGCGAATATTTCTTGCGCTGAATCTTCGAGGACTGGGTCGAGAGCATCGCACCGCCTTTTGACACGCGCCAAACTGCCCGATCAGAACTGCTAATTCAAGCCTTTAGCACCTTCGCGATGCGTAAAACCGCGCGATTTGCTAGGCTCGCACGCTCAATCCCAACATTGGAGACAGGTCGATGCAGCGTCGTCGTTTTTTGCTGGGCACAGGTGCTGCAACCCTCGCAGCCTCGCCGCTCGCTGCCCAAAGCCTGCTCGACCAAGGGCGCAACCTCCTGAACCAAGGCGGCGTCGCCGTCCCCGGCAGCAGCACCGGCAGCACGCGCGGGCGCGGAATGTCGGCCGCTGAGATCGCACAAGGCCTCAAAGACGCGCTCGAAAAAGGCAGTACGGCGGCGGTTGCAAAGCTCGGCCGCACCGACGGGTTTCTCGGCGACACAGCCGTACGCATTCCGCTGCCCGAGCAGCTCGCGCGCGTGCAAAGTGCGTTGCGCAGCGTCGGCCAATCGGGAATGGCCGACGATCTCGAAACGCGCATGAACCGTGCGGCCGAACAAGCCATGAATGCCGCCAAAGATATCTTCGTGCGCGCGATCCGCAGCATGACCGTGTCGGACGCAACCGGTATCCTGAACGGTCCGGCCGACGCCGCGACACAGTATTTGCGCCGCACCACGGGCAGCGAACTCGGGGCCAAGCTGCGCCCGCCGATCGAACAGGCACTCAAAAACGCCGGTGCCGTCGCGGCCTACGACCGTATGCTCGGCAGCTATCGCAATCTGCCGGGCGTGCCGAACGTCTCGGCCGACCTTGCCGACTGGACGCGCGACAAAGGCCTCGACGGCATTTTCCACTATGTCGCGCGCGAAGAAGCCGACATCCGCGCCAATCCCGCCGCGCGCACGACCGAGCTGTTGCGCAAAGTCTTCGGCTAGACCATAGCCTGCGCCCGATCTATCCAGCTAGGCCGCGAGGCGCTATGGTCGCACGATATCGCCCTTCACGCCGGAGTCCTCGCACATGCCGCCTGCCGCACAATCGACCTTCACCACGCGTCCCGAAATCGTCGGCACGTTCGGCGTCGTTTCTTCGACCCATTGGATCGCGAGCCAGGTCGGCATGTCGATCCTCGAAAAAGGCGGCAACGCGTTCGACGCGGCCGTCGCGGCGGGCTTCACGCTTCAAGTCGTCGAGCCGCACATGAACGGTCTCGGCGGCGACGCCGTCCTCATCGCCTGCACCGCCGACGGCACGCCCAAAGTGATCTGCGGCCAAGGGACCTCGCCTGCCGGCGCCACGATCGCGCACTACAAAAGCGAAGGGCTCGATCTCGTACCGGGCACGGGCTTGCTGGCGGCGACAGTGCCGGGTGCGTTCGATGCCTGGATGCTGATGCTGCGCGACTACGGTACGATCACGCTTGCCGAAGCGCTGGCCCCCGCCATCGGCTACGCCAAAAACGGCTTTCCGCTGCTGCCCGGCGTTGCCGGTGCCGTGTCGTCGGTCGCCGAGATTTTCAAGAACCACTGGACGAGCTCGGCCGCAACTTGGATGCCGGGCGGTACCGTGCCGACGGCCGGCGCCCTGTTCGCCACGCCCAAACTGGCGGCGACTCTCGAGCGGATCTTGGCCGAGGGCGCTTCGGCCGGTCCCGACCGCGAAGCGCAGATCGAAAAAGCGCGCGCGGCCTATTACAAAGGCTTCGTCGCCGAAGCGATCGACCGTTTCAGCCGCACGACCGACGTCATGGACGTCTCGGGCCGGCCGCACAAGGGCGTGCTGACGGGAGCCGACATGGCCGCGTGGCAGGCCACGTTCGAAGCGCCCGCGACCTACGATTATCGCGGCGTGACCGTTTGCAAAGCCGGGCCCTGGAGCCAGGGCCCCGTGCTGCTGCAGGTGCTGGCGTTGCTGCAAGGCTACGACGTGCCCGCGATGGACACGAACGGCCCCGACTTCATCCATCTGCTCGTCGAAGCGACCAAGCTTGCCTATGCCGACCGCGAAGCCTGGTATGCCGATCCCAATTTCGCCGACGTGCCGCTCGAGGCGTTGCTGTCGGATGCCTACAATGCCGAGCGGCGCAAGCTCATCGGCGACAAAGCCTCGCTCGAATTGCGCCCCGGCGCGCCTTTGGGCCGCGCGGCCGTGCTGCCGCACTTCAACGTCGTCGGCACCAAGCGCGCGATCCCCGGCATGGGCGGCTTCGGCGAACCCGCACGCGTGGAAAGCGACCAGCAGAAGCAGGATGCCTATCGCGACGGCGGCGCTTCCGCCTTTGCGCGCGAGGGGCGTGCCGCGCGCGGCCCCGCCGAGGGCGATACGTGCCATCTCGACGTGGTCGATCGCTGGGGCAATGTCGTGGCCTGCACGCCTTCCGGCGGCTGGCTGCAATCTTCGCCGACCGTGCCGGAGCTCGGCTTCTGTCTGGGCACACGCGCGCAGATGTTCTGGCTGCAAGAGGGCCTGCCCTCGAGCCTCAAGCCCAACATGCGCCCGCGCACGACGCTCACGCCGTCGATGGCAATGAAAGACGGCAAGCCGTGGCTCGCTTTCGGTTCGCCCGGCGGCGACAACCAGGACCAATGGATCGCGCAGTTTTTCATCCGCCATGTCGATCACGGCCTCAACATGCAGGCCGCGATGGACCAGCCGATGCTGCAGACCGACCATTGGCCGAACTCGTTTTTCCCGCGTGAAGCGCGCCCCGGCAAGGTGCAGCTCGAAGCGCGCTTCTCCAAGGAAACGGTCGACGCCCTCAAGGCAAAGGGCCACGACATCGAGATCGGCGGCGACTGGTCGCTGGGCCGCAACGCCGCCGCCAAGCGCGAAGGCAAATTGCTGAAGGCCGCAGCCACGCCGCGCCAACAGCAAGCCTACGCGGTCGGCCGCTAGGCGCACGAGCCGCTCGCCGCCATGCTCGAAGACGGCGGCAGCCACGCGGTCCTCGCTCTCGCCTCGGCAGTTGCCTGGGCGAGCGGGCTCAATCTCTATGGCGCAGTACTCGCGCTGGGTGCGATGCAGTGGTTCGGCGTCGTCGATCTGCCGGGCGAGCTTGGCTTGGTCGCACGGCCGGAAGTGATGCTCGTGGCGGGGCTGCTCTATGCCGTCCAGTTCGTCGCCGACAAGATCCCAGGCGTGGATACGTTGTGGGACACGCTACATACGTTCATCCGCATTCCGGCGGGCGCGTTCCTCGCGGCGGCAGCCGTCGGCCAAGCCGATCCCGCTTTGCATCTGGCTGCCCTGCTTGGCGGCGGCGCGTTGGCGCTGGGCACGCATGCGACGAAGGCAAGCGGGCGTTTGTTCGTGAATGCGCATGCGCCCGTGGTGGGTACAACAGGCGCGTCGTTGGCGGAGGACGCAACCTTGTTCGGCGGCCTCTATCTTGCGGCCGCGAACCCGACGCTGTTTTTGATCGCCCTTGCCGTCCTCGTCGCCGTGATGGTCGTCGCCCTTTGGTATCTGGCGAAGTTCGTCGGCTTCTTGCTGCGCAAATTGGCGGGGCTGTTCGGCACGCGCGCCAGCACTTAAGCCTTAACGAACAGCAGATAGAGTCCGTAGCCGAGATACCAAAGGCTCACGGCATTGACGATGCCGTCGGCCCAGCGGCGGAACGCGACGTCTTTCATGCGCTCGAGCACGAGGCCGCCAAGGCTTGTCCCCAGCACCGCCATCGCGATCGCGACGGCCAGCACGTGCGGCTCTTCGAACACGACATCGTCGATCAACGCGCCGAAATAGACGAGCTTGGCGAAATGTCCGAAGCTCTGCACGGCCGATTTGGTCGCCACGATCTCGCGCCGGTCGAATTTTCCGCGCAGGAAAAACGCGTCGAGCATCGGGCCGGCCACGCCGGTCATCAGAATGGCGGTCATGCAGATCGCCCCGTAGAGCACGGCATCGAGCCGGTTCTCGGGCCGGCCCTGCCAGGCATCGGGCACGAGGCGCACCGCAAACGGAATGAGCCCCAGCGCCACAAACGCGTGCGCGCGCTCGGGCACGTACAAAAACAGCGACCACAGCAGCACCGCGCCGAGCGCGCCCGCCACATAGAACAACGCCGTCGCGGTGCGGATATGGCGCCGCCACATGAAAGCGCGCGACAGGTTCGCCGCGATCTGCGTAGCCCCATGCAAAGCCATGGCGGCGGGGACCGGCATGAAGCTCAGCAGCACGCCGATCAGAATGACGCCGCCGGCCATGCCGAAGATCCCCGACAGGGTCGACGTGCACACGACAAGAACGGCAAAACCCGTCAGCACGAAAGGCGTCATGGCGATATCCGGAGCGGCGGCGAGAGGAAGATTGCGGGCGGCATCAAGCCTTGGCATGGTGCGCCTTTCGCGAAAGGAAACGCAAATGGCCGCCATCGCACCGGACCGGACGATCGGCATTGTGGGTGCCGGCGCCATGGGGGCGGGCATTGCGCAAGTCGCAGCGCTGGCAGGGCACCGCGTGCGGCTGTTCGACCGGCGCGACGGTGCCGTCGATGCGGCGATTGCCGCGATGGCCAAAACCTTCGACGGGCTCGTGGCCAAAGGCAAACTTGCGGCCGACAAAGCCGAAGCGACACTCGGCCGCATCGAGCCCGCCGAAAGCCTCGCTGATTTCGACGTGTGTGCGCTTGCGATCGAGGCCATCGTCGAAGACGTCGCCGCCAAGCGCGCGTTGTTTTCCGAACTCGAAGCGATCGTCGGTCCCGACTGCATTCTGGCCAGCAACACCTCGTCTTTGTCGATCTCGGCACTTGCACGCGATCTCGAACATCCGGGCCGCGTTGCGGGTTTCCACTTTTTCAACCCCGCACCGCTCATGAAACTCGTCGAGATCGTGTCGGGCCTCGGCACCAATGCGGCCACGACCGAGATCTTGTGCGACACCGCGCGTGCTTGGGGCAAAACACCGGTCAAGGCGATCTCCACGCCGGGCTTCATCGTCAATCGCTGTGCGCGGCCCTTCTACGGCGAAGCATTGCGCCTGCTGGGCGAGCGCGCGGTCGATGCCGCCACGCTCGATGCCGTGATGTGCGAAGCGGGCGGCTTCAAGATGGGGCCGTGCGCGCTCATGGATCTGATCGGCCACGACATCAATTTCGCGGTCACCAACGCCGTCTACGCCGCGACCTTCAACGATCCGCGATATCTGCCCTCGAATGTGCAGAGCGAAATGGTCGCGGCCGGGCGCTTCGGGCGCAAAAGCGGGCGCGGATTCTTCGCCTACGGGAAGGGTGCCGAAAACCCGCCGATCTCGAGCGAGCCGGAAGCGCCCAAGCCCGCCCAAGTCACGCGCGAAGGCGAGGACGAGCGGCTCGAGCCGTTGCTGGCGCGCGCCAAAGAGGCAGGCCTCTTCGTGCATCGCCGCCCGGCAACCGAAGCAGGCCCGCGTCTGCTGATCGACGGCACCGTCTTGCATCTTTCCGACGGGCGCAGTGCGACCCGGCGCGCGCGCGACACAAACGAAAACGAGCTTGTCCTGTTCGACCTCGCCCTCGACTACGCAAGTGCGACCCGCATTGCGATTTCCGTCGCCGACCAAGCGACGGGCCAGGCGGCGGCCTCGGCGGCGGGTTTTTTCCAGGCGATGGGCGTTGCCGTGTCGCTGATCGACGACGCGCCCGGCCTTGTCGTGCTGCGCACAGTCGCAATGCTCGTCAACGAAGCGCTCGACATGGCGCAGCACGGTGTGGCGAGCCCCGAAGACATCGATCTTGCGATGACGCTCGGCGTCAACTACCCGGACGGCCCGTTTGCTTGGGGCAACGAGATTGGGCTCGACCTCGTCAAGTCCGTGCTCGACAATCTCAAACGCCATTACGGCGAAGACCGCTACCGCGCCAGCCCGCGCCTCAACCGCCTCGTCGCCAGGGAATCCGCACAATGAGCGAAGCCTATATCGTCGATGGAATCCGCACGCCGATCGGCCGCTACGGCGGCGCGCTCTCCGGCGTGCGCACCGACGATCTTGCCGCCGCCCCGCTGCGCGAGCTCGTACGGCGCAATGCGGGCGTGGATTGGGCGATGGTCGACGACGTCGTCTATGGCTGTGCCAACCAAGCCGGCGAAGACAATCGCAATGTCGCGCGCATGGCGCTGCTGCTGGCAGGCTTGCCGGTCGAAATCTCGGGCACCACGATCAACCGGCTGTGCGGCTCGGGCCTCGACGCGCTCGCCTATGCCGCGCGCGCGATCCGCACCGGCGAGTGCGACATGATTGTAGCGGGCGGCGTGGAAAGCATGAGCCGTGCCCCCTTCGTCATGCCGAAATCGGAAACCGCTTTCGGGCGCGAGCCTGCGATCTACGACACCACGATCGGCTGGCGCTTCGTCAATCCGCTGATGAAACAGATGCACGGCATCGATTCGATGCCCGAAACGGCCGAAAACGTCGCCGCCGATTTCGGCATTGCGCGCGCGGACCAAGACGCGTTTGCACTGCGCAGCCAGCAGCGCGCGTTGGCAGCCCAAGCAAGCGGGCGGTTCGCGCAGGAGATCGTCGGCATCGACACGCGCAAGGGCAAAGACGTGGTGCGCGTCGAAGCGGACGAACATCCGCGCGCAACCTCGCTCGAAGCGCTCGCGAAACTCAAAGCGCCGTTCCGCGCGGGCGGCAGCGTCACGGCCGGCAATGCGTCGGGCGTGAACGACGGTGCGGCTTCGCTGCTCGTCGCAAGCGAAGCGATGGTCAAGCGCTTCGGCCTCAACCCGCTGGCGCGCGTGGTGGGTGCGGCCACGGCCGGCGTGCCGTCGCGCATCATGGGCATCGGTCCCGCACCGGCCGCGCAGAAATTGCTGGCACGGTTGGGCTGGAAGATCGCCGATCTCGACGTGATCGAACTCAACGAGGCGTTTGCCGCCCAAGCGCTCGCAGTGCTCCGCGAGTTGGGCATTGCCGACGATGCAGCACACGTAAACCCAAATGGCGGGGCGATCGCGCTTGGCCATCCGCTCGGCATGTCGGGCGCGCGGCTGGCGCTTACGGCTGCACGCGAGCTCGTCAACACCGGCAAAAAGCGCGCGCTGGCCACGATGTGCATCGGCGTGGGCCAAGGGATCGCTCTCGCCCTCGAGCGCGCGTAGCGGCGCGAGGCGCGATGGGCTTCGTCTATCCGCAGTACGAATTTCGCCCGAGTGCCGACAGTGCGGCCGCGCGCCCCGTGCGCCATCCGGTTGTGGTGATCGGCGCGGGGCCGGTCGGGCTTGCGACGGCGATCGATTTTGCGCAACGCGGCCGCAAAGTCGTGCTGCTCGACGACGACACGAGCGTGTCGCACGGCTCGCGCGGCCTGTGCTACGCCAAGCGCACGCTCGAAATTTTCGACCGGCTCGGCTGTGCCGCCCCCATCGTCGAGAAGGGCGTCACCTGGCAGGTCGGCAAAGTGTTCCACGGGCCGCAGCAGATTTACGCGTTCGATCTCTTGCCCGAGGGCGGCCATCGGTTTCCTGCGTTCGTCAATCTGCAGCAATATTGGCTCGAGAAATTCCTCGTCGATCGCGCCTTGGCGCTGCCCAATCTCGATCTGCGTTTTGCAAGCAAGGTTGCGGGCCTCGACATGCACGCCGACCATGTCGGCCTCGGAATCGAAACGCCCGCAGGCTCCTATCGCATCGAAGCCGACTGGGTCGTGGCGTGCGATGGGGCACGCAGCCCGACGCGCAAAATGCTCGGGCTCGATTTCAAAGGCCGCGTATTCGAAGACCGATTTCTGATCGCCGATGTGCGCATGCAGGCCGAATTCCCCACCGAGCGCTGGTTCTGGTTCGATCCGCCGTTCCACGAAGGCGGCTCGACCTTGCTGCACAAACAGCCCGACGATCTATGGCGCATCGATTTCCAGCTTGGGGCCAACGCGGACCCGGCGGCCGAAAAAGACCCGGCGCG